>NZ_JBFHDY010000084.1:0-15587 GCF_041584495.1 Zhongshania sp.
ATGAGGAATTTTTAGGCCATGGCTGTTCAAAAAAGTAAAGTGACACGTTCACGTCGGGGTCAGCGTCGTTCGCATGACGCATTGACTGGTCCAACTTTGTCTGTGGATCAGACCAGCGGTGAGAAGCATCTCCGTCACAATGTCACTGCGGATGGCTTTTTCCGTGGTCGTAAAGTTGTCGCTGGTAAAGACGACTAAGTATTTGCGTGGCATCGCTGCGACTCGCCGTTGATGCAATGAGCGGGGACCACGGTCTCCGCTCTTCTGTTCCTGCTGCTGTAAATGCGCTGAATCATAATTCAGCTCTTCATATCCTTTTGGTTGGCGATGAGCCTGCCATCGCGCTTGCGCTTGCCAGCGAAAAATTCGATTCGACTCGCTTATGTGTTCACCATGCTCCTGATGTGGTGGCCATGGATGATCAACCCAGCCGAACACTTCGTAGCAAAAAAAAATCCTCTATGTACATTGCCCTTGAGTTGCTTCGCGACGGTGTTGTTTCCGCTGTGGTCAGTGCCGGGAATACTGGCGCGCTCGTTGCTATGAGTTGTGTCGTGTTAACGCGGTTACCTGGTATCAAGCGCCCGGCCATTTGTGCGCCGGTTCCCGCTGTGAATGGCCATACTTTCTTGCTTGATCTCGGTGCCAACGCCGAATGCGATGCCCAGCAATTGCATCACTTTGCGCAAATGGGCTCGGCCTTGTGTCGAGTTCTTGATGGCAGTGAGTCGCCTCGCGTAGGGCTATTGAATATTGGCTCTGAGTTGACTAAGGGAACGGCGACCATACGGGATGCTGCTGAACTTATTAGTGCAGATTCTCGTTTGAATTATTGCGGCTTTATTGAGGGTGGCGACCTGTTTTCGGCGGACGTCGATGTGGTTGTTTGTGATGGTTTTGCCGGTAATGTGGCGTTAAAGGTCTGCGAAGGTACGGCAAGTTTTATAGCGAGCCAGCTGCGAGCGCGATTCCAAAAAAACTTATACGGTATGTTCGTGGGCCTTTTGGCTCGCCCTGTAATCGCGGCGTTCCAGCGCGACATTAATCCCGATCGCTATAATGGCGCGGTATTGCTTGGGCTGAACGGTATTGTCGTAAAAACCCACGGCAGTTCCGGTGCGCAAGGGTTTCAGTCGGCAATTCGTCAGGCCGCAAGGGCGGTTCGCAAGGATTTGCAGGCTCAAATCGAAAAGCACTTAGAAACAACATCTTAAAAATCACTGATTAAGGATACATGGAATGAATACCCAGCAACTTGCCTTGGTTTTCCCCGGTCAGGGCTCGCAAAAAGTCGGTATGCTAGCTGAGCTTGGCGCCGCTTTTCCCTCTGTTAAGACGACTTTTGCCGAGGCCTCCGCGGCCTTGGGCTACGATATGTGGGATTTGGTGCAAAATGGCAAGCAAGCCCAGCTTAATTTAACTGAAACTACTCAGCCGGTATTATTAACCGCCAGTGTTGCGGTATGGCGTTTGTGGTGTGAGCAGGGAGGCTTGCAGCCTTCGTTGATGGCCGGCCATAGCCTTGGTGAGTTTTCTGCCTTGGTTTGTGCTGGTGCAATTGATTTTGCTGATGCGGTGCGCTTGGTGCGCGCGCGTGGTCAGTATATGCAAACAGCGGTGCCCGTGGGCGAGGGCGCGATGGCGGCCGTGTTGGGCTTGGATGACGCGCAAATTATTGATATTTGTCAGCAAGCGTCAGCGGCGGGCGTGGTTGAGGCGGTAAATTTCAATTCGCCGGGTCAGGTTGTTATTGCCGGTAAGGTGGCTGGTGTCGACAAGGCGATTGAATTACTTAAGGCGGCAGGCGCTAAGCGCGCATTGCCCTTGCCGGTAAGCGCGCCTTTCCATACCTCTTTGATGCGACCTGCGGGCGAAAAATTGGCTGAAGCTTTAGCTGCAGTGAGTTTGCAATCACCAAGGGTTCCAGTGGTGCACAATGTGCACGGCAAAACTGAAGGCGATCCGTCGGCGATCAAGGCCTTGTTGGTGGAGCAGATTTACAGTGCGGTTAAATGGGTGTCTTGTGTTGAGACGATGGCCGCAGCCGGTATTACGACGACCATAGAAGCTGGCCCAGGTAAAGTGTTGAGCGGCTTGAACAAGCGTATAGAAAAATCGCTAAGTTGTTTGAATATTGAGTCACCCGAAACACTGGCGGCGGCACTGAAAGCTGCTGCCGAATAAATTGATTCTATTTAGGAGCGGGAAGATGACAGCGAAAGTAGCATTAGTCACTGGCGCGAGCCGTGGTATTGGGCAGGCAATCGCCATTGCGATTGGCAATATGGGCTATCAAGTTATTGGTACGGCGACAACAGGCGGTGGCGCCGACGCAATTACCGCGCATTTTAAAGCGAGCGGTATTAGCGGCGTCGGTATGATGATGAATGTGTCTAACACTGAGTCGGTTGACTCGACACTGAAGGCGATCACAGAACAGTTTGGCGCGCCAGCGGTGTTGGTGAATAACGCCGGTATCACTAAAGACAACATCATGCTGCGCATGAAGGACGATGAGTGGTATGACGTTATTGATACCAATCTCAATTCGCTTTATCGCTTGAGTAAAGCTTGTTTGCGCGGTATGACTAAGGCTCGCTGGGGTCGCATAATTAATATTAGCTCGGTGGTTGGCGCAATGGGCAATGCCGGGCAAACCAATTATGCTGCAGCCAAAGCGGGTATGGATGGCTTCACTCGCGCGCTGGCACGGGAAATTGGATCACGAGGCATCACCGTAAATGGGGTGGCACCAGGATTTATCGATACCGATATGACGAAAAAACTCGGCGACGATCAGCGTGAGGCCCTAAAAACTCAAATACCGCTGCAGCGCTTAGGCAGCCCGGAAGAGATTGCCGGGGTAGTGGCTTTCTTGGTAAGCGATGTTGCAGGTTATGTTACTGGTGAAACAATTCACGTTAACGGTGGTATGTATATGGCGTAAACATATGCTCAGGGAGGAAAAATCTAGCTTGAGCGTGAATTTTTCATATTTTTCTATGCACAAGCGGCATCAGTCGCGGTAGAATGAGCGCCGAAGTGCTGGCGATATGAAACACAATTTTCGGTGGTCATGCTTGTGGCCAAGTTAAGTGGCCACCGGGAAGCAGGCCCAAAATTTTAATATCAATTAGGAGTCACCAACGACCATGAGTAGCATTGAAGAACGCGTCAAGAAGATTGTTGCAGAGCAACTGGGTGTTAAAGAAGAAGATGTGTCAGAGTCTGCATCATTCGTAGAAGATCTCGGCGCAGATTCGCTGGACACGGTTGAACTGGTAATGGCTCTGGAAGAGGAATTTGAAACTGAGATTCCTGATGAAGAAGCTGAAAAAATTACCACTGTTAGGCTGGCCATTGATTACATCAAAGCCAATCTTCAGTAAGTAATATAACGGCCTAGCCGTTTAAAAAAGCCGTCTCTATGTAATGTAGAACGGCTTTTTTTATGTCTGAACGTGTGGCATCCATGTCTTAAAATAGAGCGTATACAACACGTGCCTAGAGTCGGGAGAGTATTATGGATAAGAGAAGAGTTGTCGTCACTGGGATGGGAATAATTAGCCCGCTTGGAAATTCAGTAACTGAAACTTGGCGCAATATTCTTGCGGGGAAAAGCGGTATCTCGGCAATTGATCGCTTCGGTGTTAGCGAGTTTGCGACCCGTATCGGGGGCGCCATAAAAAATTTCGACATTAATGACTATATGTCTGGCAAGGAAGCCAAGCGTTTTGACCCGTTTATTCACTACGGTGTGGCGGCAGCAGAGCAGGCGCTTGAAGATTCGGGTATTGAGGTAAATGACACGAATGCTCACCGTATAGGTACCGCGATAGGCTCTGGCATTGGTGGTATAGGTCTGATAGAAAACAGTAGGCAGTTATTAAATAATGGCGGCCCGCGCAAAATATCGCCGTTTACGGTACCCGGCGCCATTATTAATATGATCGCTGGCGTTGTTGCTATAAAGCACAATCTGCAGGGGCCGAGTATTGCGATCGCGACGGCGTGCACAACAGGTACCCACAATATCGGGATGGCGGCGCGGATGATCGCCTACGGAGATGCTGACGCAATGTTGGCTGGTGGTGCCGAAATGGCAACCACCCCGGTGGGTTTGGGTGCGTTTGCGGCGGCCCGAGCCATGTCTACCCGCAATGATGATCCCGCGCGCGCAAGTCGGCCATGGGATAAAAACCGTGACGGTTTTGTACTGGGCGATGGCGCTGGGATGTTGATGTTAGAAGAGTATGAGTTTGCTAAACGCCGCGGCGCGCATATTCATGCTGAGATCTTGGGTTTCGGCATGAGCTGCGATGCCTTTCACATGACCTCGCCGCCGGAAGACGGTCGCGGCGCGCGGGCGGCAATGCAAAGCGCTTTAGACGATGCGCGCTTAAATGCGGATCAAGTCGACTACATCAATGCCCACGGCACGTCTACGCCTGCTGGGGATGTCGCGGAAAGCCGCGCGATTGAAAGCCTATTGGGCCCGGCAGCCGAAAAAATTGCAGTGAGTTCAACCAAGTCTATGGTTGGGCATTTGCTGGGGGCATCAGGCGCGGTAGAGGCCATATTCTCGATTTTAGCGCTACGTGACCAGGTTGCGCCACCGACAATCAATCTCGATGACGTGGAGGAGGGCTGCAATTTAAATTACGTACCCCACACTGCGCAACCACGCAAGCTGCAGCGGGTGTTGTCCAATTCTTTTGGTTTTGGTGGGACTAATGGCAGCTTATTGTTTGGCCAACTCAGTAGTTGAGTAAACTAATGACGTCGGCAAGCATGGTGAATGGCCAGCTCGCCAATAGTATTAGCCTCGATAATCGAGGCCTAGCCTATGGCGACGGTCTGTTCGAAACGATACTGGTTCGCAAGGGTTCTGCGCTGTGGTTGGGCGAGCATCTACAGCGTTTAGCGCAAGACGCCCACCGTTTACACATACCGTGTGATACCGGTGTGCTCGCTGGGGATTGTTCGCGATTATTAGCGAATTTAGGCGCTAATGATGCGATTTTAAAAATAATATTGACTCGTGGCGCTGTAAGCCGGGGTTATAGCCCCCGAGCGGCGGCGTCGCATCGGATTGTTAGTCTCTCTCCCGTAGCGCCAGCGTCACAGGGGTATTGGCAGCAGGGCGTTGCGCTTGGCTTATGTCAAACTCGGCTGGCTCGTCAGCCACAGCTCGCCGGCATCAAACACCTTAACCGTCTAGAGCAGGTGCTGGCGGCGCGGGAGATGCAAGGCCGGGGATTTGATGAAGGCTTGGTACTTGATGAGACCGGAAAAATTATCGAAGCCACTCGGAGCAATGTGTTTTTGGCGGTAGGGGGTTGTTTAGTTTCCCCTCGCTTGAATGATTGCGGTGTCAACGGCATTATGCGCCAGCAGATCCTTGCTGCGGCTGAGCGAATAGGGCTGCGGGTGGTCATCGAGGCGGTGGAAATGTCGACACTGCGTAAGGCCGACGAGGTATTTATTTGCAATAGTGTTATCGGTATTTGGCCAGTAATAAAAATAGAATGTATGCATAAGGCCATAGGTCCGATGTGTCGACAGTTACAGCGGGAGTTTGAGTCACATTTCTATGCTTAAAGTATTTAAAGCCCTGTTGGCGCTAATATTCCCTCTTATACTTACGGTGCTGGCCTTGGCGTGGTATCTCAACTCATACCTTAATAAGCCTTTACCGCTGACAGAAAGCACCGAAGTTTTTGTGTTGCCGCCGGGTACTGCGTATTCCAGTATGGTGATGCTACTCGCAGAACGCGGCTGGATCAGTAAACCTTATATATTGAAAATATATGGTCGTCTGCACCCTCAGGCTGCGGATATAAAAGCGGGTGAGTATCGTTTTGAGGCAGGTATGACTGTCGCTGAAAGTTTGGCGATGATGCGCTTAGGTGACGTGGTTCGCCATCAGCTGACGCTGGTGGAGGGTTGGACCTTGGCTCAGTTGCTACGTTACTTGGAGACACAAGACTTACTTGAGAAACAAGAGCTAAGCCAAAACGCCGACCTGTGGGCGCAATTAAATATTACCGAACCCATGGCGCAAGAGCCCGAGGGTTTGTTTTTCCCCGATACTTATGACTACTACCGCGGTGACAAAGTAAGCCTAATTTTGACTCGGGCCTACCAGCGTATGCAAAGAGTGCTGGCGGACGAATGGGCGGCTCGCGCGGATAATCTACCCTACGCTAACCCCTACGAGGCCTTGATTATGGCCTCGATTATTGAAAAGGAAACGGGCGTTGCTCACGAGCGGGCAGAAATTGCCGGGGTTTTTGTGCGGCGCCTGCAGACAGGAATGCGCCTGCAAACCGACCCAACCGTGATTTACGGCTTAGGCGACAGCTACCAGGGTAATTTGCGAGGCTCGCATCTGCGGGACGACAGCAATACTTATAATACTTACCGGCAAAATGGCCTTCCTCCCAGTCCCATTGCATTAGCGGGGCGAGAAGCGATTTACGCTGCCTTGCACCCGGCGGATGGCGACGCGGTATTTTTTGTTGCTAAGGGGGACGGTACCCATTATTTTTCGGCTACCTTGAAAGAGCACGAAGCCGCAGTAAAACGCTATCAAGTGCAAAAGCGCCGTGCGGATTACCGCTCGGCGCCACCGCTTCCGGAGAAATAAATGAACACGCCAGCCAAAGGGCGATTTATCACTGTTGAAGGCACTGAGGGCGTAGGTAAATCGACTAATATCGCGTTTATTTGCCAGCTGCTCGATGCAGCGGGAATTCCTTATATTGTTAGTCGGGAGCCTGGCGGTACGCCTCTCGCCGAAGAAATTCGCAATACCTTAGTAGTGCCCCGCGAAGAGACCATGTGCGAACTGACAGAATTACTCTTGGTATTCGCAGCGCGCGCTCAGCACATTAATCAGGTAATTGTACCTGCGTTGGCACGTGGCGAATGGGTTTTGTGCGATCGTTTTACCGATGCCACCTTTGCTTATCAAGGTTGGGGGCGGGGCTTGTCTACCGATGTTATTGCCAGCTTAGAAACGATGGTGCAGGGCGTATTAAAGCCAGATTGCACCGTGCTGCTCGACGCCCCTGTCGATGTCGGTATGGCCAGGGCGAGCGAACGGGGGGCTCTCGACCGTTTTGAGCAAGAAAAACACGATTTCTTTGAAAAAGTGCGCGACGGCTATTTGGCGCGGGTTGTCGCCGAGCCGCAGCGGTTTAAACTAATTGATGCCAGCGCAGACCTGGCGAGCGTGCAGCGAGACATTGCCGCCGAACTGAAACAGCAATTAGCAGCTTATCAGGTGGCCGCTCATGTCTGAGCCGCAGCATGCCTACGCCTGGCAAATGGTCCAGTGGCAAGAAGTGCAAAAGCAGATTCACGCTGAGCGTTTGCCTCACGCCTTATTACTGAGTGGTCCGAGTGCGATTGGTAAATTGCGATTTGCTCAAGCCCTAGCAGCGTACTTGCTTTGCGAGTCACCGGGCGAATTGGCAGCTTGTGGACAATGTCGCAGCTGTCATTTTCAGCGTGATGCTTCTCATCCAGATTTTCGGGAGATTTCTCCCGAGGAGGGGAAGCGGCAAATTGGCGTCGACCAAGTGCGCAGCTTGCAACATTTTTCGGCCCAACACGCCCATCGTGATGGTGGCCGGAAACTGGTGCTAATACACCCCGCTGAGGCGATGAATGTAAATACCGCCAACGCATTGCTTAAAACCCTTGAAGAACCTGCCAGTGGCACGCTACTCATATTAGTCAGCCACAGCAGCAGCCAACTGCTAGCGACGATACGTTCGCGCTGTTTGCAATTAAGCTTTGGTATTCCGAGCCCCGAGCTGGCTGAGCCATGGTTGCGAGACTATGTCGGCGATCAAGCCATGGCGCAACGCTTATTAGCGGAAGCGGGTGGGCGGCCTTTGGCGGCGCGTCAGGTCTTTGATAAAGATGGTTTGGCAAGTCGCGAGCGTTTTGACAGGGGCTTGATGGCGCTAGTAGGCGGGCAGCGCAGCCCTTTGCAATTTGCAGAGGAGATGCTAGACGCAGATATATTGCAGGTGCTCGATTGGTGGGTGGCGCGCTTACTGTCGCTGTCTCGTTACCAATTGGCAGGCCAGGCTTTAACTGCAGTGAGTTGGCAGCGCTTTAAATCGCTGCCAGCAAAGCGTGTTATCGGCAGTTTAGAGCGCGCCCTGAAACTGCGGAGTAGTTTTAGCCGTGGCGTCGCGTTGAATAAGCGCTTGATATTGGAAAGCGTGTTCCTCGAGTGGGCGCAATTGTGCCAAAATCGTGCGGTTGCGTAAACATATTGCTATGATGCCATTATCAACACGTTATAACGCTTCTATTCCGCAGGGTGGTTTACATTTATGAGTGGTGCGCAGGGTGCACGCAATGGCATTTTGTCACTGACTATTCGTGACAAGGCCGTATTGTATGCGGCGTATATGCCGTTTATTCGCGATGGTGGCCTTTTTGTGCCGACAACCAAGCCCTACAAAGTTGGCGACGAAGTGTTTATGTTGTTGACGCTAATGGATGAGCCTGAAAAATTGCCTATTGCCGGCAAAGTTGTGTGGATTACGCCACGCGGTGCACAGAGCAATCGCGCGGCTGGTGTCGGTGTTCAATTTGTTGGCGGGGACGGCATTGCTAACAAAAAAATTGAATCCTATCTCGCCGGTATCATTGAATCAGACAAGCCCACTCACACGATGTAAATCGGTGTGTCGCGTAGATTTTATTTGCGTGTCGGATCTACGTTATATCTCAAACCAGAATGCCAAACGAGAAATTCATGCTTGTAGATAGTCATTGTCATCTTGATCGTATTGACCTCAGTCCCTACGATGGCAGCCTCGATGCTGCGGTTAAAGCCGCCACTGAGCGGGGGGTTGACCGTATGTTGTGCATCGGTATCGATCTTAATAACGCGCCAGCGGTGGTGGCGATTGCTGAAAAATTTCCAAATATTTACGCCTCGGTAGGTATTCATCCTCTGGATATCGCTGACGAAATTTGCTCTAAGCAGACGCTGTTGGCGCTGGCAGATCATCCCAAAGTTGTTGCCATTGGTGAGACGGGATTGGATTATTACTACAGCAGTGAGCGCAAAGAAGAGCAGCAACAAAGCTTTACCCAACACCTACAGGTGTCGGCCAGTTGCGGAAAACCCACAATAGTGCACACCCGCGATGCGCGTGCCGATACGTTAAAGCTGATTGCTGAACATGGCTCGGCTGAGGTGGGTGGCGTCCTGCACTGTTTCACGGAGTCGTGGGAAATGGCTGAAGCCGCACTCGACATGGGTTACTACATTTCTTTTTCAGGCATCATAACCTTTAAGAATGCGCAGGAATTGCGTGAGGTTGTACGCCGGGTGCCCCTGTCGCGCTTACTTGTTGAAACCGATTCACCATATCTTGCGCCGGTGCCTTACCGGGGTAAAAAAAATGAACCGAAATACGTTGTTGAAGTAGCCGAGTGTGTTGCCGAATTGAAAGGCTTGTCTTTTGCTGACGTTGCCCAGCAAACCACCGCAAATTTTGAACAGCTGTTTTCCTTGGCGCGCTGATAGTCCCGCCCCCGACGTTGATAAGTGAATTTAGCGAATTTGTGTTCTGTTGGCCATTGCCTAGCCTATCAGTCGCAAATCCTTTCGGAGATGTAAATGACCGTTGAAGTATTAAAAACCACTGCCCTAAATGCATTACACCGCGAGCTTGGCGCAAAAATGGTGCCGTTTGCAGGTTACGATATGCCGGTGCAGTACCCAATGGGTGTAATGAAAGAGCATTTGCAAGTGCGTAATGCGGCGGGTTTATTTGATGTGTCGCATATGGGGCAGATTCGCTTGCGCGGAGAAAATATTGCGCAAGCGCTGGAAGCCTTGATGCCGCAAGATGTGTTGGGTTTGCCACTTGATCGCCAGCGCTATGGCTTGTTAACAAATGAGCAGGGCGGCATTCGCGATGATCTTATGTTCGCCAACTGCGGCGACAGTTTTATGTTAGTGGTGAATGCCGCCTGTAAAGACCAAGATTATGTGTGGCTGCGGCAGAATTTACCGGAATCCATCAGCATGGAAATGCTGGTGGATCAGGGCTTGCTGGCATTGCAGGGGCCAGCGGCGCGGCAGGTGATGGCAGGTTTGGCGCCAGCGGCTGCCAATATGGTGTTTATGGATACGCTGTCCTGTCAAGTTGCTGGCATTGATTGCTGGCTGAGTTGCTCCGGTTACACCGGCGAAGATGGTTTTGAGATATCCGTTGCTGCCGCTGACGCAGAAAAGTTAGCGCGCCTTTTATTGGCCGAAGACGAAGTGGAGTTTATTGGCCTCGGTGCCAGAGACTCGCTGCGTCTAGAAGCGGGCCTATGCCTTTATGGTCATGACATGGATGAGAGTATTTCGCCCGTTTCCGCCAATCTGCTGTGGGCGATCTCCAAGGTGCGGCGTCCCGGTGAGGCGCGGGCCGGAAATTATCCCGGCGCAGCTGTTATCGCCAAACAATTAGCTGAAGGCACCGCAGAAAAGCGGGTCTTGCTCGACGTTGAAGGGCGAGCGCCAGTGCGCGAGGGTGTTGAGATCGTCAATGCTGAGGGCAGTGTGCTTGGGCGAGTCAGTAGCGGCGGTTTCGGTCCGAGTATCGGGCGCCCTATAGTGATGGCCTACGTCGCAACAAAAGCACTCAGTCAGGGTGAGGCGCTCTACGCCAGTGTTCGAGGTAAATTATTGCCACTAACGCTACGTAAAAGCCCTTTTGTTGAGCAGCGTTATTATCGCGGTTAAAGGATATTAATATGGCATTTGCGCCCGGACTTATTGAAGGCTTCTACGGTCGCCAATGGACGTGGGCGCAGCGTTTTTCACTGCCGGGACTGCTGCGTCAATGGGGTTATGGTAGCTACATTTACGCGCCGAAGGCCGATGTTAGTCTACGCAGTGAATGGCCACAGGATTTTAGCGCACGTCATCGTGATAATTTATTAATGCTGGGCGAACACTGCCGTCGCTCGGGAATTTCGTGGGGGCTTGGCCTTTCGCCTGCGGGCCTTCAAGCCAGTTACACGCCGACAGACAAAATCAAACTAGCGCGTAAAATTGCTGCAATCGCTGAGCTAAAGCCCGATATTTTGTGGGTGTTATTTGACGATTTACCCGCCGGAAATCCGCAACTTGCTGAAAACCAGCTGGCGGTGGTCAATGATATTCGCGCCCAGCTTCCCCAGGTAAAGCTCGCGGTTTGTCCGAGCTACTATAGTTTTGATCCAATTCTTGAGGCGTTGTTTGGTCGCTGCCCCGATAATTACTTTGCGGATTTGGATGCTGGCTTAGCTCCCGATATCGATTTGCTGTGGACTGGGAATCGCGTTATTAGCGAGGCGTATTCCGAAGAGGATATGGCACGAGCCACAGCATTGCTCGGGCGAAAACCCCTGCTTTGGGACAACTACCCAGTTAATGACGGGCGTAAAACCAGTCGTTTTCTGCATTTGGCTCCCTTTACTGGGCGACCTTGGCAGTTGTCGGCATGGTGCGCCGGTCATATGGTTAATCCAATGAATCAATTTCATTTGTCGGGCCTAGTCTTGCCGACGCTGGCAGCCGTCTATACTGGCAGGGCAGGTTATGATTCTGAGCAACTGTTAGATTCCGTGCTTAGCCCGTTACCCGCAGTATTGGCGTCATTGCTGAAACGAGATATGACGATATTTCAGCGGCAGGGCCTAGATGGCCTCAGCGAAAATGCAAAACAGCGCTATATTGCAGAGTACGCAGCTGTGCGGCACCCTGTAGCTGAGGAAATTTGTGATTGGTTAGGTGAGGGCTATCGATTTGATCCGGCGTGTTTAACCGATTAAATAGCGGCTTAGCTTGCCAAGGTTTTGGTAATAAGGTAGTTTTAGCGCGCGATGTTTACATGGAAAACATGGGGCGTACGGTAAATACCGTCGCCACAAACTCAATTTGAGGAACAACGATGATTTATCAAGGCAAGGCGTTAACTGCAAAATACCTAGAAAATGGGATTGCGGAGCTCTGTTTCGACCTTGAGGGCGATTCAGTAAATAAATTTAACCGTGTAACGCTGCAGGAGTTGGGTGAAGCCACCACAGCCCTTGCCGGGGAAGCGGGCCTCCAAGGGGTATTGGTTACCAGCGGAAAGTCGGTATTTATTGTTGGTGCAGATATTACTGAATTTACCGAGCTGTTTAAGCTGCCAGACGCCGAGTTACGCGGTTGGGCTCAGCAGGCCAATGATGTCTTCAACGCGTTTGAAGATTTGCCAGTACCAACGGTTGTCGCGATTAACGGCGTTGCCTTAGGTGGCGGTTTTGAAATGTGCTTGGCCTGTGATTACCGGATTATGTCAACGACAGCTATTGTAGGCTTGCCAGAAGTAAAATTGGGGATCAATCCTGGCTTTGGTGGCACAGTGCGTTTGCCGCGTGTCATCGGCTGCGATAATGCGATGTTGTGGGTAGCGACTGGCAACCAACAAAAGCCAGATGCGGCTTTAAAGGATGGCGGTGTTGATGCCGTTGTTGCGCCTGAGTTATTAAAAGAAGCTTCTCTAGACTTACTGAAAAATACTATTGCCGGTGAGTTTGACTATAAAGCGCGTCGCGTCGAGAAAACCACGCCTGTTAAGTTAAATGACATTGAGAGAATGATGTCATTTACTACGGGTAAGGCGATGGTTGCTCAGCAAGCTGGCCGCCATATGCCTGCGCCCCTGACTGCCGCTAAGTCAATGGAGCGTAATGTCGGCCTTAATCGCGCAGAAGCGATTGAAGTTGAGATAGACCACTTCATTAAGCTGGTGCGCACGCCACAGTCTGCAGCACTGGTTGGTTTGTTTTTGAGCGAGCAAGCAGTGAGCAAAGCCGCGCGTGGTTTTGCCAAAACCGGTGGTGAAGTTAAGCAGGCCGCCGTGTTGGGCGCAGGTATTATGGGCGGCGGTATCGCCTATCAATCCGCTTATAAAGGCACGCCGATCCTGATGAAGGATATTGCCGAGGCGGGAATTGAGCTGGGCATGAAAGAGGCGGGTAAATTACTGGCCAAGCGGGTGTCTCGCGGCCGCATGACCGCTGACAAAATGTCTGCGGTATTGAACAGCATTCGCCCATCATTGAACTATGACGGTTTCGACAAGGCAGACGTTATCGTCGAGGCCGTTGTTGAAAATCCAAAAGTGAAACGCGCAGTACTTGCCGAGACCGAGAAGCATATCCGTAAGGATGCGGTTTTAGCGTCAAATACATCTACAATTTCTATTACATATCTCGCCGAAGCTCTTGAAAGGCCAGAGAATTTCTGTGGTATGCACTTCTTTAATCCAGTGCATGCAATGCCTTTGGTTGAGGTTATTCGCGGCGAAAAAACCAGTGAGTCGACTGTTGCTAGGGTTGTTAAGTACGCACTGCAAATCGGTAAAACCCCAATTGTCGTTAACGATTGCCCGGGCTTCTATGTAAACCGCGTACTGTTCCCTTATTTTGCTGGCTTCGACATGCTGATTCGCGATGGCGCGGATTTCCGCAAAGTCGACAAGGTGATGGAAGGCTTTGGTATGCCAATGGGGCCAGCTTATTTGATGGACGTTGTAGGTATTGATACCGGCTGCCACGCCGCTGAAGTCATGGCTGATGGCTTCCCAGATCGGATGCGTCACGACTTTACCGGTATTTCGCAGATGATGTTTGAGGCCAAGCGTTACGGTCAGAAAAACGGCATCGGCTTCTATCGTTACGAAGAAGACAAGAAGGGTAAGCCCAAGAAGTGTGAGGACGACACGGCCCTGGAGATAGCTGCTAAAGCCAAGCAAGCCAGTGTGGAGTTGAGCGATGACGACATTCAAGCGCGGATGATGATACCGATGTGTATCGAAACAGTGCGCTGCATTGATGAAGGTATCTTGCGTGACCCAGCTGACGCCGATATGGGCTTGGTGATGGGTATTGGTTTTCCGGTATTCCGCGGCGGCGCGCTGCGCTATATCGATCAGATGGGTGCTAAAGCATTCTGTGAAATGGCTGACCGCTATGCAGATCTCGGACCTTTGTACCAGCCCACTGCCAGCCTGCGGGCAATGGCGGCGAATGGCGAAACTTTCTTTAAATAATCGGGCGGAGATACAGTAATGACTTTTAAAGCAAATGATGTGGTAATTGTCGATTGCGCCCGTACCCCAATGGCGCGCTCTAAAAACGGCGTGTTTCGGAATGTACGTGCTGAAAATTTATCGGCGGCCTTGATTGATGCGCTTTTGGCGCGTAATCCCGGAGTGGATCCGGCGAGTTTTGAAGATGTGATCTGGGGTTGTGTGAACCAGACGAATGAACAGGGCTGGAATATTGCGCGGATGATCTCCGTGCTTACCAAGCTTCCTCATGAAGTAGCGGGGCAGACTGTGAGCCGTTTATGCGGTTCCTCAATGTCTGCACTGCACACCGCTGCGGGTGCAATTATGAGTGGCTGCGGTGACACCTTTATGGTCGGTGGTGTTGAGCATATGGGTCATTTGGCGATGAACCACGGTGTTGATCCAAACCCGCAGGCGAGCAAATACGTGGCGCGCGCTGCAGGCATGATGGGCATGACTGCTGAGGCGCTCGGCATGATGCACGGCATTAGCCGCGAGCAGCAAGACGCATTCGGTTTGCGCTCTCATATGCGCGCAGCAGAGGCGCAGGCGAAGGGGCTCTTCGATAATGAGATTTTTGCGATGGAAGGCCACGCTGAAGACGGTCGCAAAATATTGGTGAAAGCCGATACCACGGTTCGCCCAGAAACCACCCTTGAAAGTTTGGCGCAGTTGCGTCCAGCCTTTGACCCTCGCAACGGCACTGTAACGGCAGGCACTAGCTCGCAGATCGCCGATGGCGCCTCTGCAATGATCGTGATGTCTGGTCAGCGGGCAATGGATCTTGGTTTAACGCCACGGGCTAAAGTCACGGCAATGGCCGTTGCTGGTGTTGATCCGTCAATCATGGGTTATGGCCCAGTACCATCAACCCATAAAGCGCTTAAGCGCGTTGGGATGAGCATGGACGATATCCAGACGGTAGAGCTTAACGAGGCGTTTGCCGCGCAATCTCTGCCTGTGCTTAAAGATCTGGGCTTGCTGGATAAAATGGACGACAAGGTTAACCTGAATGGCGGTGCGATTGCCCTAGGTCACCCCTTTGGCTGTTCAGGTACCCGTATTGTCACTACCTTGTTGAATGTGATGGAGCAGCGCGACACGTCAGTAGGTTTGGCGACCATGTGTATTGGTATGGGGCAGGGCATCAGTACGATTATCGAGCGCGTCTAAGTGCTCCTTTGACGTATTCTTAGTAGTGAAATTGTCATTATTTTAGAATACGTCTGAAATTGTGTCGCCGCTTCGCTTGATCGCGGTCATGGGCTGTGGCACAATCTCGTTCCTCGCGGGACTGAGCTCCTGCGAATATGTTTGTAAACCGAGATAATTCAATACCTTAAGTCGGTTTACGGGTGTGCGGATGTGGTGAAATTGGTATACACGCCAGATTTAGGTTCTGGTGCCGCAAGGCGTGAGAGTTCGAGTCTCTCCATCCGCACCATTTCAAAG
>NZ_JBFHDY010000085.1:0-15401 GCF_041584495.1 Zhongshania sp.
CAATGGACACCCTTGCCGTTCGGCTAATCGTTCCCCTTGCCGGGCCGATAGTGGACTCTCACCACCAAGTCATCCAATCGCCACCACGCGGTTTGGAACAGCGCCCGTCACGGCGCTACGCGCCATGCCTGGCGCACACATAAAAAACCCGGCACTGCCGGGTTTCAGAACTAACTCACATCAGGCTTAAATGAAGTAATCGCCGTTATCCATGCCCAAATCAACGCCGCCTAAATTACGCGCAAAGCTGGTGGGGTTATTGGCAACATGCGCTCTAGCTGTGTGGATATCTAAAAATCGCTGCTGAATCTCGCTGCCTAGAAATACTGACTGGCCGCCAGCTACTTCAAACAGGGAATCGACAATCGCAATACTTTTACTAATCACTAAAGAGGCGTGGTAGCGGTAGCGCACTCGATCTTCCACTGGCACCGGCTGCCCAGCTTCTACTAAAGCCATCATGGCATCGAAGTTGCGGAATAACAGCGCTTCCATTTCGTCGATGCCATTCACCGCCGCAGCAATACGCTCTTGCACCTGAGTATCACCGGCGAGCTTAGTTGGGTCGCCGCTGGCCTTGTTTAGTACCGCATGCTTATACAGCTCAACCGCGGCCTTACACGCGCCAATCGCTGGCGTGCAAACCACGCGAATAAAGGTTTGAGCCCACGGTAATTGATATAAAGGCGCTGTGTTTACCGCCTGTCCTGGATTCGTACAGGCAAAGCCGTCGCTCTGTTTGTGGGTCATATAATCAGGAACAAAGGCATCTTTCACCTCTATGTCATTACTGCCCGTACCCTCTAAGCCCATCGACCGCCAGGTATCAATGATCTGATAATCCCCCTTGGGAACAAGGAATGTGCGGTAACCGTCGCCAGGAATTATCGCGCCCAATAGCACCCATGTGCAGTGATCGCTACCACTAGACCAACCCCAGCGGCCACTCAGTTTAAAGCCGCCGTCGACAACAGCGACCTTACCCATTGGCGCATAAGACGATGAAACGCGTGTATGAATATTATCGCCCCAAATAGCTTGCTGGGCACGATCATCCATCACCGCTATTTGAAACGCGTGCACCGCGATAATACCGCTGGCCCAAGCCGTCGACATACAGGCTTCTGCGAGCGCGATTTGCATACGGAAAAAATCTTGGGGAGACAATTCTAAACCGCCGTAACGCTTTGGCTGTAAAGCCAAGAAAAAGCCGAGTTGCTGCAATTCATCAATTGAAGCCTGCGGCACTTTGCGCAACGCTTTAGTCTCTGCCGCGCGCTCGCGCAAACGCGGTTGCATCGCCGTTATAGCAGCCATCATCTCGGCAACAATTGAGCTCTTGGCTGCGTTTTTAGCTTGCGCTTCGCCCATACTGTATCTCCTGTCATTATCTTCAATTGCACCATAGGGTGCGGCTTTCGCTAGGCCTTAATACTCGTAGTTTACGCGTCGGGCATATTAAATTTGTGGCCCCACAAACTCGGCAAGCTCGTTACCGTTGGGGTAAAACCTTCCCAATTCATTTGCAGACCGTCGGTGCCGAATTCCATTGCAAACCCAGCAGGCGTCGCCATATAAAAGGACAGCATATTGTCGTTGGTGTGTCGGCCTAAGCTAGACACTATCGGGATACCCGCTGCATGAACGCGATCGAGACAATAACCAACTTCGTCTACGTCAGTAACTTCCAGCATTAAATGCACACAAGCAACCGGGTTCACCGCATCTTCATATAGCGCTAAACTATGGTGACGCGGATTATTAACATGCATAAAATTCAAGCCTTGACCCGGGTCATTGGGATCAGGCGAAAAGTGAAAATGCATGTAATCGCTGTCGCCAAAACCCAAAACATCGGTGTAGAAAGCGTGGGTCTCAGCAAGCTTGGACGCTGGCAATACGGCATGACCAAAACCCATATCACCGTTAAATCCGGTTTCAAAGCCAGAGATCCCCCGGGGCGAAATAAACTTACCGTAATCCAGCTCAGCACCCCAATACAACTCTAGCTCGTTGCCGGAGGGGTCTTGCAACTGAATTAAGCCACGCACGCGACGCGATTTAGCACGGGCGGCAGATCCTTCAGTGAAATCAATGCCCGCGGCCTGCAATTCTTCCTTTGCTTGTTTAAAACCCGCTTCGTCGGCTAATTCCCAACCACAGTAACGAAGGCGATTTTGCTCCGCTTTCACTATGGCAAAGCGATAAGGCCGCTGATCCATCTTAAGGTAGACGCTACCGTCGTCACTCGGCACGTTCATCAATCCCAGTATATTTGTACCGTAATCCTGCCACTCCGAGGGATCAGTCGATTCAATAACAACATAACCTAAGCTGCGAACATCCATCATTTATTCCCTTATTATCAAAGCTGGCGAGCCACGCTGTTTACGTATTGCGCAGCGCGTAATCCACCACATATTCACGCCGCTCGGCAAATACTTCCGGCACGTCAGCAACATTAACGTAAAACTGTTGATACCACTGACGTAGGCGGTTTATCGGGCCATCACCATCACAGAGCACCGGATTGTCGACTCGCGTTTTGGTATGCCATATATGTACATCTTGAAAGAAGGCCGTGCGATTTTGCTCAGTATACTGGCGCGCCACGTCATTATTTTGTTCGTCGCTCATGCCCGCAATTTTCTTCACGGCAACTCCAAACCGCAAATCAAAACTATTAAGATCAATTGGCACATGCGTTACTAGCAAACGTGACGCGACCTCCATGCCCTCGACCTGCCCTGTCATATACGTGTTCATATACGCGGGACCGTGGTAAGTCGCCTCTGACTGCAACTCACCATCTTCAGCTAGCAACTCAGAACCGCCGGTTAACTGCTGGCAGTAGGTGTGCTTGTAAACAATATTTTTGAACTCTTTAATTGGCGCGCCATGTATGGGGCCAAAATGGGCGACGTCAGCCATATTATCAATCAGCTCACGCGCATTGGTATTGATGCTCATCACATCCATTTGCCAAATTGTCCACTCATCACTGAATATGTCATCGATACGCGGCGGGCGCTGCTCTTCTATCGGCGGACTCCCTTCAGGATCAAACCACATAAACAGCAAGTGATTTTCTTCCAAGGTGGGGTATGAGCGAATCACGGCCTTGGCCGGTATACGCTTAGCGTAGGGAATATCATCACAGACACCGTCAGGGCCCCAGCGCCAGGCGTGGAATGGGCAGCGGATCGAGTTACCCTCGACACAACCTTCGCTCAGGTCGGCTCCCATATGCGGGCAATAACCGTCTAGCACATGCATTTCGCCATCTTCACCGCGATAAGCAACCAAGCGTGTGCCAAAATAGTTGAGCTTAACGGGTGTGCTGGTATATTCACTGGCCAAGCCGAGGCAATACCAGCCACGCGCATAGCGGTCAGGTAATTCTGCCGCTTCAATAATATGCGGCTGACGCGACACTGACGCTGGCTGACTCATGGTAATTCTCCTGATTAAACTCTGATCGCAATGGACTTAGCACGGTGAAAAATTCTCACACATGCCCCCACGCCGCACCATCCTCCGTTTAGACGACCTGAGAATTCACTGTAATCATCTGTTTTTTATAATTATTTTCATAATAAATCGCCGCTAAATACAAGTGTTTAGCGGCGCTCGGCAAAAAGGCTCAAACCGCGACAAATGCGCGCATACTCTGCGACACTTTATTCGCACACCTAAATTCTTAAAGTAAAGTGGCCCAAACGCCAGATACAAAAAAGCCCTCATACGAGGGCTTTTTATCAGTGTAAAACCGCCACCGCAGTGACGGAAACACTTATCTCATAAACAGCATTTCGGCATATTTAGGCAGCGGCCAAAGATCGTCCGCAACAAGACCCTCAAGGGCGTCAGCATGACCGCGCACTTCTAACATTAAGCTGCGCAACGTGCCCGCCGCATACTGCATATGTGCCTCAGTTGAGTCAAAGTCATGAACAGCCAAAGCGGCATTCAACGTAGCTACTGCAGCCATCATGGCATTGGCTTCATTCGCTACTGCGGTCGCCACACTGTTATCTAGTTTAATACCCAAAGACGACATTGCAGTGCTAGTGGTCGTCAGCTGCGATAGGTACTCAACAGCCGCAGGGTAAATACTCGTTGTGGCCATATCAACCACTAGCTTACCTTCTACCTCGATCGCTAGCAGGTACTGCTCAGAGTAAACTTCGAAGCGGCTTTCTAACTCAACAGGCGTGAATACACCGGTGCTTGAAAACAGCTTAACAATCGCCTCGTCACGCAAGTACGGTAGCGCATCAGCCGTTGTTGGCAGATTTTTCAAGCCACGATCTTCTACTGCAACGCGGTGCCACTCAGCAGAGTAGCCGTCGCCACCGAAAACAACATTGCTGTGTTTTTCCATCAGCACCTTAAGTACCTTGATCGCCGCTTCAGCGACATTGGTACCAGCGGCTAATTCAGCCTCTAACTGATCCGCAATCCAGTTCAATGAATCAGCCAGCACGGTATTCATGGCAACCAAGGGGCCAGAAACTGAGGCAGAAGATCCCACTGCGCGGAACTCAAAACGGTTACCTGTGAAAGCGAATGGCGAGGTGCGATTACGGTCACCAGGATCGCGCTCGAACTTCAGAATCTGACTCAAACCCAGATCCATAAGGCCACCCACTTCTGACTTCAGTAACTTACCTTCTTTGATGTCATTAAAAACACGTTCAAGCTGGTCACCCAAATAAACAGAAAGAATCGCTGGAGGTGCTTCGTTGGCACCCAAACGGTGATCGTTCGACGCAGAAGCGATAACAGCACGCAAAAGAGGTCCATAAAGGTGCACCCCGCGAATTACTGCACCACAAAAGAGCAGAAAGTTAATATTGTCGTGCGGCGTGCTGCCCGGATCCAGCAAATTACCCTGAGTTGCGTTACCAACCGACCAGTTTACGTGCTTACCTGAGCCGTTTACGCCAGCAAAAGGCTTTTCGTGCAGCAAACATACAAAGCCATGACGCTTAGCAGTCAGTTTTAACAGGGTCATCAGCATTTGTTGATGATCAGAGGCGATGTTCGCCGCCTCATAATAGGGCGCGATTTCAAACTGACCCGGTGCCACCTCGTTATGGTGGGTTTTTGCCGGAATACCCAGCTTATACAGCTTGTCTTCCAAGTCCTGCATGAAAACCTGTACACGCTCAGGGATTGCACCGAAATAGTGGTCGTCAAACTGCTGACCTTTTGCAGGTGAAGCGCCAAATAAGGTGCGGCCTGCCATGCTCAGATCAGGGCGACTAGCGGCGAAGTTAGCGTCAATCAGAAAGTATTCCTGCTCAGCACCACAGCTGGAGTTCAAGGTAGCGATTTCCGTTTCGCCCATCAGCGCCAACACGCGCTGACCGGCTTTATCCAAGGCCGAGTTAGAGCGAAGCAACGGGATTTTCTTGTCTAATGCTTCACCGGTCCAGCTCATAAATACGCTTGGAATCATCAAGGTAGAGCCATTTTCAGTGTGCATGATATACGCTGGGCTCGTTGGATCCCACGCTGTGTAACCACGCGCCGCATTGGTCATCCGCAAGCTGCCGTTTGGGAAAGAGGAGCCGTCAGGCTCACCCTTAATTAACAAGCTGCCAGTAAACTCGGTGATCGCATGACCTTCAGAGTTAGTAATAATAAAGCCGTCGTGCTTTTCAGCCGTGGCATTGGTCATGGGGTAAAAAATATGCGAGAAAAACTTAACACCTTTGCCAATCGCCCAGTCTTTCATAGCTGCGGCAACCACATCTGCCGTCGCCGCATCAAGCGGTGCGCCGGTTTGCACGGTTTTTTTCACTGCTTTAAAAGCATTCTTAGAAAGACACTGCTCCATCTTTGCAAGATTGAAAACATCGCTTGCCCAGATTTTACTGAGTGGCTCAGGCATCGTAACGGCTTGAGGCGTACGATTAGTAATCTGGGAAATAGCTTGAACGCGCGCTTGATTGCGACTCATTAAGGTGACCTCGCCTTATAGAATATTTAAGTAATGGGTATCACTTGAGCTGACTGAGATTCAGAAACTTAAATGACTGCCGTTTTGCTAGCAATAATTGCACCAGCTTAGCGCAATTCCGACTAAATTGATAAAAACTTAATAGGCTGGCGCAGTATAGCGCCAGTGGCCGCAAATACTAGCCAGGCAATAGCAGCCTAGGCCACAGCTATGCCCGCTGCCTTATTTCCCGCTATACTGCGCGCCAAAATACCCTCTATATAAAGTGACGCCGCTGCCGTGCAATTTGCCTCCAACCACTTCGACGTGATCATTCTTGGCGCAGGCGCATCGGGCTTAATGTGTGCATTGACGGCTGCCCAGCGTGGCCGACGAGTATTAGTCTTAGAAAAAGCAAATAAAGTCGGCAAAAAAATCCTGATGTCCGGCGGCGGACGCTGCAATTTCACCAACCACTTTGTAGAAGCCGACAATTTTATCTCTGCCAACCCCCACTTTTGCAAGGCCGCACTTACCCGCTACACCCAGTGGGACTTTATCAGCATGGTCGAGCGGTACGGCATCCCCTATGAAGAGCGCAAGCACAGCCAATTATTTTGCCTCAATTCCGCCAAAGACATCCTTAATATGCTATTGGATGAATGCGCTCATGCTGGCGCAGAAATCCGCAGTCACTGCAGCATCGATAAAATATCGCCACTGCCCGAACGCGCCCACTCCGACCAGCATCAGCCCGAAGACCGACGCAGCCGTTATCAAATCGCCCTACACCAAGGCCAAGCGCCATTAAAGTTCGAGTGTCACTCACTTGTCGTCGCCACCGGCGCGCTTTCCATCCCCAGCCTCGGCGGCAGTGGTTTAGGCTACGACATCGCGAATCAATTCGGCATTGCCCTCACTGAACGCCAAGCAGGCTTGGTGCCCTTTATGTTCAGCGATGCAATGAAGCCGCTATGTGAGCGCCTTTCGGGGCTCGCGCTAGAAGTTGAGGTGAGCTGTAATCAGCGTAGTTTCACCGAAAATCTGCTCTTTACCCACCGCGGCATCAGTGGCCCAGCGATACTGCAGATCTCTAATTACTGGCACCCCGGCAACGAAATAGTCATCGATCTACTGCCCAGTATCACCGCCGTAGAATGGCTGCTCAGCGCAAAGCAGCATCAAGGTAAAAGCTTATTGCGCACGGTGCTTGCACAAAAGCTATCTAAAAGCTTGGTAACAGAACTGCAAACCCTCTGGTGGGCTGATAGCGCCGACCAGGCTCTCGCCGGCTACAGCGACAAACAACTTTCAGCCATTGCCGAAAAACTTCACGCTTGGCGGCTCAAGCCCTCGGCAACAGAAGGCTATCGCACCGCCGAAGTCACCCGCGGCGGCGTAGATACAGCGGCGATCAGCTCCAAAACCATGGAAGTAAAATCCCAAGCTGGCCTGTATTTTATCGGTGAGGTCTTGGACGTGACCGGCCATTTGGGTGGTTTCAACTTCCAGTGGGCATGGTCATCAGGGTATAGCGCTGGCCTCGTTTGTTAATTCATTGCACGTAATTAAGCTTGAGCCATTGGTCAAGCACGTCAAACCCACAATCGTGATAAAATCCCGCGCTTAAAGACAAAACCGGAAATACACTGCGTTCATGCTCAGACTCACCGACATCAAACTGCCCCTACAGCACAATGACACCGAACTCCGCAGCGCTGTACTCAATAAGCTGGCCGTGGCGGAACATGAACTACTCAGCCTCCATATATTCAAGCGCAGCTACGACGCCAGAAAAAAGCACAGCATCCTACTTATCTATTTATTAGACATTGAACTTAGCCCGGCCGCCGAGCAACGCGTGTTAACGCAGTTTTCCGGTAAGTCCTTCATTGGGCCCAGCCCCGACACCCAGTATCACTTTGTGGGTCATGCCCCTAGCAACTTTCCTAGCCCCGAACAACAGCGACCTATTGTGGTTGGCTTTGGCCCCTGCGGAATTTTAGCGGCGTTAGTCTTAGCACAAATGGGCTTAAAACCGATTGTATTAGATCGCGGCCAAGACGTTCGACAGCGCACTAAAGACACGTGGGGGCTGTGGCGGGAGCGCAAACTCAACACCGAATCAAATGTGCAATACGGCGAGGGCGGCGCTGGCACCTTCTCTGACGGCAAGCTTTATAGCCAAGTTAAAGATCGTCGCTTTCTCGGTCGCAAGGTGATGACCGAGTTTGTTAAAGCTGGCGCGCCAGCAGAAATCCTGATGGTCAGCAAACCCCATATTGGCACCTTCAAGCTCGTCAAAATGGTGGAGAATATCCGCACCGAGATCACCCGCCTCGGCGGCGACATTCGCTTTAATAGCAAGGTAGAGGCCCTACATCGCGAAACAGGCGATGGCGAGTTAGGCCAAGTCACCGGCGTCACGCTTGCCGACGGCAGTCACCTCCCCAGCCGCCATATTATTTTGGCGGTGGGTCACAGCGCCCGCGACACCTTTGAAATGCTTTTAGCGCAAGGGGTTTACCTTGAAGCCAAGCCTTTCTCCATAGGCTTTCGTATTGAACACCCGCAATCGGTAATCGACGCCGCCCGCTTTGGCAACAACGCTGGCAACCCAATACTTGGGGCCGCCGATTACAAGTTGGTTCATCACTGCAAAAATGGCCGCAGCGTCTACAGCTTTTGTATGTGCCCCGGAGGCACCGTAGTTGCCGCCACATCAGAAGAAGGCCGCGTGGTTACGAACGGCATGTCGCAATACTCCCGCAACGAACGCAATGCCAATTCTGCGATTGTGGTGGGGATTGAACCTGACAAAGACTATCCCGAGCATGTGCTAGCGGGTATCGACCTACAGCGCCAGCTCGAAAGCTTGGCCTTTCAATTGGGCGGCAAAAACTATAATGCGCCCGCTCAACGGGTGGGCGATTATCTGCGCAACACGCCCTCTACCGAATTGGGTAAAGTCATTCCGTCCTACAAGCCCGGTGTGAGCCTTGGCGATTTAAGCCTCGCCCTGCCCGATTTTGCCAATACCGCGATTCGCGAAGCCATCCCCGCCTTTGACAAACAGATCAAGGGGTTTGCCATGAACGACGCGATGCTCACCGGCATTGAAACCCGCACTTCCTCACCGATCTGTATTAAACGCGGCCGCGACTACCAAAACATCAACACCAAAGGCCTCTACCCTGCTGGTGAAGGCGCAGGTTATGCAGGGGGAATTTTGTCGGCGGGGATCGACGGCATCAAGGTTGCGGAAGCAGTCGCGATTGATTTGCTGGGCTTAGATATAGCTATCCCAGACGGGCGCTAGTCTGATCTGTTAATAGCACAGGCAGATGCGATCACCGTACAATACTCAGCAATGACTCACAAGTGGGTTCCGAGCCTGATAATACCGTCTCTCCTGCGAAGACAGGAGTCCATCTCTGCGGCGTAGTGCGGCAGAAATACTTGAGCGTGCTGAGCAGATTACAGCGGATATTGCCTACACCATTTGCACCAAGCAGCTTGACGATTTCAAATTTTTCTCTAAAGCCATCACGGGCCACTGCGAGCTGTAGCTGCCGTGAAAGGCCCTAGCGACGCTCTTTTTATAAATCTAAATTCCGTGTCAGCACTTCTGCAGATTTAATAATGCGGCTAACACGGTAAAGCTCATCGTGTTTTTCTTCATCAGAATAACCTGCAGGCTCGCCTGTTCCAGCATTAACGAGCCAAGAGGTTTCAGGTCTGCGAGCACCCAACAGCTTCTTTAGCTCAGGGGCGGTAATACCTAATGCTTTTGCTGCTGCACTATTGCTGCAACGGGTCTGATTTTCGTTCAGATAATCAAGTATTAGGATGATTTTATCTTGCATTACAATAGGATCCTTACAAAGTTAATATGCGACAAAGTGTCCACCCTTGTGAGCTGATTAACTCTGTTATCAATAAAACGGGCGTTGGATCAACCAGTATAGCGCATTTCTAAGGCAATTATCTTGTCACCGCCACTAAACGGTGTGATCTGAGGTGACATGATATTCGCGACGCATTATCCGATATTTTAAGTTCGGACTGTGTTGCCAAAATGCGAGATCAGAAACCAGGCATGCAGTTTATTGAAGTGCCAAACTGTGGACATGCACCACTGCTCAGCGAGGCATGCGCTTGCAGCCATTAATTGTTTCTTGAATGAAATCATAGCAAAAGACCAATACAGTTGACGTCAACGTAAACCAGAAGTAAAGTTGGCCAACAGCAACCACAAAGCCAACTAATTTATGCCCCAACAGACTTATAGCATTTCTGATTTGGCCTCGGACTTTGACGTAAGCACTCGCACCATTCGCTTCTACGAAGAAAAAGGCCTAATCAACCCTGAACGTCGGGGCCAAACCCGAATTTACAGCGCCGCGGACCGGATTAAGCTCAAGCTGATTATTCGGGGTAAGCGCCTGGGCTTATCGCTGGAAGACAGCAAAGACATTATTGAGATGTACCAGCCCGAACACGACAACAGCCCCCAGCTCATCAAACTCATCTATAAGATTCGAGAACGCCAAGTTCTGCTTAAAGAGCAATTGCGCGACGTCGAAGCAATGCTCGCCGAACTGGACGACGCCGAAGAGCGGTGCGTTCAGGCACTCGCAGAGATGCAAAACACACAAAGTAAAACTGGCTAAGTCAGCTATACATAAGATACTCAATTAAAGGGCACCCTACTTATGAGCAACTCCTACCCCACATTGAATTTTGGCCTTGGCGAAGAAATTGACATGCTGCGCGACGCCACCTACCAATTCGCCCAGGCGGAAATCGCGCCCCGCGCCGAGGGCATCGACCATGACAATGCCTTCCCCAAGGACTTATGGCGCAAAATGGGCGACATGGGGCTATTGGGCATTACGGTTAGCGAAGAGTTTGGTGGCAGCGACATGGGCTATTTGGCCCACGTTATCGCCATGGAAGAAATCAGCCGCGCCTCAGCGTCGGTGGGGTTATCCTACGGTGCCCACTCCAATCTCTGCGTAAACCAGATTTACAAAAACGGCAATCAGGCTCAAAAAGAGAAATACCTGCCCAAGCTCTGCTCTGGTGAACACATCGGCGCCTTGGCCATGTCTGAGCCAAATGCAGGCTCCGATGTTGTGAGCATGAAACTCAAAGCCGAAAAACAAGGCGACCACTACGTGCTTAACGGCAACAAGATGTGGATCACCAACGGCCCCGACGCCAACACCTATGTTATCTACGCCAAAACAGATATGGAGGCCGGCCCGCGCGGCATGACGGCATTTATCGTAGAGCGTGACTACCCCGGTTTTAGTCGCTCACCAAAGCTCGACAAACTCGGTATGCGCGGCTCCAATACCTGTGAACTGGCCTTTGAAGATTGCAAAGTGCCCGCCGAAAATATCCTCGGTAAAGAAGGCGAAGGCGTCAAGGTATTAATGAGTGGCCTCGACTTTGAGCGCACCGTCTTGTCCGGCGGCCCTACCGGCATTATGCAAGCCTGTATGGATGTAGTCGTTCCCTATCTCCACGACCGCAAGCAGTTCGGTCAGAGCATCGGCGAATTCCAGCTAATGCAAGGTAAACTCGCTGATATGTATACCGAACTCAATGCCAGCCGCGCCTATTTATACGCGGTAGCCCGAGCCTGCGATCGCGGCGAAGCCAGCCGTAAAGACGCCGCTGGCGTTATTCTCTATTCCGCTGAAAAAGCCACGCAAATGGCCCTGCAAGCTATTCAGACCTTGGGCGGCAATGGCTACACCAATGAATTCCCCACCGGCCGCTTACTGCGCGACGCCAAACTCTACGAAATTGGCGCAGGCACCTCAGAAATTCGCCGCATGCTCATTGGCCGCGAATTATTTAAAGAAACCGTTTAATTCAATTACGCACAATGAATAACCGCCCGGCGAACAAAAGGCACAAGGGAAATGACTGTACTCAAATCCAATATCAATAGCCGCGACCCCAGCTTTGCTGAAAACGCAGCACATATGCAAGCTCAGGTCGACGACTTAAAAAGGGTCGTTGCCGCTACCACCTTCGGTGGCGGCGAAAAATCTCAGCGCCGCCACACCGAGCGCGGCAAACTACTGCCTCGCGAGCGCATCAACGTCTTGCTGGACGTCGGCACCCCCTTTTTGGAACTGTCGCAATTGGCTGCCTATGAGGTGTATGAAGAAGATCTCGCCGCCGCCGGCATCATCACCGGCATCGGTCGAATCTGCGGTCAGGAATGCATGATTATCGCCAATGACGCGACCGTAAAAGGCGGCAGCTATTTTCCGCTAACCGTAAAGAAACACCTGCGCGCACAAACCATTGCCCAAGAAAACCACTTACCGTGTATATACTTGGTAGATTCCGGTGGTGGCAATCTACCTCGCCAAGACGAGGTATTCCCGGACCGAGAACACTTTGGTCGCTTTTTCTTTAACCAGGCCAATATGTCCGCCATGGACATTCCGCAAATTGCCGTGGTCATGGGCAGCTGCACCGCCGGCGGTGCCTACATACCAGCCATGGCTGACGAATCGATTATTGTCCGCGAACAAGGCACCATCTTCTTAGCTGGGCCGCCGTTGGTAAAAGCCGCAACAGGTGAAGTCGTGAGTGCCGAAGATCTTGGCGGCGCCGATGTCCACTGCCGCACCTCAGGCGTTGCCGACCACTACGCCCAAAACGATCATCACGCCCTGCAATTAGCACGCAACGCCGTAAAGCGTTTAAACCATCGCAAGCCCCAGTCATTAGACGTGGCCCCAAGCCAAGAGCCAGCCTACCCAGCTGACGAGATCTACGGCATTATCCCCAAAGACAGCCGCAAGCCCTACGACGTTCGCGAAATTATCGCCCGCATTGTCGACGGTTCTGATTTTGACGAATTCAAGACCCTCTACGGCACCACCTTAATTTGCGGCTTCGCCCGCATTTTTGGCTATCCCGTGGGCATCGTCGCCAATAACGGTATTTTGTTTTCTGAATCGGCCCAAAAAGGCGCGCACTTTATTGAGCTGTGTGCCCAGCGCAAAATTCCCCTGATCTTTTTACAAAATATCACCGGCTTTATGGTGGGTCAGCAATACGAAGCTGGCGGTATTGCCAAGCACGGCGCCAAAATGGTCATGGCCGTGGCCTGCGCCAAAGTCCCCAAACTCACGGTATTGATCGGTGGTTCCTTTGGCGCCGGCAACTACGGCATGTGTGGCCGCGCCTACGACCCGCGCTTTATGTTTATGTGGCCCAATGCCCGTATTTCTGTCATGGGCGGCGAACAAGCGGCTGGGGTAATGGCGCAAATAAAACGCGACCAGTATGAACGGGCCAATCAAAACTGGTCTGTTGAGGATGAAAAAGCCTTTAAGCAGCCGATTCTCGACGCCTATGAAAAGCAAGGTCACCCCTATTACGCCTCGGCGCGACTGTGGGACGACGGCGTGATCGACCCCGCCGACACCCGCATGGTATTGGGTTTGAGCTTGTCGGCCAGTTTGAACAAGCCAATTGAAGACAGCAAATTTGGCGTATTCAGAATGTAAATTAACTGCCACACCAAAAAGCGACACAACCGTATATTCCGTATTCCAAACAATGGAAACGCAAACATGTTCGATAAAATTTTAATTGCTAACCGTGGCGAAATTGCCTGCCGTGTTATTAAAACTGCCCGCCGTATGGGTATTCGCACCGTGGCGGTGTACAGCGACGCCGACCGCAATGCCCTGCACGTGAGCATGGCCGACGAAGCCATTCACATTGGTGGTTCCGCAGCGCGGGACTCCTATTTAGATATTGATAAAGTTATTGCTGCCGCAAAAAAAACTGGCGCCCAAGCTATTCACCCCGGCTACGGATTTTTGTCCGAAAACGCCGTTTTTTGCCGTCGCTGCGCCGCCGAGAATATCGTCTTCATTGGTCCGCCTGCGCCAGCGATTGAAGCCATGGGCTCGAAATCCGCCGCCAAGCAAATCATGGAAAAGGCCGGTGTACCGCTGGTGCCCGGTTACCATGGCGACGACCAAGACCCCGAGATTATTCGCACAGCCGCCAACGATATGGGCTACCCAGTATTGCTCAAGGCAACCGCAGGCGGCGGTGGTAAAGGTATGCGCCAAGTATGGAGCGCAGAAGAATTTGACTCTGCCCTAGCCGCCGCCAAGCGCGAAGCCATGAACGGCTTTGGCGACGACACCATGCTGGTCGAAAAATACCTTACCCAGCCCCGTCATATTGAAATTCAAGTGTTCTGTGACAGTCACGGCAATGCGGTGTATTTGTTCGAACGCGACTGTTCTATTCAACGCCGCCACCAAAAAGTGGTAGAAGAAGCGCCCGCACCGGGCATGACCGAAACCCTTCGTGCGGAAATGGGACAAGCCGCCGTGCGCGCCGCACAGGCCATTGACTATATTGGCGCCGGCACCGTTGAGTTTCTCCTCGACGTTGATGGCCGTTTTTACTTTATGGAAATGAACACCCGCCTACAGGTGGAACACCCAGTCACCGAAATGATCACCAGTCTCGACCTGGTTGAGTGGCAGCTGCACGTTGCTGCTGGCGGCACCCTGCCCCTTAAGCAAAACGAATTGCAAATCAATGGCCACGCCATTGAAGTACGTATTTACGCCGAAGATCCAGAAAATGAATTTTTACCCCAAACCGGCACCCTGCACTTTTTAGAACCCCCCGCAGAATCTGCCCATGTGCGCATCGACACTGGTGTTATTGAAGGTGACGAAGTCAGTGTTTTTTATGACCCAATGATCGCCAAGCTGATTGTTTGGGGCAGCAATCGTCAGCGAGCCCTGCGCCGGCTAAGTAATGCATTAAAAGACTATCGACTAAACGGGGTCACCACCAATATCGATTTTCTCTACACCCTAATTAGCCACCCCGCATTTTGCAACGCCGACTTCGACACCGGCTTTATTGGTAAACACGAAGCCAGCTTGTTCAGCAACACCGCCAGCCAACTTGGCGACACGCTGCCCCTAGCGGCGCTCTATTTGATCCTGCGCCAAAAGCAAATCATTGCCGAGCGCGCCAGCAATAGCGTCGACGCCAACTCGCCGTGGAATAATGCCCACAGCTGGCGCCTGAACCAACCTGCCCAGCATCGATTTGATCTGCAGTTTGGTGACGAAGTCATCGCCCTTAGCGCCACCGCACAATCATCAAATTCTGATGCCAGCTTTGTGATTCGCAGCGGCGACGCCGAATTTACAGTCAGCGGTGAATTGCAGGGGCGAGTGCTGCTGGCCGATATTAACGGCCACCGCCAGAGCGTCAGCGTGTCTGAACACGATGGCGGCTACAGCATGTACAGCGCTGAGCGCGCCGTGCACTTCAATATCAAACGTCCAGACTTAGGCGACAACAGCGGCGACGCCACCGAAAATCAATTAGTCGCGCCCATGAACGGAACCGTAGTCAGCCATTTGGCTACCGA
>NZ_JBFHDY010000086.1:0-15202 GCF_041584495.1 Zhongshania sp.
ATCAAGATTCCCTGCAGTGCTAGGAGCTCCTCTCGCTGCTGTCGTCGCCGTTTCCATATGCTGTATTCACTTCGTGGCCGCTGGAAGGCCGCTGAGGCCAGCAATCTGGCGCAGTCGGTTAGACTGCGGTCAGTGCCTTCGCAGGGATGACGGCAAATACGCCAAGCTATTTCAATCGTCACTCCTGTGCCGGGATGGGGGGAAATGCGCCACGCTAATCCAATCGTCACTCCTGCGAAGCCGGACTCTGCCCCTGCGAAGGCAGGGGGTCCATCTCTGTAACGGAGTCCGAGCTCAGATACTAGCGCAACAAGGCATTCACTGCCCTCGCAAAGATGGCTGCAAATATGCCAAGCTAATTCACTCGCCACGCCAACGGCCGCAGTCGTGGTGCCTACTACGTTGCGTAAGTTACAATTCAACTTACGCTTTACAACTCACATTGAGGTTCCAAGCCCCCGTGCCCGAACTCCCCGAAGTCGAAACCGTTAAGCGCGGCATAGCCCCGCATTTGATTGGCCGCGTGTTCAGTGACGTTATAATTCGCGACCATCGTTTACGCTGGCCGGTCGACCTCGAACTTGCCAACCACTTGTGCGGTGAGGAGGTTCTATCTGTTGGGCGTCGAGCTAAATATCTATTAATCCGCCTAGCCACTGGTTACCTCGTTATTCACCTCGGCATGTCAGGCCGCTTGTATTTTGTCGATGCTAATACCCCTGTGGCCAAACACGATCACCTCGATTGGCGTTTGGACGACGGCAAAATTCTGCGTTATACCGACCCCCGCCGATTTGGCGCCGTTGTTTGGGTTGAGGGCGACAATGTCGCGGGTCACAAATTATTGGCCAAACTTGGTCCCGAACCTCTGAGCGACGGTTTTAATCCGGCCTATGTATTTAAGCGCTCCCGCAAACGTGTGGTGCCGATAAAAACCTTTCTGATGGATGCCCATGTTGTTGTGGGGGTTGGCAATATCTATGCAAATGAAGCGCTCTACATGGCTGGCATTAGTCCCACACGTGAGGCCGGTAGTATCAGCCTAGCCCGCTATACTCGCCTGGTAGACGAGATTAAAAGCGTGCTCGACAAAGCCATAACCCAGGGCGGCACAACGCTTAAAGACTTTGTTGGCGGAGATGGTAAACCTGGCTACTTCAAGCAGGAGCTGCAAGTCTATGGTCGCGGCGGCCAACCCTGCTGGGGCTGCATGAAGGAATTGAGCGAGATCCGCATAGCCCAACGCACAACCGTGTTCTGTCGACGCTGCCAGAAGTAAGCATCAACCGTCACTCCTGCGAAGCCGGACTCTGCCCCTGCGAAAGCAGGGGGTCCATCCCAGCAACGGAGTCGATACTATATTAGCTGGGAATACTAATACCCCAGCGCCTGCCCCTCACGGCGAGGGTCCGCCGCGCCTTCCAGCCCTGATTTTTTAATCAGAATACCGTGCAGCCCACTGGTTTGATCGCTCTCTTTCACCGGATGCCCGCGCTTTTGTAATTGTTTAATAACATCACGATCAAACCGGCCAGTCTCCAGTTCCACAAGGTCTCCCATCGCAATGATATGCCCGTTGGCAATAGCGGAATCTATGGCCTCGCCTTGGCCAAGCACGCGGTAAAGGCTGCCCGCAACATAGTCAATAATGCGCGCGCCACCTGGCGAGCCTATGGCCAGAACCGGGCTGCCATCTCTAAACACAATAATGGGTGACATTGACGAACGCGGCCGCTTTCCGGCCTGAATACGATTCGCAATTTTGCTGCCATCTTTTTCAGCCGGGCTAAAAGAGAAGTCACTAAGTTGGTTATTCAGCAAAAAACCACCCACAAACACCCGCGAACCAAAGGCGGTTTCTATGCTCGTGGTCATGCTTAAAACATTGCCGTCGGCGTCGACAATACTGAAATGGCTGGTCGAGGGTAGCTCTGGCGACGAACTGGCAACAACCGCTGGGGCACCGACAGGTTTACCGGCTACGACGTTAGCCAAGCGGTGATTTGCTTTAATCTGAGCCGCACGGGATTTTAAATAGTGGCGCTCGACCAACCCGGCGGTTGGCACCGTCACAAAATCGGGATCGGCAATATAGCGATTGCGATCGGCAAACGCGAGCCGGGACGCTTCAATAAAGGTGTGGATAAAATCCACTCCACTCAAGGCGCCGTGTTGCTGTTCAATGGCTTCGATCACGCCCAAAATGGCCAGCACCGTCGTTCCTCCCGATGACGGCGGGGGCGCACCGCAAACGTGGTATACTCGATAAGGCGCGCACACTGCGGGTCGTTGAATAGCATGGTAATTAGCTAAATCGCTGAGGCTGAGGCTACCTGCGCGATTGGGATCATTAGCGACTGCGGCGACCATCTCCTTAGCAATATCACCGTGGTAAAAAGCCTTGCCGCCATCCTGCGCGAGCTTTCTTAGCGTCGCCGCGTAAGCCGGGTTTTGTAAAAGGTCGCCAACGGCCTTTGGCTTTCCATCGGCATTAAAAAAGTAACGGCTGATTGCTGGATTCACCGCGACCTTAGGCATCTTTTTTAATAAGGTGTGAAGGCGGGGGGAAATAACAAAGCCAGTATCGGCCAAGGCAATAGCAGGTGCAAATAGCGTTGACCACGGCAGCTTACCAAATTGGCGGTGTGCGGCATCTAACATCGCCACGACGCCCGGAACGCCAACCGAATGGCCACCGATAACCGCCTCAAAGAAACCCATCGCACTGCCGTCAGCGTGCAGAAAATGGCGTTCGTTTACTGCCTGGGGGGCGGTTTCCCTGCCATCCCAACTACTGAGCTGTTTGCGTTGCGCATCCCAAAACAGCATAAACGCACCACCGCCAATGCCCGACGATTGCGGCTCTACCAAGCCCAATACCAGCTGCGCGGCAATTCCCGCATCTACAGCTGAGCCGCCTTGGGCAAGTATCTTTTGCGCTGCCTTAGTGGCGTAAGGATTTGCTGTGACCGCCATTGCCGATTTGGCCGTAACAGCAGAGCGCTTATTAAACCCACTGGCCGCCTCAGGCACAATTGTTGGGTCACTTGCGTAGCTCGCATGACTGATCAAAAGCAAAAATGAAAAACGAAGCCATTGCTGAATAGTCAACATAAACGTAATCACGTAGTAGAGGTGGTAAATTAGCTTGCCACGTGGCGCCATGAATCGCAAAGCCTCCCTAAAGTATTCGCGACGCCATATGGATACCTGCCTACGCAGGTATGACGCTGTTGATTTCGGCACTCTTGCAAAGGCAGGAGTCCCTCACCGCAACGGAGTGGGTAACGGATTTCTCATCTCCCGCCCCTAATCATCTCTCTTTTTCTGATACCGCCGGTCACTCAAGCGCCGATGCACCCCCTTACGCAATGAGTGAAAACTGTTTTCCAGTACGTCCACGCCAACTAAGAGCCCCACCACCACGAACGCTATTAGCAGGGCGGGACCGTATTTATCCAGGCCGATCATCACGCCGATGGCTGCCAACACCCAAATAGCGGCTGCCGACGTTACTCCCAAAACCATACCGTCGCGGGACAAAATCACGCCCGCGCCGAGAAAGCCAATACCCGTAATGACCTGGCCAATAACCCGCGACGGATCGGTAACCCCATTACCAACCGATACCGACATGGCAATAAAAACATAGGTACCTAAGCAGATTAAGGCCGCCGTGCGAATACCAATTGGTTTACCACGGATCTGTCTTTCTAAACCAATAATCGCCCCGGCGACAATGGTAGTAAGTACGCCAGGCCATTTTAACGGCGCAATAGAGAGCAAACTTAAATTCGCAAACTCTAAAGCCATTTTTTATACCTAAAGAAGACCAGCAAGCCGCCAGCCAAGGCCACTAAGATGCCGATAAAAATAGCAAAGGCATAATGATTCTCGGCACCCGGAATTCCACCTACATTGATACCGAGCAAGCCTGTGGCAAAGCCCAGCGGCAAAAATATTGCCGACACAATCGACAACACATACATGCGGCTGTTGGACTCTTCCGAAATCTGATTGACCAACTCTTCTTGGCTGACAGCAGCGCGCTCGCGAATGCTGTCTAGGGTTTCAATATATTGCGCTAGGCGGTCGCCCACTTCTCTTACTCGCAGACGCTGAGCGTCGCCAAACCAGGGCAGGCGCTCGGTCTGCACCCAATTCAAAGCCTCGCGCTGGGGTGCTAGATAGCGGCGCAAAGCAATAGATTGCCTGCGCACCTGCCCTAGCTCACTGCGCAGTTTTGCCCTACCACTGCTCAACAGTGACTCCTCTAATTCATCGACCTTGTCCTCTGCATTGTCAATTGGTCCAGCCATTCTCCTAACCAAACGATCACACAATACCGCAACGAACTCGGCGCTGGTTTCAGGCCCTTCGCCCTCTTTAAAACTGCGCACAATATCGTCCATCGACAACAGGCGGCGCTTGCGCGAGCTAATAATACGGTGTTCGTCAACACACAGGCGAACCGACACCATGTCTTCGGGGTCGGCTTCTGGGTTTAAATTCACGCCGCGCAGCGCCATGAGCAAGCCGCCATTGTGGGAGGTCGCCCGTGGCCGGGTGTCTTCAGCGACCAGTGCGGCGATCGCGATGTCATCTAAGCCGCTGTGTTCTTCTAGCCACTTCAGCGTATCGGGCTTACTGTAATCAAAATGCAGCCACAGCAAGCCTTGGCCCGGCTGCCATGCGTCAATTTCGGCATGGCTCATCGGCCTAGCGCCACCTTTGCCGTCCAGTAACATCCCGTAAACTAAAAAGTCATCCATACTGGGTATCTCATTATTCGCTATTGTCATCGATAATCGCACAACAGGTCACCGGCTAACAATGCGGCTGTCAGAAATGTTGCACAGCAATAGTGCAATAAAAATAACACTACAAGGATAGCTCATGAAAATTGGTGTTTGCCTTCCCTATATGCAGCGCGGAATTCATCGCCAAGATTTTAAAGATTGGTGTCGCATCATTGACCAAGGCCCATTCCACAGCCTGTCTTGCGGCGAACGCATTACCGGCCACAGCTATGAGATCCGCAATATCCTTGCCTTTGCCGCGGCATCTACCGAGCGCGTTAGAATTATTCCAGCGCTTTACGTACTGCCGATGCACAGCGCCGTGCAAGCCGCCAAAGAAATCGCCACCCTCGACATTCTCTCGGAAGGCCGAGTCACCCTCACCGTGGGCGTTGGTGGCCGCGAGAAAGACTACGAAGCCCTTGGCGCGAGTATGGCAAATCGCTTCCAACGCATGGACGATCAAATCGCCATCATGAAGAAAGCCTGGCGCGGTGAGTTATTAGACGGTTTTGAAGAAATCGGCCCCACCCCTATTCAGGCCGGTGGCCCACCAATATTAGTTGGCGCCATGGGCCCCAAAAGTATTCAGCGGGTATCGAAGTGGGCAGACGGTCTCTACGGCTTTGCAATGGATGGCAATGCGGATCTCATCAACCACTTTTTCACCTCTGCCGATACGGCTTGGGCAAGCGCTGAGCGCGAACAAAAGCCTTATCGGCTTGGCGGCTTTTGGTACTCCCTCGCCGACGGCGCCCAAGGAAATCTTGAGCAATACGTTTTCGATTATTTAAAAACCTTTGGCGAAGCGGAGGCCCGCAAGGCCGCCAATACCATGACCATGCATGACCCTATGGCCATTAAAGATGGTATTGCGGCCATTGAGGCCCTTGGCTGCGATGAAATTCAGCTCGTGCCAGCAACAGCCGATGTTGCTGAGGTAGATCGCTTGGCGAATATGCTGGCCGGGCGATAAATGGCTGGACGGAAGGCGCACGCCTCCACTCCGGCGCGTTACTTCGCATTAAGCGGCTGGAAATAGCCGCTTCGTTGCTGAGATAGACTCCTGCCTTCGCAGGAGTGACAAAATTAATACTCTGCCGCGTTTAAACGGATAGCTTTCTGCTCAGGTGTGACCCAAACAAATCACTTTGCAGTGCCGATCACCCTCCCACAAAGACCCAAGCGTCGCCCCTGCGAAGGCAGGGGCCCAGCCCAGCAACGAAGTCGGTATTGCTCTGCGCTTAAGACACGCTAATAGACCAATGGCGCTCTTGCGTGTCTCCCGCCAAGCCTTAAGCAACTCACATCATATCTCGCTCAACATCCCGCAACCGCCGCGAGTAGCTGCGGCAGTGTTTCCACAGCCAATCTTCCTTTGCTCGACGCGCCTTTTTCATTGCCGCGCCACTGGCGTAGCCTTTAAGCTTTTTTCCCGCACCCAGGGCCTGCTCTAAACGAACAACCTCAACTTTCTTGGCACGGCATGCTCGCCAATCGGCGGCCTGAGCTGGCGCAGCAATAGTTAACACCGCGCTCAACAGCACAATGGGGCATTTCATGGTGACCTCCTTGTCGACCTTGAACAGTTTCAAAACCAGAGCCTATACGTTAAAACACTGCTGCAGGTCATGCAAACACGGCTTAACTGTCTTAACGAGTGCGCCAATGGCATAATAGACCGCTGATGCCCGCTACCGGAATTTCTTGCATGAGCAGAACAGCCCTCCCCGAATTTCTTTCCAACGCCGCTGTACCCAATGAACTTCAATCAGTCATTCTTGGCCTTGCCGAAGTCAGCGTCACCATTAGCCAAGCTTTAGCCAAAGGCGCATTGGCCGGTGTGCTCGGCGCTGCCGGTGCAGAAAACGTACAGGGCGAAGACCAAAAGAAGCTCGACGTTATCGCCAATGATTTGATTAAAGATGCCCTAGCCGCCTTACCGGCGGTTCGCGGTCTAGCCTCTGAAGAAGAGCCCGATGTGCTTGCCTGCCACACCGATGGCCAGTACCTGGTCACCTTTGACCCCTTAGATGGCTCATCGAATATCGACATTAACAGCATGGTCGGCACCATATTCTCGGTGCTGCCCCACACTGGAAACGCTGCGGTCACCGAGCAAGACTTTTTACAGCCGGGCCGCCAACAAGCCGCCGCAGGTTATGTCTTGTACGGGCCCTCAGTCATGCTGGTATTGAGTACGGGCAATGGCGTGGCCATGTTTACCCTAGACCAAGATCAAAACCGCTATCTGCTCACCGAAGCTGACATCAGCATTCCGGTCGAGGCCAAAGAATTCTCTATCAATATGTCTAACCAGCGCCACTGGGTTACTGGCATGCAGCACTACATTAGCGACCTGCTTCTCGGCAAAGAAGGCCCACGGGGCAAAGACTTTAATATGCGCTGGGTGGCAGCGATGGTCGCAGATGTTCACCGCATTCTGTGTCGGGGCGGCTTATTCACCTACCCTTGGGACAGACGCAAACCGGAGCAGGCCGGTAAATTACGGTTAATGTACGAAGCCAACCCCATGGGCTTTTTGGTTGAACAGGCCGGCGGTGAAGTGTGGACACCTGAAGGCAAAATTCTCGACATTCAACCCGAGCACATTCACCAGCGGGTTCCGGTTATTCTCGGCGCGGCAAGTGAAGTTAAAATTTGCGTTGACTACCACCAGCGCTGAGTTTTTTCAGCGCATCTAACGAGATTTACCACCATGCTCAGTTACCGTCACGGCTTTCACGCTGGCAACCATGCCGACGTGTTGAAACACCTAGTGCAGGTATTGTGCTTAGACTATTTACAGCAAAAGCCCACCGCGGTGTCTTATATCGACACCCATGCGGGTGCGGGTTTCTACTATTTTGCCAGCGCATTTAGCGCGCAAAATCGCGAGTTCGACAGCGGCATCGCCAAGCTCCGCAGCGCCACCAGTGGCCAAGATTTTCCCGTGCCACTGCAGCGCTATCTCGAGGTCATCGACGCCTGCGGTAAAGGCGAGGCCGAAGGCTACCCCGGCTCTCCCGCTATCGCCCTGCACTTATTGCGCGAGCAAGACAAAGCCCATCTATTTGAGCTTCACCCCAACGACCACGAAAAGCTGCGTAAGCGCTTTCACCACGGCGCCCGCATCAACGACTCCGATGGCTTTGCCGGTCTAAAAGCCCTGCTACCGCCACCCAGCAAGCGTGCACTGGTCTTAATTGACCCGCCGTATGAAGACAAACACGATTATCGCAATGTCATTACTGCGCTTAAAGACAGCCAGCGCCGCTTCCCCAATGGGGTGTACGCGCTGTGGTACCCACTGATACCGCGCGATGAATCCACGGATTTAGGCCGGCGTTTAAAGGCACTATCACCTAAGAATTACCTCCACGTAAAACTGACAGTACAAGCGCCAGCAGGCGAGCACGGCATGTTTGGCAGCGCAATGTTTGTCATTAACCCACCGTGGCAACTGGCCACCCAACTCGCAGAAGTGATGCCGATTCTCGAACAGCTACTTGGCGACGGTGAACACAGTCAATTTGAATTAAATTCAGCGACCCCCTAATTACTCGCCTGAAAGCCCCAGCTAATTGTTGCGACCATGCCCGCCGAAACAGGCCGAAAGTTATTGCTCTATAACTTTTGACCGCAACTGCGCCACGCTCTATAACTTATAAAAATGAAACAAGGTTATGCCCTATGACTAAAACGAGCTTTCTGCAGGCGACGGCAGCGGTACTTAGTTGCGCCGTACTCGCCGCATGTGGCGGCAGCAGCACAAGTAGCAGCCCGCCAGCAAATCGCGCGAGTAATAACGACCCGGCGTTAACTACAGACATCGCCACCTTGAACGCGGGCCTTGTTTGCGGCGAACTGACTCACCCGGCCACCGAGGTGGTATTGCTAGTGCACGGTACCTTCACCCACGGCGAAGAACAATACAACTGGAGCTACAAGCCATTATTGGAAGAACGCGGTTACGACGTTTGTCTCGTCACCTACCCGGATCGCGGCCTTAACGATTTACAAACCTCCGTTGAATATATTGTGAACGCTGTGCGGCAGATGCACGCCGATACCGGTCGTAAAATTGACGTGATCGGCCACAGCCAGGGTGGCTTACATCCACGCTGGGCGGTGACCTGGTGGCCTAGTTTACGCCCCATGGTAGATGACATTGTCAGCTTGGCGGCGCCCCATCACGGCACCCAAATGTCGCCCTCAGTCCTGACTGGCACCCTGCCCCTACCCCTGCCAGCAGCGGTCGTCCAAATGGCCCAGGACTCGGCATTTATCACCGCCTTAAATAGCGGCGACGAAACACCGGGAAATATAGATTACAGCAATATTTATACAATGATGGATGAACTAGTACAGCCCTATGAACCGGAGCCAACTGCCGCTCTTGACTTTGGCATGAGCAACCCCAAGGTCAGCAACACCCTGATTCAAGATGTGTGTACGGGGCGAATCGTCGACCACATAACCATTGGCCTCAGCGACCGTTTTACTTTTGAATTAACCTTGGATGCCCTGAGCAATACTGGCCCGGCCAATGTTGAACGCGCCGGCGGTGCCGAGCTATGCGGGCTCCTGCCACTGCCAGATCAAGCAATCTCGGCAACATTATTAGAAGATTTTGCCAGCGTCTTTGGCGGCGAATTGGCGCAGGACGCCCCCGATGCTCAACTCGTAACCGAAGAACCACCACTGCGGAGCTATGCAACAAAGCCCATGCCGCGATAGCCATATAGAACTGGGCAGCGAACGGACAAAAGGAGATTCGCTGCGCTCATATGGATACCTGCCTACGCAGGTATGACAACAAATATTGTAAGTTTAATTTATTCGTCACTCCGGCAAAGGCAGGAGTCTAGTTATCGACGAAGTAAATATTGCTCGGTGGTTTTGCATAGCACTGCGCGTTGCCGAGCTTTTGCATCTTCCGTCGCCCACCAAGTATTAAGCAGCCTAAAACCTAAACGACCTCCCCAGCAATAAACTCCATCGTCTTTACAGAGACATCAAAATTGTCGGCATGGCCAATCATCAGTGTTGTTACCTCAGCCTTTTTCCAATCTTGCAGGCGTTCGCGAATTCGCTCTTTAGGACCTAGCAATGAAATCTCATCAACCAAGGCATCCGGCACGGCCTTGATGGCTTCGTCATGCTTACCAGCATACCAAAGGTCTTGCACTTTTTGCGCTTCGTCACCAAAGCCCATGCGACCCATCAGGTTTTTATGAAAATTGTCTTTCTTAGCTCCCATACCGCCTAAATACAAGGCCATGGTCATTTTTCCGGGATACATGGCCTCTTCAAGATTGCCGTTCACTATGCAGTTCACCATCGCATTAATCTCGAAGTCTTCAGGCTTACTCGCCAAGCTATCGTCAAAAATATTCATGCGATAAGGCGAGACAAAAATTGGCATCCAACCGTCAAATCGCTCTGCCGCCAAGGCGATATTTTTCGGGCCTTCGGCGCCCAAAAATACCGGAATCTTTTTACGCAGTGGATGAGTGATGCTCTTTAACGGCTTACCTAAATTAAGATTATTGGGGCCATCATAAGGCAACTTGTATTGCTCGCCATTTAGCACAACCGGCGCCTCGCGCGCAATGACTTGCTGAAAAATATCCAGCCACTCGCGAGTACGCTCAAGTGGACGCTTAAAGGGCTGACCATACCAACCCTCAACAACCTGCGGACCAGAAACGCCAACGCCCAAACAAAGGCGACCATTGGAGATATGATCCAAGGTTAGCGCCGACATTGCCGCGCACACGGGTGCTCTTGCCGAAATTTGCATGACCCCAGTACACAAGCGAATTTTACTGGTGGATACCGCGATTGCCGACAGCGGCGTAAAACAATCTGAGCCATAGGCTTCGGCGGTAAACACCGAATCAAAACCAAACGCTTCCGCTTTTTGGGCTAGTTCAATAAAACGATCGGTTGGATTTTTTTGCCAGTAGCCAAGATGTAATCCGAGTTTCATATACGCCCTCTTTTATTCATTGATAACTACAGTTTAATTAAGAAACGACCAATACGCAGACGACAAACGCCTGGCGTAAGACGCAATGCATTCGCTGCGCTCACATGGATACCTGCCTGCGCAGGTATGACGCTACACTGAACCATATCGTATCGCTCTCCTAGATACCTGCCTGCGCAACGGTGACCCACAGGTATGACAACAGCTTTGCTGTGCATCTAACGTCTAACGTCAGAAACTTAGCCTATTCGCTTCAATACCAATGGCAAATCATCAACCGGCTTTGGCAGTGGCACGGTTTGCATTTTATCGCTAAAGCCATCTGCTAGATGGAATTCATACTGGCGCAGGAATTGGTGCATAAAGTTTTTCACTTGCATCAGTGCAAAGTGCATTCCGATACATTTATGGGCACCGCCGCCAAAGCCAACCCAGCTAAATGAGTGACGTTTGTGCTCGTTACGTGGCGCCAACCAACGGTCGATATCAAACTTAAGTGGCTCATCCCAGTACTCGGCCATCCGATGGGTGTGCTGGGGAGCAAGGAAAAGAATTGTGTTAGCCGGAATTTTATAGCCACCCAGTTCGCAGTCGTTAATAGTGCGACGCTGCATCATCATAACGGATGGATTAAGTCGCAGCGCTTCTTTAACCGCCACCTCCATCAGCGGCATATTTTCTAGGTCTTCGTAATCAAGGTAAGGCTTATCTATCAACATCGCCTCGTCACGTAAGCGCTGCTGTAGTTCGGGGTTTTGGCCCAGGTAGAACAGCATATGACTCAGAGCGCTGGTTGTGGTGTCGTGGGCCGCGAACAGCAAGAAGCTCATATGCGCTACAATATCTTCATTAGAGAAGTACTCGCCATCTTCGGTTTTCTCGCGGCAAAAATAACTAAATGTATCCGTGCCGTCACCGTTGCGACGCTCTTCAATTAAGGTGCCGAAGAATTCGATGAGATGGCGCTCGCCGATTTTACCTTTACGAAACTTAGTGCCGGGCCAATCCTTAGTAACGATACCCATCAAGCCGTCAGTGATATCCAAAAACGCTTTATTCAGTTTCTCGGCACGCTCGTCATTTTCGTGTAAACCAACAAAAATTTGCGCTGCCACATCGAGCAAAATTTTCTTAATGGCCGGGAAAAATAGCAACTCACCCTTTTCACCCCAGTCACCAATACCGTCAGCGATCATCGGCCCCATGGTGCCGATATAAGCTTTCATTGCGTCATTTTTAAACGCCGACTGCATCATGCGGCGCTGAAAGCGATGGTCTTCGTGATCACGCAGCAACAGTGCGCCTTTGTAAAAACGACCCAGCGAGCCCATATAGCCCATTTCTGCTGAGAAATTTTTATCTCTGTCGAGCATTACCTCCTTATAAAGATCGGGGCCAATCAACAGCGCCCCGCGGAAACCCGCCAAGCCAAAGCGGCTCACATTACCAAACTGCTTATACTGGTTGTCGATGGTGCCGTACAAGTCCTTCACCAACTGAAATGTCTGGCCAATAATGGGTAAACCGAAAGAACCTGGAATATGGTCCAGTTTCTCGTTATTTTTGCATTCTTTATAGCTTGGGTTTACTGCTGCAGTCATATTCAGCCCTCCGAAGGGGGATTATCGTGATGTTATTTGCGATCAATCATAGGCTCGACCCAAATACATATCAAGCGTCCGATATGAAATATTCGTCATATTCGGTATATTATCTCTGTCATATTCATCACCATCGGCTAACGCCAGATAACAAGGGTTACAAATTGAGGAAAGTAGACCACGATACCCGCCGCGCAGAAGTCGCTGGCGCCGCTGCAAAACTCATTGCTAACAAGGGCTTAGAAGCGCTTACTACAAGGGCCTTAGCCAAAGAGCTAAGCTGTTCCATTGGTGTGCTGTCCCATTATTTCAGCAGCAAAGAGGAGATTGTCATCGCCGCCTTCCGCTGGGCAGACCAACGCATCGACCATCGAATGCAAGAAGCCATCGCCTACGAAAGCCCCAATATCGACTCATTTGTGCCCGTTATTAAAGCTGGTCTGCCGCTAGACGAAGAATCTGACTTGGAATGGCGGGTGCGCCTAAACTTGCACACCTTCGCCCTCACCCACAAAGACAGCCTTGAAGCCGAACGCGACAAAAATAATCAATTTCGGGAGATGATGGCGGTAATGATCGCCAATATGCAGACCAGCGGCCACGTGCGCAACGACATCAGCGCTAGCGACATCACCAGCATCGCCTTTGACCTCGTTAATGGCATGGCCAAAAATCTATTAATGTGCCCCTTTGAAGAACGCGAAGCCAAAGCAGAATATTTGTTTAGACTTATTGCCGTATTAAAAGGCCCAGCGGCGTAGGGACTTGAAGATGATTTCAAGGAGCATTCGCTAACGCTCACATGGATACCGGCCTGCGCAGGGATGACTCCGAATTTTCGTGACACGTCGCTATTTTTTGCGTTTACCGTCTCCCGTCAAGTATTCAGCGCCTACAAGTAATCATCACAGGCCTGCCACAGCTGCTCCCGATACGCTTCACTTTCTTTCGCCAAATGATGGCGTGCACCCGCTACGAAAACGATTTTTGCACTTGGAAACTTTTGTTTAATCCTCGGCAGGTTATAGCGCCACTCTACCGTTTCATCGGCATCACCCTGCAGTATTAAAATAGAACTCTTCACTGGCCTCTGCTTGAGAAACCACGGCTGCCATTTTTTCAGCGCCCCCACCCAACTTACCGGCAGGGTTCTGGCCTGCAGTGGATCGCGCTCCCGCAGAAACTCTAAAAATGCCTGATCATCAGAGTTATCGGCAAATTTACGGGGCAAGCTGTGAATAAAATACTTCAATACGGCGTGAGCGGGTTTGCCCCACCACCAATCACAGGGCTTTAACAACGGCGCCATTAATACCACTCGTTCAAAATCACCTTCACCACCACTGAGCAAATGCGACATCAGCACGGCGCAGCCGGTACTCTGCGCAAGACCGACACGTCGCGCTGGCAGGCCAAACTTGGCGACCACGGTAAAAGCATCGTTCAACACTTGGCGGTAACGCATAAAGTCATCAATCGCCGCAGGTTCCCCACTAGACAAACCATGGCCCGGCATATCGTAGGCCACCACCGAGTAACCATGCTTTAAAAAATAATTAATTACGTTGTCGAATAAACCAACATGATCGTAGTAACCATGGTAGACAAAAGCCGTGCTGTGGGCGTTGGGTAGCAAAAAAACCTGCATAGCAATGCGTTCACCGGCACTGTCAAAGCCACCGATCAAATGCCGTAGGCCATTATATTCTCGCCGAAAATCAATGCCGTAATAGGCACAGTAATCCTCCGCCCAAGACAGTTTAGCAATGTCCGCGTCAATCCTTATATCAGGCAACACAGGAATGGCTTGGCGTGCTAGCTTGGGCGACCACAGCATTATGACAACACCTTTCTTATTTAAATTTTTCGGCAGAAGCGCATAGCGCCTGATGAGCCAATTGACGACCATCATCACCAGGAACACAGATAACGGCGTCATTATCGCTATAGAGTTCGCCCAAACTGAACGCCACAAGCGCCTCTGCAGTCCACCACATATCCTCGGGCACAGCGCTATTATCTGCACCGGCCAGCGACTTTCGCAGATGAAATTCACTACGTGTATAACTTGGGCATAAGCACTGCACTTTTACTCCATCGCGACGCACTTCTAATTGCAATGCCTCTGAGTAAGCATTGAGAAATGCCTTGCTAGCGCCGTATACCGCCATATTTTTTAATGGGAAAAAACTACCCAGTGATGACACATTAATAATTCGACCGCCGCCGTTTTCCTTCATATAGGGCAAGGCTGCACGGCACAATGCCAAGGTCGCATTGCAGTGCAAATTCACCATAGCCTGCTGCTCGTCGAGGTCAGCTTCGGCAAAACGACCAAGAGCGCCAAAGCCCGCATTATTAATCAGCAAGCTGACGGGGCCTTTCTGACGAATTGCTTCCATCACCCTCGCCACACCAATACCGCTGCTTAAATCTAGGGCAAGGCTATAAAGCGTTAAACCATTTTGTTTAAGCCCCTCAGTCAGCGCAGCCAATTTGGTCTCATCGCGCCCTACCAGCACCATTGCCTTACAACGCGGCGCCAAGTGCTCGGCATAGGCCTTGCCAATACCTGCTGAGGCACCAGTAATTAAGGCGATCTCTGTTCTCTGTTCAGTCGTCATTGCTACAGCCATTATATTTATTCACCACCGCAACAGCTGAGCCTACAATCTATACTCAGCACTGTTACAAACATTGTCTAATAGACGTCATTTTGCCTCTTATTGTGCCACGCGGATACCACTAGGCGATTACTAATTCGTAAGGCGCAAGTTCACCACGTAGCGGGGTAATATATCAGCTAC
>NZ_JBFHDY010000087.1:0-15003 GCF_041584495.1 Zhongshania sp.
GTCATACCTGCGAAGGCAGGTATCCACGTGAGCGCAGCGAATGCCGTTGGGTGGTAAATGCGAGACGTGAGGTACAAGGCCAAGGTATAGACTCCTGCCTGCACAGGAGTGACTTAATTAGTTGTCATACCTGCGCAGGCAGGTATCCACGTGAGCGCAGCGAATGCCGTTGGGTGGTAGATGCTAGGCGCGAGACGCGAGGTACAAGACCAAGGTATAGACTCCTGCCTGCGCAGGAGTGACTTAATTTGTTGTCATACCTGCGAAGGCAGGTATCCATTGAGCGCGGTGAGGACTTTGAGTCTCCAGCTCAGTGCTTAGGCGAAAATAAATTAATATTGGGCCTGATGTTTGTGACATCAGGCCGGTGAGGGAAACACCATGACCAAGAAATACAAAGGCATTATCCTCGCCGGTGGCTCCGGCACCCGCCTTCACCCCATCACCATGGGCTGCTCCAAACAGCTGCTGCCCCTCTACGACAAACCGATGATCTACTACCCTCTGTCGGTATTGATGCTGGCGGGGATTCGCGATGTACTGGTCATCTCCACCCCCACCGATCTGCCCGGCTTCCAGCGTCTGCTCGGTGATGGCAGTCAGTTCGGGATTAATATCTGCTACGAAGAACAGCCCAGTCCCGACGGGCTGGCCCAGGCATTCACCATCGGCGCTGACTTTATCGGCAGCGATAACGTCAGCCTGGTACTGGGCGACAACATCTTCTACGGCCAGCATTTCAGCGACATACTCAAGGCCGCCGTGGCCAGGGAGAGCGGCGCCACCGTGTTTGGCTATCACGTCACTGACCCCGAGCGCTTCGGGGTGGTTGAATTTGGCGACGACGGCAAGGCGATTAGTATTGAAGAAAAGCCCGCCCAGCCCAAATCCCCCTATGCAGTGACTGGCCTCTACTTCTACGACAACGAGGTGGTGGAGATCGCCCGCAATATCCAGACCTCTCCCCGGGGCGAGCTGGAAATCACCGATGTGAACATGGCCTACCTCACGCGGGGCGAACTCAACGTGGAAGTGCTGGGACGGGGCTTTGCCTGGCTCGATACCGGCACCCACGACTCCCTGCTGGAGGCTGGCCACTTCGTGCAAACCGTCGAACACCGTCAGGGCCTGAAGGTCGCCTGTCTGGAAGAAATTGCCTACCGCCAGGGCTGGATCTGCCAGAGCCAGCTGTTGGAGCAGGCCGTCGGCCTTAAAAAAACCGGCTACGGCCAATACCTTCAGCGGGTCGCCGAAGGCTACAAGTAGCGTATGTGGAGGTAATGTCGAGAAGATATGTTATCGTTTTGAGCCGCTCTTTATTACCAGTGGTAGCTGTGGAATGCTACTTGCAAGTACTTTAATTCTGTCTAATTTATAGTATGCCGATGGATTGAGACTAACTTCATTAAAGGAATTTATACAAATCGCATGGATGTCTTTCGAATTCCCGCAGAGAGAAAATCTCTCAAACAACTTTTCCGACACATAAAGCACTTTTTTCTTGCGTATATATACGTTGGAGATAATCGATTCTGTCCTTTGTGTGAAAGATCATCCAAAAAGTTCCTCGACTATGGGGTTACAAAAAGAACTGATGCTGAGTGTGTGCACTGTGGTGCTTTGGAGCGGCACCGTTTGTTGTGGGTGTTTTTGAGAAAAAAAACCGATATTTTTGAACCGCTCAATCGAAGGGTTTTACACATTGCGCCTGAAAAATGTTTGGATGATCGCCTGAAAAAGATGTATGGAAGTAGCTACCTTACCGCCGATATACAGCCTGGGTTGGCAATGGAGTGCATGGATATAACGGACATCAAATACAATGATGAAACTTTCGATGTGATTTTTTGTAGCCATGTACTGGAACATATTAGTGATGACAAAAAAGCCATTAATGAACTTACCCGTGTTTTAAAGTCAGGAGGGTGGGCGATTATTTTGGTGCCAATTGACGGTGATTATACCCATGAGGACCCAGCAATTACGGACCCCAAAATGCGGGAAGAGCTTTATGGGCAATCAGACCATGTGAGGCTGTACGGGTTAAAAGATTATCTGGGGTTGTTAGAAAGTACCGGCCTTGAGGTGTCTGTGTACTTCCCTCAAGACATATTACCACCGGAAGATATCATACATTTTGGGATAATCGAAAATGCTGGAGAAATATTTCTTTGTAAAAAACCATGTCACAGTAAGTGAGTGCGGAATAGTAAGTTTCTGGAAAATTAAAATAACTTGAAGGGCTTTCATAAAACAATACTGAAAGGACGCGGAGATGGCGGAAAGGACACAATTTTTACAATTTATTCATAATATTAGAGGCGTCGCAATACTATTTGTTGTGATGGCTCATTGTATTACGATTGTTGATATAGGGCAGCCCCTCTTAGTAAAGGGAGTAGTGGAGAACGCCGCTGTCGTTTTTGTTGCCATAGCCGGGTACTTGTTTTCACTTTTAATGAATCGCTATACATACCTGACATATCTCGAAGCCAAATTGAAGTACGTAGTATTGCCTTATATTATTATGTCTATTCCGGCAATTTTAATATATTTGCTTAAAATAAAAACGACACACAGTTGGTTGGACATGGAATGGTTCTACTCACAGGGAATGGCCATTCAGTATTTATATTTAATGATCACAGGGGCACATCTGGGGCCAATGTGGTTTGTACCAATGGTTATTATTATTTACGTGTTATTTCCCGTTGTTAAATGCGGAAAAGATTATGGCCTTCTTATTCCATTGTTTCTTCTATCGTTGTTGGCAGCTTTATATTTAGGTAGGCCCAGTCTGAATTCCAATATATTACAGGCTGCCATATACTACTTTCCGGCTTATGTGGGGGGCGTACTCTGCGCATCTGAACAAGGGATATATTCGAAATTTTCAAAACATTCATTAACCGTGGCTATTGCGTTTTCAATTTTATGGGTGATAGCGATTTACACTGCTAACTATGATTCACGTTGGGATCTGGTTTTTAAGCTGGCGTTATTTTGGGTGTTGCTTGTAGTAGGAGAGAAGTATTTAAATTTTACATCTCGTCCGCTAGGCGCGTTGGCCAACGCGAGTTTCCCGATCGTATATGTGCATGGGTATTTTATTGGTGCAATTAGATTAATGAGTGAAAAATCAATAATCAATTTAAGTGGTTATATTGAATTTATAATTGCGTTTATATCAGTGGTGGCGCTGTCGTACATGTCATATGCCGCAATTAGGCGGGTCGCTAGAAATTATAGCAAATATATTTTGGGGGCTTAATTTATAGGCGCAACAATGAGAGTGTGTTGTATATAGCTAGCCAGGTTTTCATTCGCTTGGTTTAGGTGGGGGCAGAAGGGTTTCAGTCATGCGCAAGGTGTACGCTATTTACCTCGCTTATTATCCTGATGTACGGGGTCGGGGAATGAGCCAATTTTTTAAACAAGTAAAATTTATAACGGGTAGCAATCCTGTGGAGTGTATTGTGAATAATTCCGGGATTGACTATCCAAAAAATACCATTCCAGGAGATAACCGCGCTTGGGAGTTTTCAGGATTTCAAAAAGGAATTGATTATCTCGGAAAAAAAATGGAATTTGTTGAGGGTGATATCTTTGTAATTGCAAATGATACCTACTCTTCTCACAGAAATTTTAGTATGCTGGACTTGCTATGCTACAAGATGGCTGTTAATCGAATAAGGTTGGAGCCAACGCCGTTCATAATAGGAGAAAAATGCCTTCTTGATAAATCTTCTAAAGTGAGCGGGCTGGATATTGATTCGTGGGTTTCTACATATTTTTTTGTTGCCAATGGAAGATTCATAAAAAATATGGGCGGGTTTGTTAAGTTTGGCGACAGCGACGGAATTGAGGTCTCAGATCGCGGTGTTGAATTTGGTGGCGCAGTAGATGATGATTTATGTCGTCATATTAATCGCTGGCTATTTCCTGAAGGTGAGAAGGGTTGGTATCGTGCCAAGAACTCTGATAGTGCATTATTGAAGAAAAAGGCGATATCTATATTAAATGAAAAATACTTGTCGGCTAAATGCATTGCGGTTGGCGGTCAATTATATGATGTTTATAGCTCTTGGTTAGGTAAGGTAACGAAAAAAATAAATAAGCGACTAGTTCAAAAACATGCGAACCTTGGCGGTAAATAGCATCCAATAATTGGAGGCATACTATTTTTTCGCGTTAGTCGATGATTTTTTTTCTCAATTCTTCGCAGGATTTTTCCCAGGTAAATTCAGATCGTGCGCGCTTGTATGCGCGCATACCCATTTCAAATCGGGTTTTGTGATCAGTCGAAAGTTTTCTGATTGCTGATGCAATTTGAACAATATCGTCGGGATCTACTAGAAGTCCGGTTTTTTCGTGAATAATTGCTTCAGGGATTCCGCCGCTTTGTCCGCCAATTGAAGGCAATCCTTTGGCCGCCGCTTCAAGAAACACTATTCCAAACCCCTCAACGGCAGGAATTTTTTTAATAAACTTTGAGCATAGTATAAAAAGATCAGCATTATGGTATTCGGTGTCAAGTTGATTGTCGTTGATATCGGTTTTAAACTCTACCATGTCACAAAGTCCACTATTCAAGGCCAATTCTTTTAAAGGTTCCAGTTCTGGCCCGCTGCCAACGACGGTGTAGCTGAAGTCTATGTCGTTGCTTAGCAACGTAAGTGCGCGTATTACGGAGTCTATATTTTTATGGGGTACTAGCCTCGATACGGTAAGTATTTTGATTTTGCGAGCGCAGTTTCGCTGTAATGTGTCTAGAACGATAAAGCTTTCGGTAGATACACCGTTATGTATAATCGAAATGTTCGCCGATTTCTTAGTGATGGATCGAACTTTATTAGCTGTGAACTCACTGACTGCGATAATGTGATCCGCATTGCGGAGCGCCCAAGATTTGATGGGCTGAAACAAGCTGCGTAATATCTTTTTAAAATTAGAGTGAGATTCAAATAGTTCAACACCGTGGCAATAGATAATAACTTTGATATTTGACCTAAAAATTCTTGTTAAAATTGCAATAAGGCCCTCTGGAAACCATTTTATAGCTATGACGGTAGTATAATTTCCGAATAAGATGGTGCGAAAACATAGGATTAAAAAAGAACATCTGGAAAGCGTTATGTCGCTATGTCTGTCGCGGGTGGATGTTTTCTTTTGACGGGACACAACAAAGGTCTTTATCTGGTTATCTGCCTCAAGGTGTCGCTCTAGTTCGACCGCGCATGTGCTTACGCCTCCTCTGTCTGGTGGGTACTCTTCTGAAAGTATCAAGCAATTTACTGTGTTCACGGAGAAAGTATCATTGGTATGTGCTTGCTTCCAGAGTGATAAGTCTCGGTGAATCAGTCTTTCAACTAACTCGATCTCAGGTTCATATAACTTCTGAAGGTTTTTTCTAAACGGTGGTGTTAGCGGCGGCCTTCGTGCCGGATATGTGTAGAAACTATCTAAAAAATAAAGTATGCCAAGGCTTTTAATGCGCAGTAATTTTTTTATCGCGATCCAGAATGGCTGGGTAATAAGCCGTAATTCCCGTACAAACATTGCCAATTTTGGCGCCGAGAAGTGAGTGTTTGCATTTTCAATTGGAAATGTTAGGTTTTCATGGTTTTGTATGCTAAGAAACTCCAGGAGTTTGCGATATTCGTTATGTGGTTCAGCGACGAAATCGTCAAACAGGATTACGTGAACATTTTTCCGTCCAAAAATTTCGAATGCACGTTGAAGTGATTGGCCAATTCGACCAACTGATTCGTATTCATACATCAGTCTAAATTCTTTACAATTAGCGGGAATTAAATCACCATTAACACGCTGAGATTGAATCCTCCACGCAATCGAAAAGTCGGTCTCTGTTTCAATGCCGAGTTTGACCAATTCTGAATGGAATGCATAAACAATATCGACCGGGTTTCTGAGCATGACCAGTACCTTGGAATTTGGGTTAAATTCTTTAATGGTCTGATATGCTATTGAAGAATGGCTGTATTTAGTGGAAGCATCGATTAGTATGATTTTATTGGCGAAGTCCTGATAAAGTGCTAAATATTCACTTTTTGTCTTATAGATAGATGGTGCTATGTCAGGAGAAAAATAACCAGGCTCTTTGTGACTCGGAACAAATACTTGCGGATGCTGAGATAGGTATTTTACCATCGATGTTGTTCCGCACTTTGGAAATCCCACTATAAAAAAATTGGGTATGCCGATGTTCATTGCAAGTTCCTGTTTAAGTATTTTACAAGATTTATAATTGCTGACAAAGGTTTCTAAAATCGACACACATTTTTTTGGCTGTGAAAAATTTTATAGCTCGACTTCTAGCCGCGTTTTCCATAACCTCTCTTTCTTTTAAGATGGGCAGGTGCGACAATATTTCTGCCAATTCTTTGGCATTGCCAGCGGGATATAGATAGCCAGTTTCGCCGTCAACTATAATTTCAGTTGGGCCGCCGGAGTCGCTGGCTACCACAATTTTTCCGCAGAGCATCGCCTCAACTATGACGCGGCCGAACGGTTCCGGGGAGGTGGAGCAGTGAACAACTACCTCACATAATTTCATGTAATCAAAAATATTTTCCTTGTGCCCGAGAAAAATAATTCTATCATTGACTTTTAACTCTTCAGCTAGCTTTAATAGTGAAGATTTGTAGCTGTCGTCTTCAAATTGGGCGCCGCCAACGAATATTACCTTGTGTTTTGGTAGGTCTTTTAAGGCGTTAATTAGTACCTGTTGACCCTTCCAGTGTGAGATTCGGCCGAACATGCCAATGAGGCTAAAATCTGTCTTCCATTTAATTAATTGGCTTACTGAGTGTTCGTCATTGATTGATTCTGGACTTGTGTTAATTAATGCATCGTTCACGCCTGAGTATATAACTACTTCTCGCTTGCAATACATTCCGGATTTCTTCCATTGATGTAGTGATGCTTGTGAGTTGAGGACAACTACGTCAGAAAAAAGTCTGGCAAAGGTCTTTATGACTAAGCGCGAAAATAAGCTGAAATGACTTGATGATACAATGTCGTTCATAAACCAAATCAATTTTTTATTTCGGAGAAGCGTTGCAAGGGAAAATATCAAAAATGATTTTTGAGACATGCATACAATAATTTTTACGTCTTTAGTCTCCTTTCGCGCGAAACTGAGAAGCTTTATTACGGTGGGTATAGATCGAATAGCACTGAATATACTACTTTCTCTTCGATATTGATTAAGAGATTTACTGTCTTTGGCAACGGTAACATTTACGCCGTAATTTTGAATGGTATTCTCCAGAGTGCCTTCTTCAAGTAACACTACTCGAGAGTGTGGCGTGGCTTTTATGAGTTCAAGCATTTTTATTTCTGCGCCACCAGGGTTTCCAACATGAGTTGTAAACAAGATGCTATTCCCGGTCGTCATGTCGTGTGCTCCGGAGATGGTCGTGACGCAAGAGAGGTATTGGACTCCACAATTCTATGAAACCTCAATTTGAATTCCGTTTTGGAAAATCGATTCGAGCTTTGCTTTATCTCAATCGGGGAGAAGCTTATGCCGTGCTTCTCATACAGTTCTACCGCAGAAACAATAGCATTAGCAGTCTGGCTTTCAAAATGAATACCCGTTTTTCCATGTTGAACGATTTCTGACGCGCCACCTTTTTTATAGGCTATTACGGGAGTTCCTGATGCAAGGGCTTCGGCAAGGACTATACCAAAATCTTCTTCGGCAGCGTATACAAAAGCTCGTGCACATGAAAAGTGCCGCCTGAGATCGGAAATCGGAAGTCTCCCTGCGAAAACGACATTTGAATTAGCCATGGCGCGAAGCCTGCTTTCTTCTGGTCCTCTACCGATAACGACGAGCTTTTTGTCAGGCATTTTATTGAATGCTTCAACTATAAGATCGATTCTCTTATAGGGAACTAAGCGACAGCAAGTCACGTAATAATCATCTTTATCTTGATTAGCAGAAAAGAGCTCCACGTCGACTGGCGGGTGTACAACTTCGCTGTCGCGGCGGTAGCACTTTTTGATCCGCTGGGAAATAAAGGCTGAATTTGCAACAAAAACATCAACGCCGAATGATGATCTAACATCCCAAGTGCGGGCCATCGCGAGGAAAAAACGCGCAAAGATTGAAGATAGCCCCTTTTCTAGCCGGGATTCTTTAAGGTACTGTGCTTGCATATCCCAAGCATATCTCATTGGAGAGTGGCAGTAGCAAATATGTATATTTTCCGGGGATGTTATGACCCCCTTGGCCACACTGGAGCTGCTGCTGATAATTAATTCGTAATCGGACAAGTCGAACTGTTCTACAGCAAATGGCATGAACGGAAAATATGTTCTGTATAGCCGCTTCGCGAATGGAAGCCTTTGAATAAATGAAGTATTAACAGGTTTTTGATAGCCTAACTCATCCAACTGTTCGTCCGTCATAAAACACACTGTCGAAAACAGATCTGCCTGCGGGTATAGCTCTAGCAATGCTGCTACAACTTTCTCTGCGCCGCCGCAATCGACGAGCCAGTCATGTATGATTGCTACTTTGTTAGACATACGGTCACTCCTTAACCAAGTATTCCATTTCTGAATGTAGAAGTGGACTAACCTTTCGCCATGAGCAGTGTTGCTTTAGTGCGAATGAACTTTGTTTCTCTAGCTTTTCGTGCAAAAACCATTCCTACGTACATCCATACAGGCACTTGGGTGTAATAGAAATTTGCCCAAGTGAACCAGAACATTAAGCTGACTATGTAGTACCAAAAAAAATACCAGCGAATTTCGCCTCGATTCTGGAAGCTCCAGTCCCTTTGACGGATTCCGGAATATAGTACCGCAAGATTAAACATCACGAAGAGCGTTACTCCTAAATATCCTCTTTTCAGATATTCCCAGTACACGCCGATATGTACATTATGATTGTTGAAGACGGTTCCTGCAGTAAGGTAGGCATCGTAGCGAGCTGATGCGCCGAATCCCAATATCACATCGACTGGTCCTGCTTCTTTTTTGAATTTTCTTTCAACGCCCTGAATCTCGTACAGTCTATCAGAAATGGATACGCTTTTGCTTGTTGTGCCGGAACGGGCTATAGAAATAAGTTGGTTGAGTCGGGCCAATGATCGGCTTTCGGTCTTTTCAATTTTGTAATCCTGAATCGCTATAGTAGTGACTGCGACGAGTGATAGGGCCGCTGCTATCGCTGCGGCCAAAATAAGCTTGTTCTTCTGGGATATTTCGAACAGGGTGACAGTAAGAAATATAAGTATCCAGCCAATGAGCGTTCGGTTTAGATTGGGGATGATAGGAGCCATATAGGCAATAATGATGATGAGTGATACTAATTGTGCAAAAACTGAGTGTTTGTACGTGGCGCTAAATAGCATCAATATACTGAGAGCGATAAATCCTGGTTCCACAGCAGGTGACATGCCATTCGCAATCTGCACTGTTATGTGTATAAGTATGAGTCCCGTGAAGAGGCTTCGGCTTAAATTTGAAGTGGCGTTTGGTGATACAAATCTTCCGTATATGTAAAAAAATGCCATGCAAATAAAAAAGAAGAGTTGTTTCAAAAAAATGATATCGATGCGTTCGTTTAAGAAGCTGTTAAGTATCGAGTAAAAGTTGAGGAAAAGAAAAATTAAAAAAATAAAATCGAGGGTGTTGATTATCTTCAGTTTTCGTATGGGTACATAAAGAAACATGTACGCTGCTGCAGCTATGATCGCAAAACTGGAAAATAGGCTTCGTTCTTGAGTAAGAAAATACAGGCTTTTCCCTTGAATGACTACGAAAAGTATGACGACTATCTCCATTGCTAAAAATGGGAGAAGTAGCGGGATAAACGCAGCGTGGTTTTTGCGGGTTTCGCTTAAATTTCGGTATGCATATTTGGTCAACATAAGCATGCTAGCCAATATTTTGAAACAGCTTCTTTTCCATAGTGGATTCTGGCGTCATTGAAAACGTCATGCCGATTTATTCCGGCTGAAGTGGCGCACAGTATGGATTCGATTGTAGGCTGGAGGTTGTTCAAGTTATGGAAGATGTAGTCGCCGACACAGTCTTTAGGGCCATGTGGGCGGCGGCTCAGTGTCAAGCAGCCAGAAGATTTAGCCAGATAGTACGTTCCGGATACGATTGCAGTGTGCTCGTCGTGAGCGATCACTACCGTCGAATGACTCATTAGTAATTGCTTGATTTCATTATTGCTTAGTCGACGGTCGATGATGTTCAAGGTGATGCCCTTTCTTTTTGAGACCTCCTTTAGCGTGGAAAGGTAGGTCGGTGAGTCACATTTTCCTGCAATCGTTAATGGTATTGTGGTCGGCCAATGTTCAATAATTTCGTCTACTTTTTTGTAGCGTTCGATCGCGCCAATAATGATAAACTTACCGTTCAGTGTGCCTTGTTCTGTTAGCGGGAGCACCTCCGAATATAGTGGGTGTGGAATATAGCTATACCCGGGGAGCTTGCTATTGGGTAGGTGGGTTAACTTTTTGTATGAAAGGCTCTCTTGCAGGCGAATGATGATTTTTGACAAATACAGTGATAGCTTTTTTGCTCCATGTGGTTGGTAATTGTGACGTACATAAATTAATTTTGATCGTGTGCAGGCAATGAAAAGTAGTAATGCGAATATTTTGAATGTATTGATCCATTTGACTCGGCCGTTTGATGCGACGCAATGGGATTCGAGCCAGTTAGTAATCACTATGTGTGGTCTTATGAGGTCGCCAATTCGAAGCTGGTATATGTCGGCAATCGCGTAGCCCAACGACTTAATGATTTCCTGGTTCAGGCTATTGTAAGGGTTGTCCTGATTGCTGTATGGAAAATATATAACTTTATTAGGGTGCATTATGTGCATGCCTTTCTTGCAGACGGCGTAATACCGTCGAGCGGTAAAGTTGTCGAAAACCTTATAGTGGTGCTCAGCTAGCGAGCCGTTCTGCCCTGTAGTAGGGCCAGTGAAATTGGGTAATTGCGAAATGGGAGATATCCTTTTCTCATTAATTCATCCATTAGGTATGTTGGAGTGAGTGCAGCTAGTTTCGTGCCAAGACGTCTGCAATTTAGGGATACTTCGGTTGGTAGAGCGCATCCGTCGCTTGGCATTGGCATATGGTTAATTCTGTAAAAAATGATAGCAAGATGAACGATATGTTGTAAATGTTCCATCCTTGTGAATGTTTTTGGTGCGACAAGTCTTTTTTTGGTGCGGGCGGTGGAAAGGCGGCGAGGGTTCCTTTATGATTGCAGCGCCCTATATTAGATGGCTCTGCAATTTAGAGTAGTTGGTATTGTTGTTGCTAGGAAGGCGTTGAGCTTCATTTCATCCTTTTGTCGGCTTGATTGCGTGCAAAAGTTGAATACCGGTTTTCAAGGAAGAAGTATGAGCTTTGCAAGTATTTATCCACAGTTTCCCCCCCCATTGAGCCATTCACTCGTCTCGTGTTTTCAACCCGCTTTTGGTTTTTCGCTTCGTTGATAGCTAGTCTATCTAATCTCGTTTGCCCTGCTTTGGTGAAATAATGAATTCGTCCAATACAAGTAAGAACCTTCCGTATGATGTTGAAGAGAGCGAGGTGGATCTGAGTGCGCTGTTGGAAAAGCTGGTTCAATATCGGTTTTGGCTGTTGTTGTCCGTATTGATCTTCTTGGGTGTTGGGTTCTTTTATCTCTGGGTTACGCCACCTGTTTATCAAGCTAATGTTGTGATTCAGGTGGAAAGCAACAAGAGCATTATCCCGGGAATGGATGAGGTGACAAGTGCGTTAGTTGCATCATCAGGTACTTCGACGGAAATAGAGCTAATGCGTAGTCGTACGGTGATAAGCGAGGCTATTGATCGCTTGTCGCTGGATCTGCTGGTTATGCCGAGATATTTCCCTGTTGTAGGTGAAGCAATAGCCCGCCAAGGCGGTTCTGCCAGTGAGCTTAGAGAGGCGCCGTTGGAATCATTACGAAAATATGGCTGGGGTGGTGAATTTCTCGACTTTTACAGATTTGTCGTTCCGCCCTCTATGACGGGGCGAGAACATGTGGTTCGGTATCTTGGTAGCGACGAATATGTGTTGCTTTCCCCTGAAGGTCGGATTCTGCTTCAGGGTGCCGTGGGCGAAGTTCATCAAGGATCGGGATATCAAATAGGTATTCAGTCAATTACCGCGTTGCCGGGTACGGAGTTTATTGTTCGTCGGCAGGATCGATTAGATACCATTTTAAGCTATCAAGCACTTTTGAATGCATCGGAAGTGGGTGCCGATACGGGAATTATTGAAGTTACGACGGAGAGTAGAGATGCAGATTTGGCGCTGCGATTTCTTGATATTGTTACAAAAAGTTTTATTCGAAGAAATGTCGAGAGGCACTCTGAAGAGGCGTCTAAAAGCTTGGATTTTTTAAAGGGGCAGTTGCCCGAAATTACTGAGGAGCTCGAGAGATACGAGGCGGAATTTAACCAGTATAAGGTCGAGGTTGGATCGGTAGATATTAGTTTAGAGACTGGGGCATTGCTCGATCAGATTGTAGGAATTGAATCCAGTCTTGCGCAACTAAAAATGGAGAAAATTGAGCTCGAAAGCAAGTTTAATCCGGGACATCCCAGTTTTGATACGCTTCAAAACAAGATAAATGAGTTGCAAAGTAGGAAGGCGAAGCTAAACGGGCAGGTTGCAAATCTGCCGGAGACTCAGCAGGAATTGTTTGGTTTAAGGCGAAATCTCGACGTAAGTACCGCTGTTTATACTCAAATGCTGAACAATATTCAGGAGCTGGATATCGTTAAGGCAGGCACGGTGGGTAATGTCCGTATTGTTGATGAGGCGATTGTCAATAGAAAAGCTCCGGTAAAGCCAAAGAAAATTCTCGTTCTCATGGTTTCGCTCTGTTGTGGTGTTGTGCTGGGTCTGGTGTTGGTTATAGTGAGGGAAAGTCTCCGTAGAGGAATAATGACCGTTGCTGATCTGGAGAAATTGGGTTTAGTCGTATACTCTTCGATTCCATTGTCAAATCATCAGGAAAAATTAGATGGCCAGAAACAGAAGCTTGGTTGGCGTAAATTGGGCGGGGTCTCGGAAGTGGAGCCGAAGCTTTTGGCGGCATTAAATCCTGCGGATATTTCTATCGAAGCTTTAAGAAGCCTTCGCACGAGTTTGCACTTTGCCATGCTTGAGGCTGAGAATAATCTCATTATGATTTCAGGGCCCAGCCCGGGCGTAGGTAAGTCATTTATATCGGCGAACTTAGCGGCGGTTGTAGCTCAAACAGGAAGGAGAGTCCTTGTTGTCGACGCTGATATGCGCCGTGGTTACATGCACAAAATAGCTGGTGTTGGTGTGGAGCCTGGCTTGTCAGATGTTTTAGCGGGGCAGATAGGGCTTGATGAGGCGATTCGGCCGACAGATGTTGATGGCTTGTTTGTGCTGGCTCGAGGATCGGTTCCTCCCAACCCCTCGGAATTGCTTATGAGCAAGGGTGTTCAGTCAGTCTTTGATAGTGTTGGTTCAACTTTTGATCTTGTTATCGTGGATACTCCCCCTGTTATGGCGGTAACTGATGCGACGATTGTAGGTCAGTATTGTGGGGTGACGATGTTAGTGACTCGATTTGGTGTAAGCCTCCAGAAGGAGATAGAAGTGACCTCTAAACGGCTTCTGCAAAATGGTATAACGGTCAAGGGAGCTGTGTTAAATGCGGTAGAGCGTCCCGCGACTAGTTATGCATATGGTTATGGCTATAGCCATTATAGCTACGATTACTATGGGAAAAACAATTAGTTACGCACGCGGTTTCGATGTTTTACCGGTGCGCTTATTACTGCTAAATGCGGTTTGAGCGGGGTATACAGGCCCAGTGTCATGCCACATGAAATGGGGATCGAGTTCATATTGGTGATCTAAAGGGTATTGAATGAAAGTCACTGTTTTCGGCATAGGCTATGTCGGTCTGGTTCAGGCCGCTGTTCTGGCCGGCGTGGGCCACAATGTGGTGTGTGTTGATGTAAACGAAGCCCGAGTGCAGCAATTGCAGCAGGGGCACATTCCTATCTATGAGCCGGGTCTTGAGTCGTTGGTGAAAGCCAATGTTGAGACCGGTCGCTTGATATTCACCACCGATGCCGCGCTCGGTGTTAAGCATGGTCGTATTCAGTTTATTGCGGTGGGTACGCCGCCAGACGAAGATGGCTCTGCCGATTTACAGTATGTGTTGGCAGTGGCAAAGACCATTGCCAGGTATATGGAGTCGCCCAAGATTATTGTGGATAAATCCACTGTGCCGGTGGGTACTGCCGATAAGGTGAGCGCCTGTGTTGCAGAGGTGCTGGCGGGTCGAGGCGTCGATTTTGGTTTTGATGTGGTGTCTAACCCCGAGTTTTTGAAAGAAGGCGCGGCGGTGGCCGATTGCCAGCGACCAGACCGGATTGTAATTGGTACCGATAGCCCCGCAGTAGAAGAAAAAATGCGTGAGTTGTATGCGCCGTTTAACCGCAATCACGAACGCATGATTGTGATGGATGTGCGCTCAGCAGAGCTAAGCAAGTACGCCGCCAATTGCATGCTGGCGACGAAAATCAGCTTTATGAATGAAATGGCGAACCTAGCGGAATTGTTGGGCGCCGATATTGAAAAGGTGCGGCAGGGCATTGGTTCTGACCCGCGTATTGGTTACCACTTTATATACCCCGGCTGTGGTTACGGCGGGTCTTGCTTTCCTAAAGACGTGCAAGCCTTGGTTAAAACCGCCGAGAAAGTGGGCTATACGCCGGCCTTGTTGACGTCGGTAGAGCAAGTGAATTACCGCCAAAAAGATAAATTATTTGCGCATGTGCAGGCCTATTTTGACGGTGATTTGGCGGGTAAACGCATTGCCTTGTGGGGTTTGTCGTTTAAGCCCAACACCGACGATATGCGCGATGCGCCAAGCCGCGTGCTAATGGAGAAATTGTGGGCCGCTGGTGCGGTGGTGCAGGCCTTTGACCCCGAGGCGATGAAC
>NZ_JBFHDY010000088.1:0-14873 GCF_041584495.1 Zhongshania sp.
CCCTTGCCGTTCGGCTAATCGTTCCCCTTGCCGGGCCGATAGTGGACTCTCACCACCAAGTCATCCAATCGCCACCACGCGGTTTGGAACAGCGCCCGTCACGGCGCTACGCGCCATGCCTGGCGCACGCAAAAAAAAGAGCGCTCATATGAGCGCTCAAATATACCTAGAGTAGGAGACTTCACATGATTAGAGGGAGCCTATTGCAGAAAGTTCAGCACGAGAGGGCGCAAACCAATAACTTCCGGTCACAGGGGTCGAGAAATCAGTCAAATGATCATATATGCCGTCACCGCTACAGCCAAACATACTGGCTAAAATACGATCAAATCGATGAATGTCGCGGCTAAATGCCAGAAAATACAAGCCATGCTGTTGCACCCCACCATAGGGCACACTGCGCCGATATAATGTTTGTGCCTCGCCATTTATTTTTACATCACTGCGACTAACATGGGAATTTTCTGGCATACGCTCGTCATCCAGCTCGATACTATCTGGTTTGGTGCGGCCAATTACCGCCTCTTGCTGGGGCTGACTCAGCGCGTGGAATCCCGCCAAATTGTGTATCCACTGCTGGCTCATGACAAAGCTGCCGCCCGCGCCCAGCTCGCCATCAGGAATCAGCGCAACCTGTTGTTGACGCCGCCCCTTAGGGTTTTCAGTACCGTCAATAAAGCCCGATAAGTCCCGGGAGTCTTTGTATAGAAAACCAATTTTCTCAAGGCTTAACGTCGCCACCGCCGCCAATGCCGCAGTCGCTGCCATCGCCGCATCGAAATTTGCACTGTGATTATTGCCATGCACCCAAAGTAAAATACTGCGCTGGGTAGCAGGTGCAATTCGCCGACCCTCGCCAATAGGGCGAAAGGGCTTAAGGGCCTCAGGCACCCCGACAGGGGCAAGCCGCCGCCAGCAATCCGCGCCAAACGCCCACACGCAATTAAGCTCGGCGTTCACCGGCAACGCAATGGCGCTAGCCAGTGCCGATCTCAGCTGCGCCTCGGTGACGCCCTCCATAAGTTGGTACTCCAAGAAGAAATGCGAGAGCGTGCCCTCAACAAAAATTCCCGCCTGCGCTTCGGCCATGCCTATCTCCCCCATCATTTATCGTTTTATCTGTATTTATGAACATGACAATCACGTCATCAACAATGCTTGTTAGTAGCTTAACGCGGATTTACACTGAGCGGCCTTTTTATGCCCCGCAGAGGATGCCATTTTGACCGCATCGATAGAACAAAGACTGGCTTTTTTTGCAGAAGAACCACGGCAGCATCTGCTGCGCCAAATCATGCGCGGCATCGAGAAGGAAAGCTTGCGCGCCAACCCAGAGGGCATGCTGGCGCAAACCGATCACCCCGCCGCGTTTGGTTCCGCGCTGTGCCACCCCTCTATTACCACCGACTTCTCTGAAGCCCTGCTCGAGTTTATCACTCCGGTCAGCGCCTCCATTGACGAAACACTTGCCGAGCTAGACGCCATTCATCGTTTTGCCAATAGTGAACTCAAGAACGAAATCATCTGGAATGCCAGCATGCCCTGCCGTTTAGGTAAAGGCGACGAGGCAATTCCCGTGGCCCGCTACGGCAGCAGCAATACCGCGACCATGAAAACCCGCTATCGCTTGGGACTAGGCCACCGCTACGGTCGCAAAATGCAGACCATTGCGGGCATTCACTACAACTTCTCACTGCCTAAGTCGCTGTGGGCTGGGCTGCATGCCGCCGATGGCAGCGAATTGCCGCTGGAAACATATATCACCAATAGCTATTTCGGTATTATCCGCAATTTTCGCCGCTACGCATGGCTACTGGTGTATTTGTTTGGCGCCGCGCCAGCAGTTTCTCGCTGTTTTTTAAATGGTCGCCCCCACCAGCTTGAAGCCTGTGGCGAGTACACCCTTTATGGCCCTCACGCCACGTCGCTGCGCATGGGCGATTTGGGCTACCAAAGCGATGCTCAGCAAAATCTCAATATTTGCTACAACCACCTCGATTTTTACGTGGAAACCCTGCGCACAGGCATTACCACTTCTCACCCAGACTACGAAAAAATTCCCAAGGATGAGCAGTTATCCAGTGGTTTGCTGCAAATAGAAAATGAGTTTTACAGCCCCATTCGCCCCAAACGCGTCACCCGAAGTGGTGAGATCCCAATAGGCGCACTGCGCCGCGCCGGGGTAGAATATATTGAAGTGCGCTGCTTGGACGTCAACCCCATGCTGCCACTGGGCATAAACGCGGAGCAAATTCGCTTTATCGACGCCTTCTTACTGTTCTGTTTATACCAAGACAGCCCACCTTGCGACGACGATAGCAACGCCGAAATCAGCGCAAATCTATTAGAGGTGGTCAACCGTGGCCGGGAACCTGGCCTGCAATTGAAGCAACACGACCAGCCCCGCGCCCTTAAAGATTGGGCCGAGGAACTTATCGGCGGCATCAATAAAATTGCCGCGCAATTAGACACCGCCCATCGCAGCTCAGACTACAGCGCCAGCTGCGCTCAGCAACTAGCCAAAATCCAGGACACAACACTGACGCCCTCTGCCCAGATAGTAGCGGAGCTGGAGAACGGCGTAGAATCGTATTATCACTATGCCATGATCCAGTCTCAGCTCCATGCCAAGCACTTTCGCGAACGCGGTTTACGCTCAGTGGAAGTCGCTCGTTTCAAACGGCTGCAAGAAGCATCTTTTGCTGCCCAGGCCAAGATCGAGGCTGAGCAGGCCGGTGAGGATTTTGACGAATACCTCGCCCGCTTTTACGAGCAATACCAAGGACTGTGAATTACCTCGCCCATTTTCTGCTCGCCGAACAAGTTGCACAACGCTGTAACTTAGAGGCAAAAGGCCTATTAGTAGGGGGCTTATTAGGCGATTTTGTTAAAGGCCCCCTGCGCGGTGACTACCCCAGCGCTTGGGAGGTCGGCATTCGCCTGCATCGGCGCATTGATGCGCTAACCGACAGCCACCCTTTGGTTGGTCAATGCCTGCAGGCGCTGCCGCCAAGTTACCGCCGCTATGGTGGCATTATGTTAGACGTGTGTTTTGATCACTGTTTAAGTGTGAACTGGCTGCGCTTTCACCACCAAGACCTGAAAGAATTTAACGCCCAGAGCTATCGCAGTCTGCTCGAACGCTGCGACAATTACCCAGGCCCCGCTAAACGCCAGATCCGAGTGCTGGCCCAATACGATGTACTGAGTAATTTGGGCAACTGGCATACAATAGAAGCCATGCTTGGGCGTATCGGCCAACGGGTAAAGCGCGAGAATCCACTGGGCCACTGCGGGCCGGAGCTCGCGAAGGTACTGCCGTTGATAAACCAACAATTCGCGATGTTATACCCAAATTTAATCGCCCAATTATGTGATGAATTCACCCAGAAACTCGATCTAATGCCACACTAAAGCACGCGACCAAGGTCGGACTTGTCTGTTTTTAGATAATCCCCTACTGTATGGCGCTCACGGAGAGACTCAAATGGCACTCACATCCCGCTGGATTTACGCTTTTATTGTATCGTGCTGCTGCGCCCTGCTGGGCTATGCCCTGTATACTCAATATTTCGACGGCCTGCACCCCTGCCCACTGTGTATAACCCAGCGCGCATTTTTTGTACTTACCGCACTGGCCGCCTTCGCTGCGCTGCTGATTCACCCCCAGCAAAAAGGCCGTTACCTCAGTGCCGGTCTAATGGTGTTGTTCACCTCGCTTGGTGGCGCCGTGGCGTATCGGCAAGTCTGGCTACAAGGTCTACCCGCCGACCAAGCGCCCGCCTGCGGCCCTAGCCTCGAATATATGTTTGCCAATTTGCCGTTTGGCGAAGCCTTTAGCACCCTCATGATTGGCGACGGCAATTGCGCCGAAATCGTGTGGACACTGTTTGGCTTAAGTATGCCGAACTGGTCGCTGCTTGCCTTTATTACCTTAGGCCTTTGTGCCATTGCCAGCGCGCTACCCATGGTTAAGCGCTGATGCTAGCAGGCTTTTTAACGCTGCTCGGCTGCCAACTGGCCGGGGAGTTTATGCAGCGCGCGCTAGACCTACCCCTGCCTGGCCCAGTGATCGGCATGCTATTGCTGTTTTGTGGCCTGTGCATACGCGGCAGCGTGCCCAAGGACTTAGAGAGTGGCAGCCAAAAGCTAATCGAATTACTGCCTTTATTATTAATGGCACCGGCGGCAGGCGTCTTCTTTTTAGGCGCAGGTTTTGCCGATCAGTGGCCGGCCTTTATCGCCGCAGTCAGCCTTGGCACTGTTTGCACCTTGGTATTTTGCGGACTGTTGATTCGCTTTTTACAGCGTCGAAATAGCCATTTATGAGCGATTTACTCCACGGCCCACTGTTTGCCATTACGCTGACTTTACTCGCCTACCAGGGCGCCATGTTTCTGTACCTGGGCAGTGGCCGGGCCGCGATTTTGCACCCCACTATTAGCGGCGCGAGCTTCATCGCCCTCGCTCTAATACTACTAGGCAAGGACTACCACGCCTATTACCACAACATTGACTGGCTGACTTTTTTACTGGGGCCAGCCACCGTCGCGCTGGCGGTGCCCCTTTATCGGCAATTGCATTTGCTCCGCAATATGGCTGGACCGCTACTGATCACAGTCACTGTTGGCGCTATTTTTGCGTCTGCATCAGCCTTAATCTTAGCGTGGCTGTTTGGCGCCAATCAAAGCACCTTGCTGTCCCTAACAACCAAGTCCATTACCACCCCAATCGCGATAGCCGTTACCCAAGACATTGGCGGTATTACCACGATCGCAGTAGCCTCAGTTATTTTGACCGGCGTGGTGGGGATCACCACCATCACCTGGTTATTTACTAAATTAGATATTCAGGATGATCGACTTTGGGGCTTTTGTCTGGGCTTGGCCGCGCACGCCATTGGCACCTCTCGGGCCTTTGAGCGCAGCCCTGTGGCCGGAGCTTTCTCTAGCTTGGCGCTGTGCCTAACTGGTGCGTTTACGGCGGTGTTTGTGCCGTTTGCGGCGCGCTGGATTTTTTAGATCGCCTCACTCCAACGCCTAAGTCTTTGAATTCCTGAATGCTTTAACAGAAATCTGAATAGCATTCACTAATTAAAAAACCAAATCTCCGCGCCCAAAAAGCTCGCAAATATTCGACTCATTTAAGTGCAAAAAAACCCATTTCCAAATTAATTTTTATGACAATATTGGTGCACTTTTATTTAAAAAATAATATTTTTTTAAATTACTTGGCCCAAGCCAATTAATTTGTGCATACTAAAATAGCGAATGCAATTTATAGCCGCGACGTCAGCAAAGGGGCTCCGGCATATAGAATTCACCCAATTACATTATTTGTCATGATGCGCTACCAACTTCAGTCCAAACTGAGGTAAACCCGCCGTGGCAAGGAGACAGCAATGAGATACCATATCGCCGATGCGACCAATCAAAGCTTAAACACCATTGCCATTGGCTTATCGAAAGTAAAAACCGTTGTCGATGCCGAGTGGAATCCAGTGCGCCAATCTAAGCTCGGGCGCTTCCAGAGTGCCTTACTCGATACAGGTATTCGCGTGTTGCAGCACTACCCTAAAAAAGGTTGGGACTACGACGACGTTATTATCGACTCCCGCGCCTACCCCGTAGCCGAGTCCATTGAATTAGAATTGCCCTTTTGCAAACTGATGAAGTTCCGTCGCCAGGGCTTACCAAAAACCGCACCACGGGTCATATTTGTGGCGGCCTTATCCGGCCATCACGCCACCTTGTCCCGCGAAACTTTTGAAGAGTTTCTGCCGGAACACGAAGTCTATGTAACTGACTGGACCGATGCACGCTTGGTGCCAGTGGAAGAGGGCCGCTTCGGCTTTGAAGAGTATATTGCTTATTTAATTGAATTCATGGAAAAACTGGGACCAGGCACGCACATGGTTGGCCTTTGCCAGGCCGGTATTCCCGGCTTAGTAACCGCCTCAATCATGTCCGCGCAGGAAAATCCTGCACGGCCAGCATCCATGTCCTTTTTAGGCAGCCCCATGGATATACGAGTCAACCCAGGCCTGATTAGTAAGGTGTCGAGTTTTATTACCCCCGGCATGCTTAGCCTCACCGCCATTCATAAGGTGCCCTCCCGCTACCCTGGCCGCGGCCGCTCGGTTTACCCTGGCATGGTGCAGCTCAGCAATTTTATGACCATGAGCATTCGCTCACATATAGAAAGTCACAAACGCTATTTACGAGATATTTACCACGGCAATTTTGAGAGCGCAAACAAGATTCGCGACTTTTACGACGAGTACTTTAGCCTGCTAGATACCACTGCTGAGTTTTATCTTGAAACCCTAGAACGGGTTTTTATTGACCAAGAACTACCCAAAGGCATTATGCGCTACAAGGGAGCCAAGGTGAATTGCGCCCATATCCAAGACATACCGCTATTTACCGTCGAGGGTGCAAAAGACAATATGGTGGTTCCTGGCCAGTGTCAGGCCGCCGCTGACTTTTGTGTGAATTTGCCTGAGGCCATGAAAGAGCATCACCTCCAAGAGGGCGTGGGTCACTACGGCGTGTTTAGTGGCGGCCATTATCGCGAGAGCATCGCGCCTAAGGTTAAGGCATTTATCGGAAAATACCACACCGCCGTGAAGCATGCATAAATCCAGCATAGCTAATGCGCGCCTGGGAGAATTTTCACCCCAAGCGCGCTATCTCTCTTAATACCCTCAAATAAGTTTTTCCAAAAGATGGCGCTGAATCTTGCCCGTGGTTGAGCGGGGCAGCTCCTCATCCTTAATAAAGCGTATCTGTTTTGGCATTTTATAGCTGGCCAGTGAGCTGCGGCATAATGCCACGACCTCAGCCTCGCTAACGGTCTCGTCGCGGCACACCAAAAACACTACGGGAACTTCACCCCACTTCGCATCAACTTTGCGCACCACCACTGCCGTTTCAATACGGGTATCCGTCAGAATTACGGTTTCGATCTCGGCGGGGTAAATATTCTCGCCGCCCGATTTAATCATGTATTTAACGCGGTCCACATAGTCCAAGCTTCCGTCAATATTGCGGCGCAAGACATCACCCATATGAAATCGACCACCGCGAAAATCTTGGCGATTGGTGTCATCATTATTCCAGTAACCGCTAAACAAGGTTGGGCCAGAGAGGGATACTTCACCAGGTTGACCAACCGCGACCTCTCGGCCTTCGGGGTCTACTAAGCGCAAATCACAGAATGGCGTTTGCGCTTTAGACAAACTGTCTGGCACCACCCCAATGACAATATTGCCACCAGTTGCCGGTGCCAAGCCCGTTTCAGTCGCGCCAAAACTATTGAGAAAAGGGGCTTGCAGCAAAGTAGTTGCGGCGCCTATTTCCTCGCGAGGAATAAGGTCTGCCATGGCGCCAATGACTTTAATGCCCTTCACCTTGAACGGCCGCGCCTGCAAGCGTGCAACAAAATCGCCCACCATACCGGGCACCAACACCAACCACGTGATCTTAATACGCTCAATTAACTCAATAAGCCGATCTGGCTGATAGCCGTCGAGGCACCACACCGTGCCGCCACGCAGCAACGTCGCTAAGCCATGATCCGTCGACACCATGTGGTACATCGGCGTCCACGCCACAAAATTATCTTCATCAGGGGTGGCAAATAAAACATGAAACACCATCGACCGAGCAATAATAGCGCGGTGACTAACGAGTGCGCCCTTGGGCAAACCCGTGGTACCACTGGTATACAAAATCAGTAAGCCAGCCTCAGGGTCTAGTGCTGGCAAAGTAAAGCTATTTGAGTAGTCCTTAAGCAATTCAATGCAGTCGTCACTGATCACTACCTGCTTGGCACTGGTAATCCCAAGGCCAGTTAAGCGCTCAACCATATCAACACCGACCACAATCAACTTGGGCTGCACTAGATTGGTGCAGTTCTGGAGCTCCTCATCGCTTAGCCGCCAATTCAGTGCAGCTAATATAAGGCCATATTTCGCGGCTGCCAGCTCCAACTCAAAATATTCTGCACAGTTTCCGAGCATAACGGCCACCCGATCTCCCTGCACAAGCGCGTTGCCGGCAAATAAATTAGCCCACTGGTTGCTGCGTGCATCTAATTGTCGATAACTGTATTGCCGATTGCCATCACACAACGCAATTCGATCTGGAACAGCCGCAGCAATACTGCAAAACAAGCCCGCCACATTGGCTTTTGCCGCACTGCGAACAAGATCCAAGGGCTGGTAGCAACTATTAATGTCCATATTTGATGTCCTAATCATTGATCCCAATAAACCTGCCAATATAGTCTTTTTGATTTAAACGACTTCACTTCGGATAAGCAATAGTGCATCCTCATAACCCTGTAAACAATCTGAAATATTAAGAGAGTATCTTCTGTAACGCCGCTAATTAGCAGTGGTTAGTTTCGCAAATGTATCGTTCATTTGAACCTAGCATTTATAAAGCTTCATATCGTGCCATTTTTAATAATGGCACCTCAAATAATAGGCGGATAAATTTTACAAAACCCTAGCAAGAAAAATATTTACACGCCACTCAATCTGTCTTGGCTTGCTTCTTGCTGCGCAGTTACGCGGCGTGCTACTGAAAATTTTTTAGGCAATGGCGCAGCAACAAATCATCTCATTGGATTGTTTTTGCAAACACCAGCGTGGCTGCCTAGGCGATTGGATTAAACCAGATCGCGCAAAGCGTAAACTTATAATGAATTTAAAATGTGTACTGCAATAAGGAAATTAACATGGCAAAAGTTGCATTAGTAACCGGTGGAATTAGAGGAATTGGCGAGGCGATTTCTATCGCATTACGTGACGCGGGCTATATTGTCGCGGCCAATTACAGCAGCAGCGACGAACGCGCTAGAGAATTTAGCGAACGTACTGGCATCGCCATTTATAAATTCGATGTTTCTGATTTTAATGAAGTCGCTGAAAACATTGCCAGTATCGTTGAAACACTGGGACCAATCGACGTACTGGTAAACAATGCGGGCATAACCCGTGATACCACCATGCACAAAATGACACCCGAGCAATGGCACGCGGTCATCAATACTGATCTCGGCGCCTGCTTCAATACCTGCCGCAACGTAATTGAAAGTATGCGCGACCGCAAATACGGCCGCATTATTAATATCGGCTCCCTCAACGGCCAGGCTGGCGAGTACGGTCAAGTCAATTACGCCGCAGCCAAATCCGGCATACACGGTTTTAACAAAGCCTTAGCGCTGGAAAGCGCTAAGTATGGCATTACCGTTAACGCGATTGCTCCTGGTATTATCGATACTGATATGCTGCGCGCTGTACCAGAAAATATTCTCGATAAGCTAGTCGCTAAAGTGCCCGTAGGGCGTCCCGGAAAACCTGAAGAAATCGCCCGGGCCGTGGTTTTTCTCGCTGCGGAAGAAGCCAGCTTTATTACCGGCTGCACGCTGTCGATTAACGGTGGCCAACACATGTATTAAAGAGGGCTTAAATTCTACTGCTATATGGCAAACCGGTCGCTGCAATAAGTGAGTTTTATGGACAATGAATATGAGCATGGCAAGCAAATCACCTTGGGCCGAGACCGGCTATTTTTAAAAATAGAACAAGGTGACGACGACTTACCGCCGCTACTCATCTGCAACGGCCTCGCTACCGAACTCAGCATCCTCGACGCTATCGTTAAGTCTCTGCAAGGTAGCACGGTAATTCGTTTCGACCCACCCGGTATCGGTGGCTCAAAATCACGGTTGACGCCATACCATATTACTTGCTTAGCCCGCACAATTATCACCATGTTAGATCGCCTAGGTCACGCGCAAGTCGATGTCTTCGGTATTTCATGGGGTGGAACTTTAGCCCAGGAATTAGCACTGCGCTTCCCCGACCGTATTCGCCGCGTGATATTGGCGGCTACCACCATGGGCATAGCGGTTGTTCCCGGCATTCCTGGCCTTAGAGCACTGACACGCCACCCGCTCAGCTGTATTCGCCTTAACATGGTTGGCCTTTACACTGGGGTTTTGTATGGTGGCGACCTGCGGCGCCGCGATGCCAAGGTAGGTCGTTATTTGCGCTTTATGCAAGTAGATCCGCTTTCCTATTGTTGGCAGGCATTGGCACTAAGTGGCTGGACCAGCATTCATCGTCTACACCGCCTTAAGCACCCAGTGCTTATTATGGCGGGGCGAGACGATCCCATTATTCCACTTATCAATGCCCGTATTATGCGGGCGATCATTCCCAAGGCTAATTTACAAACTTACGATTGCGGACATTTATTTCCCTTCACCAGAACCGAATTGGTGGCAAAAAATATAACCGCGTTTAGGAGCACTTAAATAATGAATAACAAGCACAAGCTTGATGTTAGCCAAGCTGATTCCGACCCCACAAAAGCCGCAGCCCAAAACCTTGCGGGCTTAATCAGCCATTATTTAAATTTTACCATGCTGCGCCAGCAGGGCCTTCAGTTAGCGAAAGAAGAATTCAAGATACTTAAAGGCGAATCTGAACTCCAGTTTGGTCGCGACCCACGCTTTAGCGACGAGTCCTGGCATAACAACAAGGTCTTTAACCGCCTTGGGCAGAGTTATTTGGCGTTTTGCCAAGCTGTTGACGGGCTACTAGAAAATGAAACGGGCAATTGGCTAGATCAAGAACGTGTTAAGTTTACCGCCGAATTAGTAAAAGCCACCTTATCGCCAAGCAATTTAATTTTAAGTAATCCAGCGGCCTTAAAGCACGCTAAAAATACCCGTGGCAAAAGTCTTGTACGCGGCCTTAGGAACTTTTTCGACGATTTAAAAAACAACGGTGGCGTACCCTCTTCAGTCGACCGAAGCGCTTATGAAGTTGGCGGCAATCTAGCGCTGTCTAAGGGCGCGGTGATCTACCGCAATGAGCACTTAGAAGTCATTCAATATCAAGCGCAAACTCCGCAGGTATATCGCATTCCTGTATTGATGATGACGCCACAGATCAACCGTTATTATTTTCTCGACCTCGCGCCTGGACGCAGCATGGTCGAATATATGTTATCGCAAGGTTACCAAGTGTTTATGGTGAGCTGGCGCAACCCCACTGCTAAAGACAGTGCCTGGAATCTAGGCAATTACTGCCACGCCCTCAGCGGCGCAATTGATGCTGTCGCCCAAATTTGTGGCGTTAAAAAAATAAATACTTTTGGCTTTTGCGCCGGTGGCATCACCATGTCGGCCTTGCTATCGTATATGCAGTCAAAGAACAAAGCACATAAGATAAATGCCATTAGTTACGCGGTGACCTTGCTGGATTTTTCAAAGCCCGCCATGATCGGTATTTTCCGCGCCGACACCTTGTTAAGTGCGGCCAAAATGCTGTCACGTAAAAAAGGCGTACTCGACGGCAAAGTCCTTTCAAATATGTTCTCGCTGCTGCGCCCCAATGATTTGGTATTTAATTACTGGGTGAACAATTATTTAATGGGCAACCCGCCACCGAATTTTGACATTCTGGCCTGGAATGCCGACAGCACTGATTTACCGGCGGGCTTGCACGACGATTTTTTAAGCATCTTAGAATCCAATGCCTTGGTTCGCGGCGGCGCCTTCTCAGTATTAGACACACCACTCGACATGGCCACAGTTACCCAAGACGCCTTTGTACTCGGCGCAGTGAATGACCACCTAACCCCTTGGACCGGCTGCTATCAAACTACCCAATTATTAGGCGGGAACTGCGAATTTGTGTTGAGCAGTGCGGGCCATATTGCGGCACTGGTCAATCCCCCAAGCAACCCTAAATCGCAGTATTGGACTGGCCCAACACCGGGGCCCGATGCCGATGCCTGGCGCGCTGCCGCACACCCAAATACCGGTTCATGGTGGGAGGCTTGGGCCCAGTGGGCAAGTAGCCGCTCAGGTGACAAGCGCCGCGCCAAGACCAGTTTAGGTAGCAAAAAATACCCCGCACTGGAAGCAGCACCAGGCAAGTATGTTTTTGAATAACAAGGACTCATAAGTGCTTAGCCCAGCAACGCGAACGGCGCTAAGCCAATTGGGAGGCCCGAATTTCACTTAATAACTAAACGTCAACGGCTCGTTACTTTCGCTTTTAACATTGAGGGGAAGGCGAAAATCTGCTGGCATTTTTTTCACCGTGTACACGTGCTCACGGTTAACATGCTTATAGCTAAAGTAGGTGTCATTAAGCAATTGAATGGTATAAGCATCATAATGATCTGCCTTGGTTGGGTCGGCCGGTTTCATCCCTTCTATGGTGACCCAGCCCCTAAAAATGCGGAAATAAGTACCGCCAGAAACGCCCCAAAAGCCCACTTCCGACTGAGTGCGGACGTCACCATTTTTAGCGGTAAAACGGAAATCAACCCGGTAAGTGCCATCTGCCGAGCGCTCTGTTAGCCATTCTTTTTGGCCGCCATTATTGGTTTTACGAATGCCATACCACTTGCCGAGTAACATAGTACGACTATTACTGGTCACAATCTTCGGCGTCGGTGTAGGCGCGTCCGCTTGGGCCTCCTCATCAATCGCCTGAACATGGCTTTCTAGATTAATCGGGATCGGCACAGTTTGTTTATTGGTTTTAAACTGACTGCAGCCTACCAGCAATACCGACAGTACCCCGAAATAAAGCGCTTGTTTCATGTAAAACCATTCCCAAATACGAGAGCTATACAGCTACTAAAATAATCAATTAAAACCTACGCCCTATGGGCTTAGCCAAACGCTTAAATGTCGTCCAGCACCAGCAAACGCTGATGTGCTGGGAAATACAGTGCCGTCGAGATCGCGCATTCTACCCCAGTTGCGCGTAAAGCTTGTGCATAAATTCGCATTTTTGCACTATATCTTTCCGCTTGTGCCTCTAAAAACGCATCAACACTGTCACGGCTCCTGGCGGTTTTATAATCCACAATCCAGCAGCGCTCCTGATCAATGAATACGCGGTCTAAAATCAACGTTTGCCACTGCCCTGCGAGCATGCGGCGAATAGTCTGTTCGCTGTCTTGCCACTGGTAGCTCGCGAGTATCCATTGGCCCTTGGCGCAGCTGAGGGTATTGCTTAATAAACTCAGCACCCGCTCGACGCTATCTTGTATCGCCGGTTCGGGGTGGCAGTGATGACGCAGACGTTGAATTACCCCCTGCCGTAAACGACTTTCATCTGCCGCCCAGCTCGCGCTATCGCCACCGCGACCAAGCCGCTCCATCAGTTCATGAAACACAATGCCGACTGCGCGATCCTCAATATTGTCTTCCAACACCGCATTTTCAGTTTGGCGCTGAGCGCGTTGCAAAGGCGATACCACCGGTTCCGGCGGCTGCCACGCAGGGCTAAGGTCTACGTCGTAATCCCGCAACCGCGGTGCCAAAGGAACCCGCATTGGCGCAACATCGTCGTCTTGCTCAATAAGCTCGGCCTGCTCAAAAGCCTCTCCAACGCTGTCCCACAGCCTTGCCAACACGCTACCGGATTTGGGCGCAACATCGCCTTTGCTATTTATTTGGCAAACCCCAAATAGATGTAGCTCACGCTTGGCGCGGGTCAAGGCCACATAGATTAGCCTGTCCATTTCCTCGTCGAGGGCCCGACGCTGACTTTCACTCATATAGTTATAGAGTTTGTCTGCCGCTTTTTCACTGTTATTGCGCTGGGGCTTGGGCGCAAAAATCATATGGCCGCGCAGCCGCTGCCACGCCAAGAGCTCACGATCCGCATTGCGGCCCGCTGCGCCAAGCCCTGGCAGGATAACAACGTCGAATTCCAAGCCCTTGGATTTATGCACCGTCATTAATTCAATATGACTACTGGGCGGGGCGGCGTATAAACGCTCAAGTGCACGTTCAAGCCCCTGAATATCTTCAAGCAACCCCGCAGGCGCGTATTCATCTAAAAGCCGCAGCACCCGATCAATATCGCTTTGCTGATGCGCTTCAATGCAGACTGGGCCACCCAATAAATGCCAGGCACTGCGCAGCGCCCAGCGTAAATCCCGGCTCTCTGGACAACTATCCAACCATTGTAAAGTGCGGCGCAAGCGATTGACCGTGAACTGGCCATCGGCGCTGAGCTGAGTGCTTAATGCCTCGTCCATAATCGCGTCGCGGAGAAGGACTGGGGCTTCACGCAAGTGCAGCAGGTCGTCCCAGCTCAAACCAACAAAGGGTGCCCGTAATACGCTGGCCCAGGCTACATCATCAGCCTCGTGCCACAACGCCCGCAGCAGTGCCATAAAGTCCATCACTGCAGGTGTAGCTCCCAGGCTGTCGATATCCTGACCAGAAAATCCCAGACCCGCCGCTTTAAGCGCCGGAATAATATGTTTTAAATGGCTGCGACTACGAATAAGAATTGCCACCGATGAGACCTTGCCCGCCTCTGCATCGCGGACCTGCAAGTCCAGCAGGTAGTCTGCAATTTGCTTGGCCTCGGCGAAGGCTACACCCGCTTTAGCGTCAACACGCTTGGCTAAAACTTGGGGGTGAATTTTTACCACACCGGGATTGCTGCGCTGGGGCAGCGCCGCTTCGTAGTGCCGGCCACGGTCGGTAAACAAAATTTTAAAGGCGCCATTCACCCAGTTAACCAAGTCAGGCGAGGAGCGAAAATTAGCTTTAAGTTGTAAGGGCACAAGAGTTTTTCCGGCAAAGCTACCACGCTGCATAAGTTCGTCAAACAAACTTACCAAGCTCCCCCGAAATGCATAGATGGATTGCTGTAAATCCCCGCAGAAAAACACGCTGCGGCCATCATCATCTTCCCAGCCCTGGCACAAGGCCTCGAGCAATTCGATTTGGCTCACCGAGGTGTCTTGCATCTCGTCCACCAAAATATGACGAACCCGATCCTCCACCAATAGTGCATCGCCAATGGCTTCGCC
>NZ_JBFHDY010000089.1:0-14643 GCF_041584495.1 Zhongshania sp.
ATACCAATGCCGGCACCAACATCATTAAACCTGGTTTGGGCGCAACCTTTTTCAGCAAACAACTGCTGCGCCGCTCGAAGCAGCCGCGCGATGGTGTCTTCTTTGCTACTGCCACGAGGTCGGCCAACCAAGATCGCAGGCTTAGCCTTAGCAATGACTGTCGCGTTGGACGTTACCATAATATTCGCAGGATAATTCAAAGCCACACAACATCCAGAAGTTACATAAATGTAACATCCTTGCCAAGACCCGCGCACTGCATTAAGTTACAGATAAATAACTTAATATGATATAATTGAATATTAAGACGAAGCAGTTAATTTGGTGGAGCGCTCTATGCAACTCAGCATGGCTATGCGGCAGTACCTATTAATTGGCTTGGGCGGCATAGTGCACTGGTGGTATTACGCGCGCAACCGCGATAACAGCCAGCGCTGGAACATCCAACCCGAGCGATTTCCAGCAAAACACCTTGACAGCGAGGCAATGTCGCTGGAAATCTTCAACTACAATCTTGCCACCGTTGTAATGGCAACACAGGCCTGGGGCGTATTTGAACACGACTGGTTCCGTCTGCACGTCGACATTGCCGAATACGGCTGCAACTGCACCGTGCCGAGCTGTTCTTGTGCTGGCTATTTATAGAGGCGATAACCTATTACATGCAGGCGGGCACCTACCTTGGCTCTACACACGCGTTCACTACATACACCACCGCTATAGCACGCCAACCTACTGGACAATCTCCACAATGCACCCGCTAGAGCGAATTGCTCATACGTCTTATATAGCACTGCCCACCTCTATCATCCCCATGCATATTAACCATTGTCCACGCCATTCATCAGAGCAAAAAACGGCCAGCGCCGCCGCGCTATACACCCTAGTAGCGGCTTTTTTTTATGGCCTATTAACCCGACGACCAATAGCCTCCGACACAATACCGTCCATGGACGCAAAAACTGATGCAAGAACATTATCTCTAGAAGTTCTTGACGAGAAACGCCGACAGGCGCATCGACTTCGGACACGCGGAATGGCGAGATTGACCGGGGAACGAGACCGGTCTGCGTAACGATTGCCAGCATGAGCTGAGCTATGCGCCCATAGGCCAAGCGTGAGCCGTGCAACACGATTTCGGCGGTGACCAGTCAGGGCAAGTTAAGGTACTGGATATTTGAAGGTAATATGAATACCGATAGACTGATTGATTTCATGATGCGATTGCTCAAGGATGCGAAGCGCAAAGTATTCTTGATTCTGGATAATTTGTGTGTACATCACGCTACGCCGGTAAAAGAAAGGTTAGAGACGCACAAAAGATAATCAAAGTATTCTATCTGCTGGCCTCGTGCTTCTGTTCAATTTACCGGCGCCCACGAGAATCCCGCGACAATCTGCTTATACTATTCCCCCTGCGCTACTTAAACTTAGCAGGCCACCTTTATATGTATATCGCCAAATTCGATCTGTTTTTCTCAGCGAGCCCCACCGAGCTTACGCAACAGGGCTTGGCAACTGGCAATCCCATTGCAATGCTAGTTGCCATCATGGCGTCGACGGCTATCATACTCTTTAGCCACCCACTCCCCAGCGACGAGCCTGAATATATAAAGCCATCTATATTGCCAATTAGAATATATATTTTTAACAACGACCGGCGCGCACAGCGTCAATACGCGGGGTACAGATATATTGCTGTCGGCGGAGGAAGTCGGCAGTAATCATCAAATTAGAATGTGCACCACAAGCTTTCATTAATTCGCTCACGGCCTATAGCCCACGAGCACCAACGCTACTTGTCGGCTAAAGCGGTTATAAGTGTGGCGCCATCCCTACTTAAATGCGTCTCGCCGCCGACACCCCGCGGCGCGCATCCCGCACTCATTTTCAAAACAGTGACCCTCATCACACTTAGCGGCACCCTTTTATTTTCATAAAACCACCTGATTATTGCCATTAACAGGCAAAAATAAAAATTTCGCCCCAAATTGCGCCAAGCATAAGAAATTCAACGCCGTAAAATGGCCACATTTTTGTGCAATAGCGGAAATCACCATTTTAATGCATCCTCAAAAACTCAAAAAACAGATCCAATAGCAAAAAAATAAAAATGCCCGAAAATTTTCATGTAATTAAAAAAATGTTCCAAAATAAATCGTCGCTATTTGAAAACTCAATTTTCGCCCTCTTTAGACGCAATATTTTTTATATGCACAAAAAAATTAGCACAATAAAAGAGCACCCATTTCTCAAACTCAGCGCTAAAAACACGATTATTGGTATCTGGCACACCCATTGCTAAGTGTGTAACGCACCCTTAAGAAGACGGATAGCGTGTTTTAGAACGGCAACAATTTGGCGCGCATAAGTGTTTGTCGAAAGACAATCCCCTATGAAAACCCATTGTACCGACACTACAACTAGACATTTCTGCAAAACGCGGGGCGCTTTACTCAAGCACGGTAGTTTTCTATTGATTAGGAGCATCAAGATGAAAGAAGCAAAAAAAAACGGCTTGCGTCTTTTTAAAAGCGCAACCCTCGTTGCCGCAATTTTTGCGAGCAATATAACTCAGGCCGAAATGTTTAACACCGGCAAGGTACTCGCGACTGGCGGCGTCAGCATGATCGACGGCGCAGGCGGTGGTGGTATCACTCCTTGGGCGACGATTACGGGTTACGCAACTCGTGACGGTATTAACGGAAACCTGCATTACACATACGCACCACTAGCAAATTATACCTTACATTCGATCGGCGCAGCGGTTGGCTTTTGGGATCGTTTTGAGCTCTCATATACAAAGAGCAGCCTCACTACTGGCTCGACCTTCGATACCCTCGGTTTAGTTTTTGACACCGTGGGAGGCCTTACCGATGAAACAGCTGGTATACCGGTTAGTACTGGTATCGAACCATTCAACACCACTATTGAAATGGATATCGTTGGTGCCAAGGTTCGGGTTTTCGGCGAAGCAATCTACGATTCTGACAACCTTATTCCTCAGGTTGCCATCGGTGGTTTTTACAAAAACAATAAAAATGATGAACTACTAACTACATTAAAAGCAGCCAAGACCAAAGATTGGGAGGCTTATATAGCGGCGACAAAAATTTTCTTTCCTATCAATACACTCGTTAACATTACTGCGCGTTACAGTGCAGCCAACCAAACCGGCCTGACCGGATTTGGCGGGCCGGACGGCGATGACAAGGAAATTCGGCCAGAGATCTCCCTCGCCTACTTGCTACGCAAAGACACTGTTATTGGTGTTGAGTGGGCAAAACACGGTGACAACGTCAACGGCCAAAGTGTAGACGTTGCTGACATAGACCTAACTGGACTACAACCAACGTTAGGAACTCTAGGCCTTGGTAATTTAGCCGGAACACTTACCCAGAATGAAAGCGACTGGTTCGACGCCTTTGTTGCATATTTCCCCAACAAAAACCTGTCAATGACCTTTGCCTACGCAATGCTCGGCGACATCACAATCACCCCTGACCAACACGGCTTTTATCTATCACTTCAGGCTAGTTTCTAAAAGCGTTATTAGCTAAGTCTACTCGATCTCAGGAGAACACCATGAAACCGATATTTCGCACTATCGCCATTGCAATTCTCGCGGGTACAGCCGCTCTGCCGAGCTTTGCGCAAACCGGTAAAACACCAACCTTGCCAGCACTTGACGACGACGCGCTAGAACAATGGGGCGGGGAAGAAGGTGTGCGCAACTGGGTAGAAAGCTTATTTTACTACATTATGCTCGACAACCGGATTAATCATATTTTCCGCGAGTTTGGCAATATTGAGCGCCAGATCTTTTTAAACACCCAGCTAGAGCAACTTGTATTAGGTGGCGCGGTGGAATACCAAGGGGCCAGCATGGCCGCGGCGCACGCCGACCTCGGCATTACCGTAACGCAATTCAATGCGGTTGTTGAAGCAGCATATAACGCCTGCGAGCGCATCAACGTGACCTACGAAGCCTGCAACCAGTTAATCGCTGCGTTGGCGCCGTATGAACGCGTGATTGTAACTCGTTAATCAGTATCCTGGAGAACACATGCTCTATCCATTTGTAAAAATGGGCGGCACGGCATCTACTTCAGATGCCGTTGCACGGCGCCCGCAAGACGCAGAAAAAATAATATTGTTTTTATTTTTCCTTATTATTACCGGTCTCTATTCAGGAAATGTGAAAGCCTTTGAACTGTATAAAACATTTCAGACACCGGATGTCTTTCTCGCTGAAATGTTTAATAACCAGGTGCCCGCACCTACTGTGCTGAATTTAGACGCCGAAGCACAACGTGAAATAAGTGCGGTATTTAACCGCCCCTTCCCCTCTCAGCGGGTGCGCTACTGGAAGGACGCTAATAAGACCGTGTGGGTTTTTGATGACATAGGCAAGGAAGGCTATGTGCCGACCACCTCAGGGTTTGCTGTGAGCGGCGGTGCCATCGAGACCGCTCGCGTCCTTATTTACCGGGAATCTCGCGGTGAACAAGTTGCAGAACCGTCATTCCTCAACCAATTAAAAGGAGCAAAGGCAGCTGGAAATAAGCTGAGTAATAAGGTGGACAATATTACCGGCGCTACGCTGTCGGTACAAATGATGGAGCGCATGGCACGAACCGCCCTCACCTTAGATACCTTAAGTCACTAATAAATGGCCTTCTGGGAGGCTCTATGAACACGCAACATGCCCTTCGCGCCGAAGCAGACCGGGCGGCCCACAATGATTCACAAACACCAACGGTTAAAAAGGTCGGCATAAAGCCCGTCTCGTCTACACAAAAAAGGCCAAGCGCCCCTAAGCGCAATACGTCATTACTATTGCGCCAGTGGCACCAACGCCTTGGTATATTTGCCTTTGTATTTATGGGTTGGCTAGGTTTCAGTGGTATTTTACTTAATCAGAGCGTCAGCATGGGACTCGACGCTATTCGCGTCGGGTCCAGCACGCTGATGTCGCTTTATGGTTTGCATACCACGATTCCGGAAAACGGCTATTTTTCTGCTGGGCACTGGCTCGTTACTACAACAGAAAATACCGTTTTAGACAATATCGCCCTCGACCGACACATTCCCTCACCCCTGGGCTTTGTCGACATCAAAAACAACGGCGACGAACTCTTGTTTGTTGCGACCAATGACAAACTCACCTTGTTATCACCCACCGGTGTGCTCATTGAAGAACTCAGCGGCTATATGCTCCCCGTTGGCCATATTCGCGGCATTGGCATCGTAGAACAACAAGATACGTCATTTTTAGCACTTCAAGGTGAAGGGACTTATATTAGTGCCGACGGCTTAAGCTGGCAGGAGTTTGACAACACCGAGACTATAAGCTGGTCGTCACTTACCCAGCTCGACGACGATGCAAAATCCGACGTCGAGCCCTATGCCCACCCTACCGTTGCCCTAGAACAAGTCTTAATTGACCTACACAGCGGTCGTTTGTTTGGCACCATTGGCTCCAGCCTGATTAACTTGGTAGGCGCCGCCGCCGTCTTATTATCGATTAGCGGTATCTGGATGACATGGCGCACCAATCGTATGCGCAACGCTCGTCAAAAAAAGTAATCGCCGATTCCCAAGAGTCGATGTGGAGGTAAAAGTGAAAGTGTATTTAGTGTTTACGTCGTTAGCCGCGCTAATCATGTTTGCGGGTGCAGCAATTTCTTCAGATATAATGACAAGCAATGGCGGTTCGGTAAAAATTCAAAGCTATGCATTTACTCCCAAGACGATAACTAGCCAACCAGGCGAAGACATTGTATGGATCAACAACGACAGTGCCAGCCACAGTATTCTAATCGACGGCCACGAAAGCCCACGCTTAAGAAGGGGCGGCGAATATCATTACACCTTTTCATCTTCCGGAGAATATCACTACCAGTGTGGCATTCATCCAGCGATGAAAGGCACGATCATCATCGCGGAAAATGGCGCGGGAAAAGCGTCTCAATCGCCCCCAACTAGCCCTCAGCCTCGTCCTGTCATGGAGAAATCTATGCCATCTATGTCGCCTGTTTCGATCTCAACACCGCGCCCCAAAGTCGTTCAAAACGACATTTCAGCGGGCAAAGACACCGTATCCATTGTCGATTTCATGCGGTTTTCTCCGGCGGTACTCACCGTGACCGCCGGTACCGAGGTCACCTGGAATAACCACGACGGCTCCAACCATATTATTCAAGTTGGCAATATCCGCAGCCCACGATTACGCCACGATGCGAGTTTTTCCTACCGCTTTGATAAGCCCGGTGAATACCCGTATATCTGCGGTATTCACGGCAATAAAATGTCGGGAAAAATTATCGTAAAGTAAATTTTGACCGCAAGTAACGCGATGGTTGATCCACATTCTAGGCTAGGGCAAACTTAGGCCTTTATTGCTGCAACGCTGCCCTAGACTATGACTGATATCGTCAATTGTGACCCCGACGCCCTAAGCCCCATCAATACAGATCAATTATTACAGCCCGTCAGCGATGACAGCCCAATCAAAATCTTGATTCTCTACGGTTCGCTACGAAAGCGCTCGTTCAGCCGCTTGCTCGGCCAAGAGTGCGCGCGGCTACTGAACTATTATGGTGCCGAAGCCAGAATATATAATCCCTCTGGCCTCCCCCTACCCGACGATAGTGGCGACGACCATCCAAAGGTCGTCGAGCTGCGCGAACTCGCACAGTGGTGCGACGGTATGGTGTGGTGCTCGCCGGAACGTCACGGCGCCATGACCGGCATTATGAAAGCGCAAATCGACTGGATACCCCTTAGCATCGGCGCGGTGCGGCCAACCCAGGGTAAAACCTTGGCGGTAATGCAAGTCAATGGCGGCTCGCAGTCTTTTAACGCGGTCAATCAAATGCGCATATTAGGTCGCTGGATGCGGATGTTTACCATTCCCAACCAGTCCTCGGTTGCCAAAGCGTGGCTGGAGTTTGACGACAACGACCGCATGAAGCCCTCGGCTTATTACAATCGGGTCATAGACGTTATAGAAGAGCTAGTGAAATTCACGCTGCTACTCAGAAACAAAAAGGAAATATTGGTCGACCGCTACTCCGAGCGGGTTGAGTCTGCCGAAGCCCTGCGCCAGCGACTTAGTGTGCGCAGTTAAGAGCATGAGTAAAACGGCGCAAAAGGCACTCGCGGAATTTATCTGTATTACCCCTGTAGACCAGCGCCTAAATCCCGCTGTTTTAATGTCGGGGTCATTCAAGCTTGAGCTATTTGACGACGCGTTTTTTAGCCAAGCCGCAATCCACCTACCAGACACGATCAGCAGGGCCAGCAGCAAACGCAAGGCGGAATATTTTTGTGGTCGCTATCTTGCCGCACTAGCACTGCGTCACTACGGTGTAGATCATTTTGATGTGCTCGCCGACGATAAGCGCTGCCCCCAGTGGCCCACAGGATTCAGTGGCAGCATTAGCCACACCGACGATTTTGCCGCCTGCGCCCTAGCACCGTCCAGCCAACTTGGCGCAATTGGTATTGATTGCCAAGACATTCTCTCACCACAAAAGGCCGATAGACTGTGGTCAAAAATTATTGACGATAACGAGCTCAACATCATCCACGGCTCGCGCTTCGAACTTCATTACGCGCTAACACTGTGCTTCTCAGCCAAAGAGAGCATCTATAAAGCACTCTTCCCTTTTATCACACATTTCTTCGGTTTCAGCGCCGCCAAACTCTGCGCAATAAATTCCACTCAGCAATGCTTAGAATTTCATTTCGCTCCAGAACTGGCCGCGCCACTTAGCATCAAACATCCCCTAAAGGTATATTACCATCACGACAGCGATCGTATTCTTAGCTACCTATCCCTTACCCCTCAGCAGGTTTATTCTGCTACAATTTAAAATCACTCATTATTATTGACTGCACACTCGCGGGCCAAACACGCCGTAAAAGACAGCTATCCAGCTTGTGCAATGCGAAATAAAATGAATTAATCGATATTTATACTTTAGAATCAAAATCTTAGAGCGAACATTAAAAACTTAACATAAACGTTTAAAGCTAAAAACACAAAAGACAAGTGAACGGAGTATGGATGCTGCCGGATGAATACCCAAGAAAACGGATTAGCTAAGCTAACTTTACTTGAATACCACCATCTTTCGGCGCAGGCCGCACACCCCGCCGTATTTGCACTCGGCCAAGCCCCACTCAGCTATGCCGCCTTAGCCCAGCAACTCCAATACACCCACGAGCAGCTTCAACTCGCAGGCATCGCTCGCGAGGATCGCGTTGCAGTTATTCTGCCACAAGGGCCAGAAAATGCAGTCCTCTGCCTAGCATTGATGGAGTACTGTTGCTGTGTGCCGCTAAATCCTGAGTTAAATGCAATTGAATTACATGCACTCATAGCGCCACTCGATATCGCACTGCTGATCACCTCGCCAGAACAACGCCCAACTGACGTAGTCGCCAAACAAAATAAACTGCAATGTCTACACTTGATACCTAAGCTTACAGGCCTCGCGGGCGAATTTTCACTTGTTAAGAATAGCCCACCCCCCAAAAGAGCCACGCCTAGCAAAATTCCTCACGCCGCATCCGATACCTGCTTGCTGTTACATACATCCGGCACCACTGCAAGACCAAAACAAGTTCCCTTGAGCCGCCAAAACTTACTGGTTTCATGCCAAAACCTAATCCAGTCACTCTCGCTTTCTCAGCGTGATACTGTATTAAATATGATGCCGCAATTTCATATCGGCGCGTTACTCGACGTGCTGCTCGCCCCACTATTAAGTGGCGGCAGTGTCATTATTGCTCGCGACTTAAGCGCTTCGACTTTTTTTAATTGTCTCAAACAGTTCCACGCAACGTGGTATCAAGGTGTACCCACTATGCTCGCCGAGCTGTGCCGCGAAGCCCGCCTTATGGCGCAATCAGATCTCAGCGCCAGTCTACGGTTTTGTCGTTCAGTGTCCGCGCCACTATCCGAAGCTACTCATCTTCAGTTTGAATCTCTGTTCAATATCCCCGTCGTCGAAATTTACGGCATGAGCGAAGCCGCCGGTCTTATTTGCAGTAATCCAATAACACCGAAATCGCAGCGCAAGGGCAGTGTTGGCCGTTGTGCCCGCGTGGCAATTAAGATCATTGATGACTACGGCAATCCCACGGAATTTGGTCAAGTAGGTGAAATCATAATAGCCGGTAAAAACGTTTTTACCGGCTATTTAAATCAGGAGGCGAATCAGACTGATTTTATCGGAAGTTGGTTTAGAACCGGTGATCTCGGCTATTTTGATGAAGACGGATATCTTTTTTTAAACGGACGCATCAAAGACATCATTAACCGTGGCGGCGAAAAAATTTCGCCACTTGAAATAGACAACTGCCTGCTAAGCCTTCCAGAAATTCAAGACGCTGCGTGTTTTTCCTCCGAACACCCAAGCTTAGGCGAAGAAGTCGCTGCCGCCGTTGTCCTCAATAGCAACGCAAAATATAATTCAGAAAGCATACTAGCAAAACTGAGCACACAACTTAGTCAGCATAAAATCCCCCGCGAGCTGTTTTTCTGTGAGAAACTACCTCGCAACGCAGGGGGAAAACTACAGCGTCACAAGCTCTCAGAAAAATACGGCAGTAAACCGCGACTCCCAAGCAAAGCCATACTACCACCCCGTAGTGATTTAGAAAGACAATTACGGAAAATATGGCAACATCACCTTGAAATTGAAGACATTAGTGTCGACGATAATTTCTTTGACTTAGGCGGGAACTCGCTGAGCGCAACGAGCTTTATCGCCGACCTAGAGGCGCTCCTCGACGCCAAGCTCCCACCCGGAATTTTATTCGATTACCCCAGTATTGCAGAACTCGATCGCGTCCTAAGCGAGCGAAAAAATAGTGCCGAACACCCTATGCTAAGCCAGAAGCTAAGTCATGCGCAGCGCGCCGCGATCAGCTCCGGAATTCCTGCGGATATTTTCAGCAAGCTACTTCAATACACCAGTGCGTGGCAGGGCTGCCGCCTGCGCGCTGACGCTCTACTCTTTGCCTACAATACCCTCGGCAGCCAAACGCCGCTTTTTTGGGGCGCCCAAGGCGAAGAAGAAGTAGCCAATTTAGCCCGCGCACTTGGACCAGACCAACCCGTTTATGGCTTTCGTTCGCTGTATCTTATCGACGGCAAAAACGATGACTACAGCCATGCCTTAGCCCAGTACTATTTAAAGGAATTACAAGAAATTCAACACGCTGGACCTTACTTTCTCGGCGGCTTCTGCGAAGCCGCTAAAATTGCTTTTAGCATTGCCCAGCAATTACATCAGCAACAACAAGAGCCAAGCCTATTATGCCTTGTAGAAAAATTTATTCCCCAGCAATACTCTGGCAGGCTTAGTTTATTTTTTTGCCAAGACGGTCGACGCAGCGCCTACCAGAATTATCAATGTCCCGAGATCGGCTGGCGAAAATATTACCACGGCGCGCTGTCCGGCACTCGATTACAAGCAAAACACAAAAAGATATTTAATGATGCTTTTATCAATGACTTTGCCGAACGGCTTAAAGAGGAATTGCATTGCGCCAAAGCATCTCACCCTAGCGCTAATAGTATCGAACCGCCACGCAAGGATCTCCAACATCTTCCCCGCAGTGCCTACCAGTGTGAGCTGCGCGCAGACTTAGCACGTAGGCTAACACCCAATCAAAACACTTCCCTCACCATCAAAATTCGTAACGCCAGCGAGACTACTTGGCAAACGAGCGCGAACAGCGGTATCTTTTTACATGCGCACTGGCGACGCCAAGACAAAGTGCGTATATGGCGCGCCGCCAGTATCGCCCTGCCCTGTGCGCTGCCGCCAGATGCAATGGTCAACATAGATATTACCGTTACGACACCATCGCGGCCAGGGCGCTGGACACTAGAGCTGGGATTAAGCGACGAGGGAATTTGTCATTTCAAAGATCACGACTGCGCGCCGCTGGCGCTGCCCACAACCATAATTTATGGCGCCAATCTTTGGCAAAAAGCCCGAAACCTGCTTAAGGATACCGTCCCTCATGACTAGCCACCGCTCACCATTTTACGCCAAGCTTACCGCAAAAATTACCGCCCTAGGGGGAATGCACAACGCGCACTTACATCTAGACAGAGCTGGTACGATTGACGAAGAATACATCACCGTTGCCCAGCAAAGTGTGCTCGCAACGTCGCATATTTCACTGCACCAAAAACACCATCTTATCTATCAGCTCCACGCTGGCCCGGCATATGATGACGAGGATTTTAGGGAGAGAATTACTTACTTTCTCAACGATATGATCGCCAATAACACCCGGCGTGCCGACACCTTGGTCGATGTTACTGCGGATAATCTCGGCTTGTCGGCACTACACCGAATGCAAGATATTAAACGGCAATATCAAGACAAAATTTCACTGAATATCGCCGCTTACTCGCCCTTTGGTTTTAAAGACAGCGAGCCGCAGCGCTGGGAGCTATTTGCAGCAGGCGCGGCGGAGTCAGATTTTATAGCCGCCTTACCCGAAGCCGACGACCGCGATGAATACCCCGATCACATCGGCTTTGATGAACATCTCGCGCGCACCATCGAACTCGCAAGAAATAAACGCTGCATGCTGCATGTGCACAGCGACCAACGCAACGAAGACAGTGAATCTGGCACCGAACGCCTCGTTAAAGTCATAAAAAAGCAGGGCGCGCTAAGTACTGCCAATGGCGAACCCTTAGTATGGGCAGTACACATGATTTCGCCTTCTACTTACGACGAAAAGCGATTTCAACATTTGGTCAACGGCTTGCTCGAATGCAATATTGGCGTCATCTGCTGTCCCTCTGCCGCCATTGGCATGCGCCAATTACGCTCGCTGCCAAGCCCGACCTTCAACAGTATTCCTCGTGTATTGGAACTGCTAGAAGCAGGCGTTCACGTTCGTCTAGCCTCCGACAATATTGCCGACATCTGTTCGCCCAGCACCACCGCCAATCTTATTGACGAACTATTTATGCTCTCGGCGGCAATTCGCTACTACGATGTCGACATTCTCGCCAAGCTCGCGGTAGGGAAAAAACTTAACAGCGCTGAACGCGTCGCCATTCGTGAGCATCTCAACAATAACAATATAGAAATTGCCAAGGTGCTTGCCAATCGTGCTCAAATATATTCGCGCTAAATTTCGTCCCGCTAACCTTTCTCATACGGCAGCGCCGCCTACATTCGCTGCAATCGATCCCTATTCCCAGGCATTTATCGACTCGCCTTATAGTGCCCTTGAACAGCTGCACTATCATTCGCCGGTACACCGCTGCACTAGCGGCAGCTGGCTGCTGAGTCGGCATCGCGATATTAGCGCCGCGCTCGCTGATCCGCGACTAAGCAATACCCCTTCTGACTATGCGGTAGTCAACCAGCGGCATCGCGGCCGTTATACCTGCGCCGACGTGGCCAATAACACCCTACCCTTCATGGACGCCCCGCAGCACACCGAGGCTCGGCGAAGTATCGCGCGCGTATTCCACGAACAATTGCGCAGGACCTCTTTACAAAGTAATTTACCCACAGACACACCTTCTGATTTGCTGCATGATTTTGCCACACCGCTGTGCGCCAAAACCCTATGCAGCCTATTTGGCATTGCTCCTCGCCAGCAAACTGCGGAGTTAGATCGCCAATTAAAGCGGTGGGCAAATTGGTTTTTTTCGTTATTTTCCGCCATTCCCTCCCAGCAGCACCGTCAGCAGCTCGATGCAGAGCTGCTTTCCTTTCGCCAATTCTGTTCTGGGCTTCTAAATCAGAAACGCCAACACCCCAGTAACGACCTCCCCTCTGCGCTAGCCCAGCTTCACGACCAAACCCCTCGCATTAGCGATACATTTATGGCCGACAACTGCATGCTGTTGTTCGCCAATGGCCTTAATGCAGATTACGCAATTGCCAATGCCCTACATTGCTTGCTACAACAGCCCGAAAAAATAGATCAGCTGCGCGCCAAGCCCGAGCTCATTGCCGCTGCTGCAGACGAGCTTCTGCGCTTCGATTCACCGGTTTTATTTATCGCCCGTCGAGCATTAGAAGATGTACAACTGCATGATCAAATGATCAAAAAAAATAGCGGGGTATTGCTGATGCTTGCCGCCGCCAACCGCGACCCCGACGTGTTCACTGACGCCAACACCTTGAATTTCGAACGCGAGGCGAAACCCTATTTGAGCTTTGGTCGCGGCCAACACGGCTGTATTGGCCGCGTTTTAGTGAAGCAATTACTTGAACTGTCACTGCGCTGGCTAATCAGCGAGACGCCCCACGTTGCACTAGTTCGGACTCAGCCCCTTTGGCAACACCAAGCTGGACATCGCTGGCTACAAGATTTACCAGTAAAAATTCCTTAGCTTTCTTAAATGGCAGCTGGATAAGCGGATAACGGTAGCGCTCAAGAATATGCCCGTAAAGCTCATTAAAGCGCGACTGCAATGGCGCGATAAAACCGCTGGCGCCACTGGCCGCTACTTGCATTGCGGATATGGCCTTTTCTACTCCCGGTCTGCACCTCGCTATAGCGAGCAAAATATTTTCCCGCCACACGCACTGCAAATAGCAATTCCATAAATGTCAGTAACTCATTGAATACAGTCGTTTCACACCCGAGAATATCTTCATATTTAAAAACCTTGCACGCTCGTCTTCCAAAGGCCGCCAGCGCATACTATTAAAGTGATGACGTCGAAACTCTGGCGCGGCGAACCAGCCCTCTTCCAGGAATGCGCCACTCAAATACTTACTCAGCGATTGCGCCTGTCCCAGCACTGTGGGTACCGCGCCGTTGACGATCTTCCACTCAATATCGCGCGACGCCGCCACATCGCACTAGGGTTCAGCGGGAGCGCTTGTGATAAAAATAAGCCGACACCAATACATCTCGCGGGTCACCCACTGAAACCACATCGCCGATCTTGGCCATGGCCGTAATAGGCAAAGAACCGCCGTTGCCCTGAACCCGCCCTGCTTGCACAGCATCAGTAAGTAGCTTTCGGCCGGCAAGCCCAGAGTGATCGGCCAATAAATATTCATAACTCCATTTATTCACCCTTTATCCGCCATGATCTAAACCTGTAAACAGCGACATATTGCACCGCCCAAACCACGTTTTCTCTCACCGCTTAGATCAGTTTACTTGCCAGGCTTACCAACCATTCAACTGTGCACCAAACCATTATTACCCACAGTAAATCTCACGCCAAGCATCGCTCCAAAATGCAACTACGCAAAAATACGGCAAGACGATTGACAACAGACCCCACTTATACGTTAATGATAACCATTATCATTAAGATTACCATTAAATACGGTTCGAGCCTACTATGTTGCACGTTCTTATCACCGGCGGCCCCGTTATTTGGCTGCTGTCGCTCTTTTCACTCCTCGGACTAACCGTGGCCAGCTATAAAGTATGGCAGCTATTTGGCCAACTAAAACTCAATGACGACGCCGCAACACAGGCATTTAAACTGTTTGAAGAAGGCAGAAAGCCCGAGGCCTTAATGCTGATCAACGCTCATCAAAACCCCAGCGCTAAGGCGTTGAGCCGTTGCCTACAGTTGTTTAGCAATAAATACCTCAGCTTGCAGCAGGCCCGCGA
>NZ_JBFHDY010000090.1:0-14558 GCF_041584495.1 Zhongshania sp.
GAACCACGGGGCGCCCGTTTTGCGTTATTGGCCTCTTGCTCCGCTAACTCACTCTCGCTGGGATTGCGTGAACCCTGCTTAAAGCGTCGCTTGCGCTCCGCAGCGTCTGCCACTTTTTTCGCTTGCGCTTCGGCAATAATAATTTCCTCAGCCACCACCATATCGGGCGTTTCCAAGCTAATTCGGCCCACCGTACCCGCACGCAGCTCATTGATCAGCAATTCACAAATTTTATGCAGATTAATACGGCCGCCCGCGCTTAAAGCACCTCGCCGCAATGCCGCCACTTCCAAAAAGGCCAACTCGGTATCCGGAATACTCTCAAGCTGAAAGCGCTCTTTGAGCAGTTCTGGGTAGGCCTTAATCAAGTAATCCGCCGCGTAAAAACCTACGTCGTCGTATTCCATGGCCGTGCTTTTAATTGCACCAGTCACAGCAAGGCGGTAGCTACTATTGGGGTTTTCAATTTTTGACCAGAGAATTCCGGGGGTATCAAAGAGCACAATGCCACTACCCAAATTTATACGCTGCTGGCTTTTGGTGACCGCCGGTTCATTGCCCGTCTTGGCAATAACCCGGTCTGCCAGCGTATTAATAATAGTTGATTTACCCACATTGGGAATACCAACAATCATCGCGTTAATGGTTTTAACGCCGGCATCTTTCGCGGGAAACATTTGCCGACACAGCGTTAACAACTGCTTAATTTTAGCCGGCTCATCGGTGGTAGTCGCAAAGGTTTTCACCCCCCGCTGCAGCTCCAAATGCGCCTGCCACGCCGCAGTCACCACGGGGTCCGCTAAGTCAGATTTACTCAATATTTTAATGCAGGGCTTGTCACCGCGAATTTTGGCAATAGACGGGTTTTCACTGGAATACGGAATACGGGCATCCAATACCTCGATCAGCAGATCGACCTGGGGCAAAAGCTCCCTGATGTCCTTCTGGGCCTTATGCATATGCCCCGGATACCACTGAATTGCCATGTAATGCGCCTTGCTTTTAGATAAAGGCCGTATTGTACGTTATGGTGGGGCAATTTAGCCAAACTCCCCTGGGCAGTATTGCGGCTTGTGCAGCGCAGCAATACCTCAATACGCAAAACTTCCCGCTTAGCGTACTCATTGTCAGTACGCAGACGCTTCAGCAATTAGCCGCCGGTGTGATCGAGCCCCCATAAATCGCTTAACCGTCCCCCCAACTAGCTTCGACTCCGCCCACGTGGCTCATCACCCTCGTAAAGCACAATATCTGAATGTAGAAACTCTGCAGCCTCGGCGGACCCTTCTACTTTGATCGCACTGCGCGCCAACATTTCTGTTTCAAACTCCGTTAACACACACGCCCTCAGGCCAAGGTCGCGCCAGTGAGATGGCGACCAGCAGCCTTTTGAAATTGCCCGCGCCAGCGCCAAGGCATCCAGTAGAGCTTGATTTGCGCCCTGTCCCTTGAAGGGGCTCATGGGATGAGCGGCATCGCCAATCAGAGTTGCTTTCGCGCCTTTTTCCAAGTCTTCTGCTGTGAGTAATTCTCGGTCATACACTGGGTAGCCAGACACCCGTGCGAGCGGCGTCGCCGCTATAATCTGAGGAATGGGGTCATGCCATGGGGTTCGTCGACAAGCTTCATCTTTAAGGGCTTGGGCGCCCTCAGCACTTAACGCCTTAGCGTCGTTTTCTGCCATCGGAAAGCTCAGCTGCCACATTACCGAATCTGCTGCATAAGGCATAATATAGATTCGTTCATTGCCATTGGCAGTTTGAAACACCGTGGCCGAGTCCAATAGATCACTCTGTATCCCGTCAACATCTGCCAAGGCACAAATGCCCAAGATCACAACACAACCAAGGTAGCGTAAAGGGCTTTCATCACCAACCAGTAAGCTGCGCACAACACTGCGAATACCGTCGGCACCCACCACAAGGTCAGCCGTGGCCTGTGTTATTTCCCCGCTTACTTGAAAGCGCAGGTCAACACCGTCACCCTCGCACTCTTTAAAATCGACTAACTGATGCCCCCACGCCACCGCATTGACGCCACCGAGCTGTTCAAGCAGTGCTAAACGCAAAGACTGCCGTGCAATATGCACGTTGGTGCGTTTGGGTGCTTTTTTGCTACCGGAATGCATCCACTTACGCATTCCCCACTCACCAACCACCTTCCCTGCTGTGGTATGAACCACATGCCTAGTTGAAATCACGCCGGCCTCTAGGCCAAAAATGCCCAAGCCTTCAATGGCCTTGCTCGCTTGCTGTAGAGTGAGTCCATACCCCTGCGAACGGACATCAAAACCACTGTCTCGTTCATAGAGCGTAAAAGGAATGCCACGATGCAAACAGGCCACCGCCAAGGCAACCCCGCCGATGCCGCCGCCAATAATCGCTATATGGGGGTAGTTTTCATGATCCGCAACAGTGCGCGCAGCGGCTGGAATCAAACCGGAGCCAAGGCAATTCAGGCACAGTTCAAGGTGGCCCGTCGGCCGAACAGGGCTCGGTCCCTCGCCTTTCATTTTTTCGAATTCGCCCAACTGCCGCTGATAAAGCAGACGCACTTTCTTGCGAATTCTCCGGCCTCGCTTTCCGCGCCCCTGACAATTTAGACAAATAGCCCAATGACCACTTTCATTTTTCACTGTTTGACTTCGTGTTTATGGGTAGCAATTCACCACCTCGATTCGAAAGCCAATAGTAGCCTATACCACAAACAAAAACGTAGCAGGAAAATGTGAGGATGACGCCGGTTACCGCAGTGACACTAGTATTTACCTACCCCGGTGCAGCGGCAAGCCACCGCACCGGGGGGGAGAGCACAGGGTTACCAGCGATAGCTAGCTTGCAGTGCTAACGTGCGCGGGTTATTGACCAAGCCGTGATGGGTCGTCGCCCCAGTAATGGTTTTCGCGGTCGGCGCATCAACGCCGTAGAGTATTACCAACTCATCGCTAAGATTTTTACCCAGTAATGCCACTTCCCACTCACCGTCTATTGACGACAGAGCAAGTCGACCATTAAAGGTTTGGTAGGCACCCTGCTTGATGCGATCATCCAAGTTTGGCGAGGGGTGGTAGTCGTCGGTAAAAATCACGTCAATATTGGCGCGCAGCATTAGTGAGTCACCCAACGGCCGCTCGTAGGCCAGCATCAAATTACCCGAGTAATCAGCAACGTATTGATTCGTCTTGCCACTGTAGTCACAGTTAATGCCATTGGCATTATCGGGCACCTGATCCTGAATACAGGTGCCAAACTGGTGATCCTGAAACTCGAAGTCAAGGAAGGCCAGGCCGCCAGCCAATATCAGGTTTTCGGTCAGGGCCAGCCGGCCGTCCAGTTCAATACCCTGAGAAACAGCACTGGCAGCATTACCCACATTAAAACCCAAGGTACCGTCGAAGACACTGACCTGCAGGTTATCGAATTCGGTGCGGAACAGCGCCGCATTCAGCTCGGCAGCGCCTTCGAGAAGGCTCGTTTTCATACCCAATTCAAAACTAAACGCCTCCTCTTCCTCAAACTCAAAACTACCAATCAACACTTGTTGATTGGTACCTGCAGGCGCATTAGGGTTAATCGGCGTAGGGTCGGCGCTGGGCGACGCATTGGAGCGCGCGTCAAAACCGCCGGACTTGTAACCACGACTGGCGGAGAAGTAGGCCATCAAGTCATCAGTGGCATCCCACTGTAAATTTACCAGCGGTGCGAACTGCACTTCTTCACGCTCACCTTTCAGGTCGTGACGCTCGGCGGCAAAACTGACCGCAGCGGCGGTATCGACTTCACCTAGAGGCTGAATTGTCCCGTCGTCGAAGCCAAAATTGAGTTTGCGCGCTCCTTCTTTATTTTCCCATGTTAGGCGACCACCGAGAGTCAGCCGGAAAGTATCCGCCATATTCCAGGTTGCTTGCATAAAAGTTGAGGCGATGCTTGATTCGCTATTGAAGTAACGCGGTGTACGGATGCCACGAAGCGCGTTACCCGCGTCACCGAAGCCTAGTAGTTCAAAGCCACTGGAGCCGTCTGCGCCGGGATCAACATCACCACGGGCGCCACCTTCGAGGAGGTCAGAAGCGTTAACCAATTGCGGAATAATATCGGAGGGCAGATACAGCGAGTCGAAAAAGTCCAGTTCGCTGTATTGAAAATAAGCACCTGCAATATACTCAAATTTTTCGCCGGCTGGGGAAATCCAGCGGAATTCTTGGCTGAATTGTTGATACTCTTCTTGGAATTCAACTTGAAACAGCGGTGCACCAGTGAAGTCGCAGTCACAGTCTTCGTCGTACTCATAACCCATAATGCCGGTGATCGAGGTAAACTGGTGATCGTCGCGATACCAGTCAACATTGGCTGTAAAGTTATAGGTGTCGTTATTGCTGTAGTCGCCGTTGCTATGGCGCTTACGATCAGCGGTATTGTTCAGTACACCCTCATCGGAGTCGATATCGATAATCGATCCGTTGGGCTGAAGTTGTAGAAAATTTAACACCGGCGCCGGCAGTAAGCCAGTCAATGCGGCCAAGTCGCCAGTGTCTGGGAATACTGTGCGATCCATAATCTCGCCGTAGGTGCGACCTTGGAACAAGAATACGTCCGAGTTAGACGGGTAATTGCTAATAATTTCAGAGTTGCGACCGACCACATCAAAGCTACCCGCCTCGATTTTAAACTTGGCTGTGACACTGTCACTGGCATCCCAGCTGAGCTTAATGCGGAAGGTTTCTTCACCGCGCTGAGCTTCGTCGCGATCCAGCACTAAATTTTCCATAAATCCGTCTAGCTCGCGCTTGCGCACCGCAAAACGATAGCCCAAGCGATCATTAATCGGCCCGCTGACCACCATATCGATAATGCGCTCGTTCTGTTCAGGCTCATAGGTGACCTGAACATTGCCTTCAGCGTATTCGCTTGGGTTAGCCGTTTGGATACTGATCGCGCCAGCAATACTGTTTTTGCCGAGCAGAATGTTCTGCGGGCCGCGTAGCACTTCTACTCGAGACAAATCGAGGAAGGGTGCCCGCGCTAGCTGAGCGCGGCCGTAGGCAATACCATCAACGTACATACCCACCGATTGCTCAAAACCTTGGTTTTCACCTGAGCCAATGCCGCGAATATAAATATCAGTGCCAATACCGGATTCCGACATGGTGAAGTTAGGTACATAGGCCTGCAGATCCTCGATCTTAGCAATGCCCGCCTCCATCATTTTCTCCCCACCGATGGCGCTAACGGAAACCGGCACATCCTGCAGGCTTTGCGCACGCAGCTGAGCCGTAACGACAACTTCTTCAAGCATTGGCGCGGCATGTGCGAGGCTACCAAGTAAGCCCACTGGCAGCAGGGAAGATAAGACACTAATTCTTTTTTTCATTGTGGTCCTCATTATCCTAGAAGGAGGTAAGCGCATAGCCCTAGATATAAACTCGGGCAGATTTTTTGTTATGTATGTTCGGCTACTATTTAAGATAGCCTACGCAGCTCAAGTTACGATGATATCACTCTAAAAACTGCTCATTGGATATTTCTCATCGCAGATTCTGTGGGCAATAGCTTGTTTAAACATTGGCCACTACGTATGTTTGAACCAGTTTTTCGGCCAATGAGAAGAAATTTCTGGCGACAGTCAAGTTTCAGGCATAAAAAAACCCAGAGCAAAGATCCAGGTTCTCTATATAAGTCAATGACTTATGTCCGCCTTTCTCGCAAAAAAGCCCCTTATATTCCATTCAATATAAGGGGCTTTTAATACAGCGACAGTTCTTCGATACAGCGTAAAACCTAGTCTGCCGCTTCCAAATTCTTACTGATTCGCAGCGCCAACAATGTACACAATGCCCCAGAGATCAAGTACAAGCTAACCGCCATCAAGCCAAAATGTACCGACAAACCTAAGGCAATTAAGGGCGCAAAGGCGGCGCCAAATAACCAGGCAAAATCGGAGGTTAATGCGGCACCAGCGTAGCGGAAGCGACGCTCAAAGTTGGCCGTTAAGGTACCGGATGCTTGGCCGTAGGAAACACCAAGTAACGCAAAACCCACTAAAATAAAGGTGTCTTGCATTGCCGGAGACCCACTCATCAGCATTGGTGTAAACAATGCAAAGATACCAATAAGCACAGCCATTAACGATACCGTGGTGCGCTTACCAATGCGGTCAGCAATGATGCCCGAAGCGACCGTAGCAATGATACCGATACAAGCGCCGAACACCTGAACAATCAGAACATTACCAATTAATTGCGACTCACTCAACGAGATCCACGACAGCGGAAAGATAGTCACAATATGGAATAACGCGTAACTTGCCAGCGCGGCAAAGGCACCCAAGAAAATATTTGGCCCCTGCTTTTCCAGCATTTCGCTAGTACTAATAGGCTCCAGTTCGCTCTCTTCTAAGGCCGCAGTATACTCTTCAGTAAGCACCAAACGCAGGCGCGCAAACAGTGCCACTACGTTGATAGCGAAGGCCACAAAGAAGGGATAGCGCCATGCCCAGGCTTGAAAGTCTTCCGCACTAACACTACGAATCAAGTAGAAAAATAATAAATTCGCAACAAGGAAACCAATTGGGGCGCCGAGCTGACCAATCATGGCATACCAGCTGCGTTTAGCGCGCGGCGCATTGAGTACCAGCAAAGACGGTAGGCCATCCCAAGAACCGCCTAAGGCAAAACCCTGCAAAATTCGGAATATGGCTAGAAAGAAAATTGAAGTTCCACCCAGAGAGTCATATCCCGGCAAAAACGCGATTCCGGCGGTAGCCGTGCCCAGCAGAAATAATGAGGTACTGAGTTTTACGCTGCGACCCCAGCGGCGCTGTATATTCATAAACAGCGCGGTACCGAAGGGTCTCGCAACAAATGCCATAGAAAAAATAGCAAAACCGTAAAGCATGCCCTCTAAGGTACTGGCAAAGGGGAAAAATACGCTCGGAAACACCAGTACGCAGGCCATGCCAAACACAAAAAAGTCAAAATGTTCTGAGGCGCGGCCGATAACCACGCCAATAGCAATTTCACCGGGGGCAACCGGCGAGTGGCCCGCCGGCGTCTGCATATCAGCGGCGAGAGAAGAGTTTGTAGTACTGGCCATGGTGCGGCGCTCATCCGTTGGTTTTATGAATTATTGGAAGACTACTCCGTTTCCCCGACGCCAGCCATAGGACAAATTGTCCAATTCTTTCCCAAGCTCAATTCGCTTACAGTCTGCGTCCTCTTATTAACATCTGGACTTGCGAGTGGCGATGTCGATTTCTAAAACTTTGCGCACTATCTGCGTTTCCGCTATCGGAATGGCCCTGCTGTCTGGCTGTGACACCGTAGTTATGTCACCGTCAGGCGATATTGCGGCACAACAGGCCAAGCTAATTGTATGGGCGACGATTCTCATGTTGATCGTTGTGGTTCCCGTCATTGTACTGACCCTGCTGTTTGCGTGGCGCTATCGCGCGTCCAATAAAGAGGCTACTTACACGCCAGATTGGGATCACTCCACTAATTTGGAGCTGGTGATCTGGGCTGCGCCGCTGGCGATTATTATCGCTTTGGGCGCGTTAACGTGGGTAAGCACCCACCAACTCGACCCCTACCGCCCCCTTGATCGCATTGAAGAAGGCCGTCCCGTCCCCGAGGGTGTTGAGCCTCTGATTGTTGAAGTAGTCGCCATGGACTGGAAATGGCTATTCTTTTACCCCGAGCAGGGTATTGCCGTGGTCAATCAATTGGCGGCCCCCGTTGACCGGCCCATAAAATTTAAAATTACCGCCACCACCATGATGAACTCCTTTTATATTCCGGCCTTGGCCGGACAAATTTACGCCATGGGCGGCATGGAAACCCAGCTGCACGCGGTCATTAACGAAGCCGGTAGCTACGACGGGTTCTCTGCCAACTACTCTGGCGCAGGCTTTAACGGCATGCGGTTTAAATTCCTCGGCATGCCCGAAGTCGAGTTTGACGAGTGGGTGAATAAGGTCAAAACCGACGGCGACGTTCTCAGCCGCAGCGTATACACCGAGCTCGCTGAGCCTAGCGAATACAACCCCGTGCAGTACTATCGCGAAGTGGCGCCCGAGCTTTACGACGCCATTCTCAACCGCTGTGTTAAACCTGGCACCCTGTGCATGAAGGATATGATGAAGCACCACGGCAGCCATAAGAGTAACGCCGCCGGGCCAAGCTCAGCCAATTCAACAGCCAAAACACATGACGAGGGTCACCATGCCCACTAGCTATTTTTGTGTAATTACCGTGGTCGCGCAGCGTCCGTTCCATTCACTTTTAGCGCGTCAGGGCGCCGGTAACTCTCATGTCTGATCTCAGTACCCTTATATTCGGGCGCCTAAGCCTTGACTCCATCCCATTTCACGATCCAATTTTGGTCGCGACCTTCGTCGTCGCCGCCCTCGGCGGCATAACCTTGCTTGGCGCGCTCACCTACTACAAGGTGTGGGGCTACTTGTGGAAGGAGTGGTTTACCAGCATCGATCACAAACGCATCGGCGTGATGTATATGATTCTGGGTTTAATCATGCTGCTGCGTGGCTTTGCCGACGCCATCATGATGCGGATTCACCAGGCCATGGCCTTTGGTGAAGCTACCGGCTACCTGCCGCCAGATCACTACGACCAAATATTTACTGCCCACGGCGTGATCATGATTTTCTTTGTGGCCATGCCCTTTGTGGTCGGCTTAATGAACTATATCGTGCCCCTGCAGATTGGCGCACGTGACGTAGCCTTCCCTTTTTTAAACAACCTCAGCTTCTGGATGACCAGTGCTGGTGCGGCGCTCATCATGATCTCACTGTTCATTGGTGAGTTCGCGAAGTCGGGCTGGTTGGCCTACCCGCCACTCACAGGCATATTGCAAAGCCCTGGGGTCGGGGTGGATTACTATATTTGGTCCCTACAGATTGCTGGGGTCGGCACCTTGCTGTCCGGCATCAACTTTGTGGTCACCATTGTAAAAATGCGCGCACCCGGTATGAATATGATGAAAATGCCCATTTTCACCTGGACCGCGTTGTGTACTAACATCCTGATTGTGGCGGCTTTCCCCGTATTAACGGCGGTAATGACCTTGCTATCCTTAGACCGCTATTTGGACATGAACTTCTTCACCAACGACCTTGGCGGCAACGCCATGATGTACGTAAACCTGATTTGGATCTGGGGTCACCCAGAGGTTTACATCCTGATTCTGCCGATCTTTGGGGTGTTCTCAGAGATCGTCTCAACCTACAGTGGTAAGCGTCTATTTGGATACTCGTCCATGGTTTACGCGACCTTGGTCATCACGATCCTGTCTTACCTCGTGTGGCTGCACCACTTCTTTACCATGGGTTCTGGCGCAACGGTGAATAGCTTCTTTGGTATCACCACCATGATTATTTCGATTCCCACCGGCGCGAAAATCTTTAACTGGTTGTTCACCATGTACCGTGGGCGCATTCAATTTGAAGTACCCATGCTGTGGACCATCGGCTTCATGATCACCTTTGTGATTGGCGGCATGACCGGCGTGTTATTAGCTGTGCCACCCGCTGATTTCGTTCTGCACAACAGCCTGTTTTTGATTGCCCACTTCCACAATGTCATTATCGGTGGCGTGGTCTTCGGTACCTTTGCGGCGATCACCTTCTGGTATCCGAAGGTAACTGGTTACAAGCTGGAACCGTTCTGGGGCAAGGTCTCGTTCTGGTGTTGGTTTATCGGTTTTTACCTCGCCTTTATGCCGCTGTACATGCTGGGCTTTATGGGCGTCACCCGCCGCATGAGCCACTTCGACGATCCATCACTGCAGATTTGGTTCCAAATCGCCCTAGGTGGCGCGGTGTTAATCGGCGCCGGTATCATCGCCTTCTTGGTTCAGCTCTATGTGAGCTACAAGCGCCGCGACTCGCTGCGTGACGAAACTGGCGATCCGTGGGGTGGCCGCACCCTCGAGTGGTCGACCTCGTCGCCACCACCCAAATACAACTTCGCGTTTACGCCACGGGTATACGACCTAGACGCGTGGTGGCATATGAAGAGCAATGGCTTTAAGCGCGCAAGCGAAGGCTTTTTGCCCATCCATATGCCCAAAAATACCGCTGCCGGCATAGTCATTTCAGGCCTTAGTGCGGCATTCGGTTTCGCCATGGTTTGGCATATGTGGTTAATCGGTGGCCTAACGTTCGCGGCGCTAATGATCGCCATTATTGCGCACACTTTTAATTACAAGCGCGACTACTACATACCAGCTGAAGAGGTTGCGCTAGTCGAAGCTCAACGAACTGAGGTGCTTGCCTAAGATGTCTCATTCCACTGCTATGCCCGCCGCTCAGGCGGGTCAATTCGACTTCCTCGTTAAGGGGGAGCATCACGTCGCCAACGGCACATTATTGGGTTTCTGGCTGTATTTGATGAGCGACTGCCTCATCTTCGCTGCGCTGTTTGCCACCTATGGTGTATTAAGCCAAAACTACGCGGGCGGGCCATCGGGCGCAGATTTATTTGATCTGCCGCTGGTTGCCTTGAATACCAGCTTTCTGCTGTTTTCGTCGATCACCTACGGCTTTGCCATGCTGCAAATGCAGCAGCGTAAACTCAAGGGCACCATGATTTGGCTAGCCATTACCGGCGTATTCGGCGCGAGCTTTCTTGGCCTAGAACTCTACGAGTTCTATCACCTATTACACCAAGGTGCCGGCCCCCAGCGCAGTGCATTCTTGTCAGCCTTTTTCACCCTTGTCGGCACCCACGGCCTGCACGTGTGTGTCGGGATAATCTGGTTGGTCACCTTGCTGTTCCAACTCCGCAAGCACGGCTTGACCACCGCAAATCGCCGCCGCTTATTCTGCCTGTCTATGTTCTGGCACTTTCTTGACGTGGTTTGGATCGGCGTATTCACTATTGTTTATTTGATGGGGTCACTGGCATGAGCGAGCTTTCACACAACCACGACGAGCATCACGAAGAAGAAGGCCCCCACAGTAGTTTCAGCGGTTACATGCTTGGCTTTATGGCCTCGGTGTTTCTTACCGCCATCCCTTTCTGGCTAGTAATGGGTGATGTATTCAGCTCACGCAACACCACCGTGCTGATCATTCTCGCCTTTGCCTTGGTGCAAATTTTGGTGCACATGGTTTATTTTCTACACATGAATTTTCAGTCAGAGGGTGGCTGGACCATGCTGTCGCTTATCTTCACTGTGGTTTTACTGTTCATCACCTTGGCTGGCTCTCTATGGGTGATGTACCACATGAACGTGAATATGATGCCCTCAATGATGTCTGGCGGCAGCTAAACCGTGTCACTTCGCCGCATAGTTAGCTTATCGCTAATCAGCCTATGCGGCCTGCTCCTCTTTGCGGGCTTTATTGCCCTCGGCAATTGGCAGTTAGAACGCCGATTGTGGAAGTTAGACTTAATAGAGAAGGTCGAAACCCGGGTTCACGCGCCCGCTGAAGCAGCCCCAGGTATTCGCGACTGGCCGTCGGTTAACAAAGCTGACGACGAATACCGCCACGTTGTTTTAAACGGCCAATTCCTAACAGACAAAGACACCCTAGTGGTTGCCGCCACCGAGCTTGGCAGCGGCTACTGGGTGCTCACCCCATTTCAGCGCGACGATGGCAGCATCGTGCTAGTCAACCGCGGTTATATCGACCAGGGTGTCACCCCACAGGCACCACCACAGACCGACACAAGCCTCACCGGCCTGCTCCGGCTTAACGAACCAACAGGCAGTGTGCTGCGTAAAAATAGCCCGAGCACTAATCGCTGGTACTCTCGGGATGTAAAGGCAATTGCTGACAACCTCGGTATCAGCGCCGCACCCTATTTTGTAGACGCCGGCGCCAATCCGTCGCCTACGCAAAACGACAACAGCGACAGCGCCCAAACACCGGTCGGCGGGCTCACCGTTGTTAGCTTCAACAACAGTCATCTGGTGTACGCGATCACTTGGTATGGCCTCGCCTTTTCCGTGCTGCTCGGTGGCTTTATTGTGTTTCGAGAAAGTCGCCGCAAACACTGAGCGCGGCTGCGCACGCTGCCCGTCATGCGTATACTGGCTTGCGCGTACAAAAAGCCAAGCACTAAAGCGCCTGAGCTAAAATAGGCCTGGGGAGAAACACAATAATGACCGACATCAGAGCGCTGGCCGCCGTAAACCAGCTGCTAAGGCAAACCGAATCCGACGATACCGACACACTTGGCAAACATATGCGTCAGCTGGTTCAGTTGCGCTGGATGGCAGTGCTCGGCCAATTACTCACCATTTTAGTTACTCATTATGGCTTTGACGTCGAACTACCACTGCAAACAATGCTAAGTGTGCTAGCTGGACTCGTCGCCTTCAATGCATTTAATGAGTTAAGTTTGCGGATGCGGCGCCGAGTCGGCACTGCAGAGTTGTTTATGGGCCTACTGGTCGACATGGCCACGTTGACGCTCCAGCTCCTCTTCAGCGGTGGTGCCACCAATCCCTTCGTATTTCTCTATTTACTCCAAATAGGCCTCGCCGCAGTGCTCCTTACCCAAGTCTACGCGTGGGTACTGATGGGCGTCGCCACCCTGTGTTTTCTTTGGCTGGCCGAAGCCGGGCGCCCCATCGACCTTCCTCAAGATTATCACCTCGGCATCCGCAGTTATTACATTGAAGGCATGTTAATCTGCTTGGCACTCAGCGCCGCTCTGCTAGTCATTTTCATTAATCGTATTAACCGCACTCACCGGGAACACGATGCCCGCCTCGCAGAATTGCGCCAGCGCGCCGCCGAAGAAGAACACATCTTACGTATGGGCTTACTCGCGTCTGGTGCCGCCCATGAACTCGGCACACCACTGGCCATCATTGCGGTTATTCTCGGCGATTGGCGCCACATGCCAGCGCTTAACAAGGACCCCGATCTACTCGAAGAAATTAGCGAGATGCAAACTCAGGTTAAGCGCTGTAAAACCATCGTTAGCGGCATTCTTATGTCAGCAGGGGAAACTCGCGGCGAATCCTCTGGCGAAACCAGTGTTTGTACGTTTTTCGACGAGTTGCTCAACGAGTGGCGGAGCACCCGCAAAGTTCGTGAATTCAGTTTTCACAATCAATTTGGCGAAGATCTAGATATCGCCTCAGACACGGTGTTAAAACAGACCATCTGCAATCTGCTCGACAACGCCCTAGAAGCCTCACCGGAATGGGTAGGCCTCAACGTCTCACGCCAAGACGACAACGTAATGATACGGATTATCGACCGCGGTCCCGGCTTTGCCAAAGAAGTATTTGACCGCTTAGGTCAACCCTATCAATCTACTAAAGGGCGGCCTGGCAGCGGCTTGGGATTATTCCTCGTGTTCAATGTGGCGAGAGTATTAGGCGGTCAAGTGCGCGCCCACAACCGCCACGGAGGCGGCGCTGAAATCAGTCTGCGCCTGCCACTCGACGCACTCCGTCTTAAGGAGGTTTAAGCATATGACAAAAGACGCCAGCATCGCCGATGCGAACAACGACGACAGCGCACCAACGTTATTACTCATTGAAGATGATGCCGCCTTCGCACGAACCTTGGGTCGCTCCTTCGAGCGCCGAGGCTACGCGGTAATCAACACCAGCAGTCTCGACGGTGCACTAACTTTATTAGAAAGTCACTCCCCCGGCTACGCAGTTGTGGACCTCAAATTAGATGGTGAAGCCTCGGGATTGGCCTGTGTACAAGCCCTGCACAACCACGACCCAGATATGCTGATTGTAGTACTCACTGGCTATGCGAGTATTGCCACGGCCGTTGAGGCGGTGAAACTCGGCGCCTGTCACTACCTAGCCAAACCTTCGAATACCGACGACATTGAAGCGGCGTTTAACAGCGCCGAAGGCAATGTAGCAGTTGAAATTCGCGGTCGCGCCACCTCCATAAAAACCCTTGAATGGGAGCGCATCCATGAAACCTTGGCCGAGACAGGATTTAATATCTCAGAAACGGCAAGGCGACTTGGGATGCATCGCCGGACGCTAGCGCGTAAGCTCGCCAAGCAGCAGGTGAAGTAGTTACAGCGTGATAGACGCTTGACGGTGAACGCACCGTGCTCGGGAGATGCGTGACGGAAGACGCTAAAAACATAAAGCCCCAACAGGGTTTCCTGCTGGGGCTTTTTTGTGGGTATTGCAGAAGGCGGCAAACCCTAGTTTTGGTTGTAAGCGTCCAGCAAACCCACGCTGCCTACGGCCGCCAATTATGCGGCAGTAGTTCGCTAATCTTTGACGCCCGCTGAGTCGGCAATCTTTCCATTACATCTTTCAAGTAGGCTTGCGGGTTCAGGCCATTTATCTTCGCGGACTGGATTAAGGTCATGACATTAGCCGCACGCTGACCGCTGCGTAGTGACCCCGCAAACAGCCAATTCGAACGGCCAAGCGCCCAAGGTCTAATTTGATTCTCAACCCAGTTATTGTCGATGGGCGCAGCGCCATCATCAAGGTAGCGCGTGAGCGCATCCCAGCGTTTCAAACTGTATTGGATTGCTTTGGCCGTCGCGCTGCCATCGGGTACTTGCTGCCGCTTTCCGATCAGCCAATGGTGTA
>NZ_JBFHDY010000091.1:0-14464 GCF_041584495.1 Zhongshania sp.
CGCCGCGCCGCTTTCATTTTGCTAAGATCCACCAGCACCAAACCATCAATACAATCGGCAAAGTCTGGGTCAACATTAAATGCGGCGAAGCTAACACCGCCCGGTTCACAGAGTTCGGTATACTGCTTATAAAGCGTCGGCACTGCGCAGGACAGATCGGCAAGTTCTTGCTTTAGCTGTGTAAATTCAGCGCGATAATCATCCCCGCAAAATTGTAAGGTACTCTTTTCGGCACGGTAAGGGCTTTTCGCACTAGCCCAAGCTTGAGTGGTAGGGAAATAAGTTTGATAAAAAGGGATTAACAGATCCTTCGCCGCGCGAGGTAGGCTATCGCTCAAACTCACCGGCCCAAATAAATAGCGCACGTCTGGATAGCGCTGCAAATACGTGCCCAGCCCCTGCCAAAGATAATCCAGACCATTTCGCCCCCAATAACGGGGCTGCACAAAACTGCGGCCAAGCTCCGCGCCGCATTCAAAATATTCTTCGGCGTAGGGAATTTGATAGTCAAACAAGGATTCACTGTACAGGGTCTGGCCGTCGTCTAAACTCGCGATGCGCTTTAAACGGTAGGCGCCTACGAGTTCTAACTGGGTCTCATCCCACAACACAATATGGTCGTAATAGGCATCAAAGCGATCCACATCGCGACGACGGCCGGTGCCTTCGCCAACCGCGCGAAAGCTCACCTCGCGGAGTCGGCCAATCTCCCGCATTACCGTGCAATCACCGCTGTATTGATAGCAGTAAATTTCCATTCCGTCTCGGGTATTTCCCAAGTGATCACATTGACGAATAGCGGCTCGCAACTCCTGGCGATCTTCCGGGTGCGCAACCGCTTGGGCAACCGGCATAAAACAAAGCTCACCCGCGCGTTTACGTCGCCCCAGTTTATAAAGATGCTTTTTAAACAAACGCGCTTTAGCGGGTGCGGTAAGCGGTAACTTTTCATAGACATTAAACTCAATGGCCGAGCCAATAGTCACTCGCACCGTACGATTATTTTGCTTAAACATTTCTCGAATCAACCACAAGGTAGATAATGGTTTTGCCAGCAACGACAGCGCGTAGAAGAACACCGAATTTCGAGCATTTATGTGCACCGGTAAGATTGGCGCTTTAGCCTTGGCGGCAAATTTAATAAAACCATTACGCCAACGGCCATCACGAATACCTGCGGGACTAAATCGAGAAACCTCGCCGGCTGGAAAAATAATGACGGCACCTTCACCGTTCAAATGGCCGTGAATTGCCTGTAAGTTTTCCTTGCGATTGCGTTTACCACTCATATTGTCAACAGGCAGCAACAAACTCCGCAGCGGTTTTATCGCATAGAGCAGTTCATTCGCGACCACTTTGACATCAGAGCGCACTTCCGACACCAGCTTTAATAGTGCCAGACCATCCAAGCTGCCAATCGGATGGTTAGAAATAATCACCACGCGGCCGGTGACCGGTATACGCTCCTTGTGCAGCGCGCTTACCGCGTAGCCAAAATCAAAATATTCTAGGCCCTTTTCAACAAAATCCAGTCCTTGCAAATAAGGGTAGTCGCGCTCAAACTGCTTGAACTCCGCTTCGTGAAATAGGTATTTAAGTAGCGCCGACAAGGTTTTCTTAATGCGCGGGCTGCCCTTAGATATCCGGGGAAACTGCTCATCTATGACTGAATCAACCGATATCATATGTAACTCCTATTGATTAACCGGCGCGACGCAAAGGCACAACATCGGCTTTTACCCGGCCGCCATTGCCGGTCATGCTTTGCAACAGCGTTTGATGTTCTGTCCACTGCAGCAGTTCTAAATTACCCTCAAAGGTCTCCCCTAGTAGGGTGCAATTTTCTATCCAATCGCCGTCATTGCAGTACAGCAAACCCTTTACTTTCTTAAGTGCTGGCTGGTGAATATGACCGCACACTACGCCGTCCAGCCCCCGGCGAGATGCCTCGCGAATCGCGGCCTCTTCAAACACACTAATGACCTGACGTGCATTGGGAATGCGCTGTTTTATATAGGTGGCGAGGGACCAATAATTGCGCCCGAAGCGCCGACGAATAAAATTGGCCCAACGATTAAGAAACAACAAAAGGTCGTAGGCTGCGTCGCCAACCAAGCCCTCCCACTTACTCAAACGCATATGCTCGTCCAAGCAGTCGCCGTGAAACATCAACAATCGTTTGCCGTTTACGGTGGTATGAATGGCTTCACGCTTTATTTCGATTGGGCCAAGAATGTGGCCCACATAATCACGCAGAGGCTCGTCGTGATTACCCGGAATGTACACCACGCGCGTGCCGGTACTGGCCTTTTTGAATAAGCTGCGTACCACTTCATAGTGATTTGAAGGCCAATATAGACTGCGCTTTAGCGCCCAAAGGTCGACAACATCGCCGACCAAGTACAACGTTTCACACTCGATTTTCGCCAAAAAATCGAGAAGATAATCAGCCCGGCAGTCTTTAAAGCCGAGGTGGATGTCAGATAACCAAACGGTTTTATAACGCTGTCCTAGCTCCACCCGCGTGTATCCTCTTTGCCCATTTGGGCCAAGATTAGGGCTTTAATATGACAATGGCAGGACTAAACGAGGACAGTTTTATGACAAAGACGGGATTTAACGAGGGGCTACGGCAGCTTAGCGCCGCAACGCCTCCGGGTAATTCTCGGCAAGTACGTCGCTTAAGCGACTCTCAGTAAGCGGTTTACTAGAAAAAGATTTAACCGCCGCCTTACTTTGGGCTAAGGACGCATCATCAGGGTTAAGTGACGTAGTGAGCATTACTACAACCACACCGGCCTGCTGCGCCTCAGGTACCTCGGCGTATTTTTCCAAAAACTGCCAACCGTTCATCACTGGCATATTAATATCCAAAAAAACCAGCTCTGGTTTGGGGTAGCTACCATCTACTTCGGTGGTTAAATATTCCAAAGCTTGACGGCCATTATTCACCTCTATAATCGTCTCGGCACAGCCGTATTTCTCTATCACCAACCGATGGATGTAATTTGTGGCCTTGCAGTCGTCTATAAGCAAGACCCGTTTAAGCTTGTTCATCACGAGTATCCCTGAGCGAAAAATAAAACGCTGTGCCCACATTAAGCTGGGATTCTACCCAAATTTCACCACCGTGTAACTCTACCACTTTTTTACAGTGGGCCAAACCGATGCCACTTCCCTCATATTCATCGCGTCCATGTAAACGCTGAAAAATCATAAAGATGTGTTGGAAATGTTCAGGGGCAATACCAATACCGTTATCACGGATGCTAAACTGCCAGCAGTCAAGGCCTCGCTCCGCCGCAATAACAATTTTCGGGGGCACATCAGGGCGTCGAAACTTAAGCCCATTGCTAATTAAATTTTGAAATAATAAGCGCAGTTCCGTTTTCTTTCCCGTAATTACTGGCAGATCCTTATATTCGACTCGGCCGCCCACCTCTTCTAGCCGTAAGCCAAGATCCACACATACCGCGTTCACCAGTGCCTGACAATCCACCTCAGTGAGGTCTGACTCACTCCCTAAGCGGCCATAATCCAGTAAACCGCGGATCAAGGCCGTCATCCGCATAGTCGATTCTTTAATAAAGCCCAAAAAGGTTTTGGCTTGTTCATCCATTTCAGAACCGTAGTTCTCTTCAAACATTTCCACTAAGCTTTGCACTGTGCGCAGTGGCTCCTGTAAATCGTGTGACGCAATATAAGTAAATTGTTCCAACTCTTTATATGCCACTTTCAGTTTTTGATTATTTACACGCAGCTCAAGCTCAGCGCCTTTGCGCTCAGCCACCTCGGTGGCCAAGAGGGCCTGCTTGCGTGACAATTCTTGCAATAGATTGTCAAAAACCCGCGCCAGTTCACCCAACTCACCACCATCCTGAATCGGCAAGTCCTCACTTTGGGTTGCCAAGCCATCACGATTCAGCGTGTTGCGCATAGCAATAATAGGCCCGGCGATACGTCGCGACACGTATATTGCCAATACCCCGGACATTAACAGCACAAAAAGTAGAAACAGATAAATCTTACTGAGCACACGCTCTTTGATGGCAAGGGCGTCTTGAAAATCATGACTGGTGGCTAAAATCAGTCGATCTGTGCTGTCTTCAGGGTTATAGGCAATACTGCGCAAGGAATATACCAACGCCTTAGCATTAGCATTAACTTTGCCGTTTACCACCTCGAGCTGAGGGTTGTCCAATAAACGCTGAGTGGCAGGAAAATCTTGGCTTATATTGCTACTGCGACCATATTCAAAGGCAAAGCGACGCTCAGCCTCGGGGTGCGCTAAATATTCGCCTCTACCATTGGCGATAACAAACTGATGGTCTACCCCCGCTATTGACTTCAGGGCATCAAAAGTGGATTGCAAATTGTGATTAATAATCACAATACCGAATAGATCGCCATCGGCGTTATATACCGGCGTTGCCGCGCGAATCACCGGCTGCAAAGGCTCCACAATTTCGCCAAATTCGCGGTTGAGCTCAATATCAGAAAGATAGACCTGACCGGAATCTAAATTTAAGGTTTCCGATAAATATTTACTCGCGCTTTTATCTTGTAATTTATTTTGCGAAACGCGCTGGATAGCGCCGTTAGGCCCGTAACGATCAACCCTAATTAACTCTAGGCCGTTAGCGCGAATAAAACGAATTTGCACATTTTGAGGCTTTGCCTTGAGCATTTCGCTAAAGATCACCCCAAGCCGCGCTACCCATTCTGCTTCACTAGAACCATCTGAAGGATCGACACCACGATGGCGCTCCGCCCGAATTAGCCCCTGAATAGGCGGGGTTCCTGTCACAAACCGTAGATCTCTAATCAATTCAGCCATATTGGCGCGAAATTGCACCGCTTGTAGCTCCGACTCATTAATTAAATCTTGCTCAGTGGCGTCGAGCAATTGCTGGTCTAATTGCCCCATAATAATGGACAAAACCACCAAATTGCTGAGCACAATAAGTGCCACCAATGGAAATAGGATCCGCTGAGTAATACTTTTCCGCTTGCCAAGTATCGGCATATGCTCGGAAGCAGGCATATAAAAGCTCGTAATGTAAGGTTACCTACCAAGGTAATTGACGACAAGGGGTTGTAGCCGAGGCTGAATATTCACTCAACAATCCCTGAGTTTCACTATAGGCAATAAGAAAGCCTATGGCCATTAATCCGAGCCTAAATTAAATAGGTAGTTATCGCTATAAAGACGAAATTATACCCCGACAATCAATGCGAATTGCCGAGGCATACCTGCTTAAAATTGGTAGGTTAGGGTCACTCTATAGGTGCGCGGCTCCATTGGGTGCGAGTGGCGGTCTAGCTGAGGTTCAATACCGGCGTTGCGCTCGGATAAAGTTCGTGAGGCATAGTAATAAGTGATATCGTCATCACGTTCATCCAAGGCATTGATGATCTCAAGCCCCAGCGCTATACCATTGCTAAAGCGGTAGCCAATATTGGCATTGACGCTCTGCGATGACGCCGATTCAACATCACCGCCTTCGGTAAGCTTGCGGGGGCCGAAATAGCGCACTCGAAGACCCGCGTACACACCATTGTCTAAATCAATACTCGCACCCATGGCAAAAACCTGCTCCACGCTGTCGGGCACATACTTACCCAACGCCTGTCCGTTGTCGAGTTGCACTTGCCTAAATTCGGTTTGCGATGACGCAACATCCATATCCAGCACAAACCAGTCCACTGGTTGATAAAATACGCTCACCTCCAGGCCTTGGCGACGGCTGGCATCCCGAGGTTCGGTTGTCGACTCATCGCCAACAAACACCAACTCTGAGTCTAAATCTAAACGAAACGCCACCACCGACAGCTGAATATCATTGGCCAGCAAGCTACGCATCCCCAATTCATAGCCCACCGACTCAGACATGAGCGGCACTGCACTTTCCCTTCTCACTACACCCCGCGCATCATTGCTGTGAAAGCCCTCGCCATAGTTAATGAAGAACTCCGTGCTCGCGAATGGGCCAAAGCGCAGTGATAATTTGGGCGACAATAAGGCCTCGCGATCGCTGCCACCGGCGGTAGGGTCAAGTTTATCGCTTACCGCCACATCAATAGCGTGGTAGCGCAAACCCGCCACAGAGGCAAACCACGTCGTCCACTGGCTATGCACGCTGCTGTATACGCCGAGCGCCTGCTCTTCCACCGCCGCGCTGGCAAACAGATCGTATATTAGGCCTCGCTGGCTAAAGCCCACACCCACGTCGTTAATATCGTCCTGTCGCCATTCCCCGCCGTAGCGCAACTCATGTACCTCGCTTAGGGCCTGCGTAAAATCTAGCTGGCCACCGAGGGTCAGGCGATTATCGAATTGGGTAAATTGGTCACCGCGCACCTCGGGGTCGTCGCTGTTATCGCGGGAGTAATAACTCGCGTTAGAGCTTAAACGCAGCGCGTAATCCACCACGTAAAATTGACTTTGCAGATTCAGACCATCCCTCAATGCCGACCGAAGTTCAGCTGACAGGCTATAGCGGTGGGTGTCGCCGCCGGTGCTATCATCCAGAGAGCCGTAGCGATCCACGCTGCCGTCTGCCACCAGCCGCTGGGGAATCTGATCCGTCGAGGTCCAATCGGCTTCATACGCCATGGCCGTCAGGGAATAGCCTTGATTTCGATCACCACCGCTGTATTTCAATACGCCGTTGGCTTTATCAAAGCCCTCTGGCACCTGCCACGGGCCGTCGTTTTGCTGGGACTCAAGAGCGTAAACCAGCTGGCCATCTGCCGCCGCCACTCCGCCAAAGGCCAAGAGACGCGCATAATCGTTTTCGCCCACGGTAAGTTTCACCGTCTGATTTGCCAAAGTCCGCGCATAGGATGTTCGCGCTGTACCCGCCGAAGAGAAATCCCCCGCCTCGGCATAATAAGGCCCCTTACGATAAACAATACTGTCGACCAATTCAGGGATTAAAAAATTAAGATCGGTGTAACCCTGACCATGACCATGGCTCACCATATTGATGGGCATACCATCAACATAATTGGCAAAGTCGCTACCGTGATCCAAATTAAAACCCCGCAAAAAATACTGATTCGCCTTGCCGTCACCACTGTGCTGGGTAACCACCATGCCGGGTATGGTTTCTAACAACTCGGCGGGACGCAGCGCTGGGCGGTGCGCTATTTGTGCAGCCAAAACGGTGCCTACCGAGGCGGCCTCAGCGTCGGCGAGGGCCGTATTGGCAAGCGCGCTACCCGTGACCTGCACTTCTTCAAGATGGCCAGCGCTGCGCTCGCTCACGCCACTTAAGCCGGCCCCGTATGCTGGACATACAAAGACAAAAAAACTTATTACTAGCGGATTAAATATCGAATTTTTCAAAGGAATCGCCTCTCGATTTCAAAAATCTCAATGGCGGCGGGAAATTAACGAGGGAATAGCAGAAGCGACAAAAGTCGCTCTGATTATACTCGCCTGATTGCACACCCCGACCATCAGGTAATTGCATATCAGGCAGGTCTACTGGCTCACGACTTCATTCTACGCGTTTAAGAAAACGCCAGAAAATGCGCTAATCGCCTTCCCAAGTTCAGTGGTAAAACCTTACTCAGTGGCCGTGACTAGCACTCATCGCATACAGTTGCGGGGACAGCTTCAATTAATCGCGTAAAACCATAAAGTCAATTTTACGCGCCGAATTCCCTATTAATCGCTACGGTGAATAATCACCTTGGAACCTGAAAATGCGCAGCGACTTTAACCCAAGTAATATTGAAATTCATCACAAAAAAACGATTTAGAAAAGTTACTTTAAACCGCCACAAATAAATGAAACAATATGTTATCGAAATCCAAAAACCGAATTAAATGACTGTAAATAAACACTATTTTTACCTAAAAAGCACAACACGAAACAATCCAACTTCTCTCAAAACAAAAACTAAAGACGATAAAAATCCCTCCAACAATATGGAGCCACTCAAGTACAAATCCATTAAAAAATTAATTTATTTACACGCTATTAATAAATCTAATCCCTCAATATTAATCAGTTACATCAATCCTTTTACCTCAATCACTTCTACGCAATGGACACCCGCATGACGAATTTAGAAAACTTGCCCAATAATTGCGGCTTACTTATCTGTGGTCACGGCAGCCGCGCCAAAATCGCCGAGCAGGAATTTGGCCTACTCGCTAAAAACCTGCGCCAGCGTTACCCCAAACTCAAAATCGAATACGGCTTTTTAGAGTATTCCGCGCCCAATATTCACATGGCCCTGGATGCGCTTCGGGAGCAAGGTGTAAAAACCATTTACGCCGTTCCCGGTATGTTGTTTGCCGCCACCCACGCCCAGAACGATATTCCCTCGGTACTCACCAGTTACCAGCAAAAGCACCCAGATCTGCATATTCACTACGGCCGAGAACTGGGCCTACACAGCAATATGATTGCCGCCTTTCAGCAGCGTATTCTCAATTCCCTTGGCCACACCGAGATTCCCGCGCCCGGCGCCCTCTACGACACCATGCTAGTGGTGGTCGGTCGCGGCACCTCGGTCGTTAATGCCAATGCCGATGCCGCCAAGCTCTGCCGCATCGCCGCCGAGAGTATGGGTTTCGGCTGGTCCGAGACGGTCTACTCTGGCGTTACCTTTCCCTCGGTTGGCCGGGGCTTAGAAATGGCCTGCAAGCTCGGCTTTAAAAAAATTGTTGTCGCTCCTTACTTCTTGTTTGGCGGCCGGCTTATCGACCGCATTCACCGTTATATTGATAAAGTCGCCGCCGAACAGCCCGAGGTGCAGTTCATCAAAGCCGACTATCTCCGCGACCACCCCAAGGTCATCGATACCTTTGTGGCCCGCTTTGCCGAAACCATGAATGGCGGCCAACAACAAACGGGTCTACTCGCCGACTTTAGCGCTCGGCTCGCCCGAGGCGAAGTTGACTTACATCACCACCACGCCGAATACCAAGAACCCAATGCAGCTCATCAGCACAGTCACGACCACGATCACCCCCATAGCCATTCACATGAGCATGAGCACGAGCATTCCCATGAACATGAAAAGCAACATGATCATGGTCATAGCCATGCCCGCTACCAACACATCGCGCACCCCCACGGCCCCCGCACCATGATTAACGACAATGTCTGCTGCTGTTTTATGAGCCAATTTCCAGCGGAACTCATTGCCGAAGAGCAGGCGCGCAAGCCCGCGCTAGACGGTATACCGGCCTGCAAGAAGCGGTCTGCTTAATACCATTCGGCCCATTCCAAACTTAAAGCACCGGTTGTTTTAAGCTGGGATGGGCGGCACTACTATTCACATCGCGCTGGCGAGCCGGCTTAACTTTGGGGCGATACACATGGGCCTTATCGTGGTCGTATAAATACGAGTCGCTAAAGTCTTCACTGGCCAAAACCCAGCCCACCAAAATCAAACTGGTGCGGGTAAATTTCTTGTCGCGCACCTTGGCAACAATATCGCTCAAAGTGCCAACAACCTTGTCTTGATCCGGCCAGGAGGTGCGGTAGCAAACTGCCACTGGGCAGTCGGCGCCGTAGTGGGGAATAAGCTCCTCCACAATTTTATGAATACGGGTCACCCCCAAATGAATCGCCAAGGTCGCGCCACTGGCGGCCAAGGCAGGCAGGCGCTCGCGCTCGGGAAATGGGGTTTTACCCTCGTAGCGGGTGTGAATAATAGTTTGCGACACCCCAGACAGGGTTAACTCCTTGCCGAGCCACGCCGCCGATGCCGAGGTTGCGGTCACCCCGGGAATAATTTCATAGTCGATATTTAAGACCTGTAAACGGCGGATTTGCTCGCCGATGGCGCCGTATACCGAGGGGTCTCCGGAGTGAATCCGCGCCACATCATGGCCCTGCTCACTGGCCCAAGAAATATGTGCCATGATTTCATTCAAATCTAAAGACGCGGTATCCACAATCCGCAGGGCATCGCCTTGGCGTCCGGCAAAAATGTCGGTGGGCACCAATGAGCCCGCGTAGAGAAGCACCGGACAAGCACTAATTAAGCGCTGGCCTTTTACCGTGATTAACTCTGGGTCGCCGGGTCCGGCACCAATAAAAAATACTTTCACAGCGTTTCCTTTTTAAACATCTTTAAGCAAATCAGCCTTGCAATTCACGCCTTGCTGGCATAACCGCGAGGCGTGTAAATCCATTCTTTACTGCCGTTAACAATATGACGGGTTTCGCGATTGCCCACCGACACCAAGGTGAACATATCAACGTCGCTGGCCTTAAGATCACCCAGGCGCGTAAAACGAATATCTTCGTCGCTGCGAGTGAGCTGGCGACCAATTACCACGGGGGTATTTGCAGGGCGATACTGCAATAAAATGTCGCGGGCGCTATTCAGCTGCCAGTCCCGTTTTTTAGATACCGGATTATAAAAAGACACCACAAAATCGCCGCTGCCAGCGCCGTGTAAACGCTGTTCAATCACTTGCCAAGGCGTGAGCAAATCAGATAGCGAGATTGTGCAAAAATCGTGGCCTAACATAGCGCCAACGCGGCTCGCCGCCGCCTGCATCGCCGAGATACCCGGCACCACTTCAATATCGACCGTCAGCCACTCGGGATGATTCTCTGCGCCATTAAGCTGCTGATCTAATAGTTCAAACACCAAGGTGGCCATCGCGTAAATACCAATATCGCCACTGGACACCAGCGCCGTGGCCTTGCCACTGGCAGCGAGATCTAGCGCCAAACGCGCCCGGCCAATCTCCTCGCCCAAGGGCAAATCATGGCAGCGCTTACCGCTGGTCATGTCTGCCAGTAAATCCAAATACAGGCCGTAGGCCACCACCTCGCTACACTGGGCTATAACAGCGCTAGCCAGCGGCGTAATCAAGCGCTCGTCGCCTGGGCCCATACCTACTAAAAATAATTTACTCACAATCGCTCACTGTCCTTTTTGTGCTTCTATCGAATTCGTATTGGGGTAGGCCCGCGCTATCGCGCAGGTCGCCTTCGCATTCTTCTGTTTGCTTAGCAGTAATTCTGGACTGTCACCGGCGTAGTCTTGGGCTGCGTACAAGGCCGCGGATTCAGCCACGCCGTATACACCCACCGTTGCAAACACATAATCCGAGCGCTGGCTAAGCAGGCCCTCAACCGTCGCGAGTTGCGGCACCGACCAAGTTTGAAATGGCAGACTGTGCTTTGCGGCCAAACTGATTAAACCCATTTCGTCGGCCTTAATATCAATGCTGTTCAGACTGTGAATATCGTTCATCGACAAGCATGCTTGCTGTAGGCAGCAAGCCAGTATGTCTGCCAAAACGTCTTCAGGGCAATGCCGCTCGCAGCCCATGCCCACGGTATATATTGGCTTGAGATAGGATTTGGCAGTGGTTTGCACACATTGCGCGCCAAGCAGCTGCGCCACCGCAAAACCCCAGTCATTGGCGCCGCCCTCGTGGCCAGATAAGAGCGGAATCACAAACTCGCCCAGCTCATCCAACACCAATACGGCGGGGTCTTGATGTTTACTCACCAACACCGGCGCCAAGCAACGCACGGCAATGCCCGTCGCACAAATAAGAATTAAACGCTCACCGCGCATAAAGGCCTGCTGCACAGTGCTAGCAAAATTATCAGGGCGATAGCTCAGTGCCGCCAATGGCAACAAGGACAGTAAGCGCTCACCTAAAAGCTTCCCCGCTGGCGTTAAGGCAAAAATTCGAATCATGCTCGCGCCCCGCTACGGCTCACCAAAAACAGCGAGAAATACGGACCCTGCACAGCTTCCAATTGCCTAATATCCTCGACAATGCGCTCATCGGGACGGCCCACAAATTCAAGATAGCGGGCATCAGCCTGCCGCCCCGCCTCGCTCAGCGCAGCGAGAATTCGCGGCCGCGCCTGCCCGGCTTTTAAAATAACCACCGTATCGTGGCGTTCAAGGGCCGCGCGTAATTCCGCCGGGGTGTGGCGACCGCTGAGCACCGCAAACGACTCAGCAAGCATGGCGAGTGGCGTTTTACTGCGAGCAGCGGCGGCATTAATCGAACTAATGCCGGGCACCACTTCGCAGTGAAAACGCTCAGCCAAACGCGCCATTAAATACGCAAACGAGCCAAAGAACAGCGGATCGCCTTCACACAAAAACACCACATTACGGCCCGCACTTAGCTGCTCGCTAATGCGCTGCGCGGCGGCGTCGTAGGCGGCATTGGCCAGCGCGCGGTCGCGGTTCATTGGCATATAAATAGGCATATAGATAGGCAGTTGCAAGCCCGCACCCGCCTGAATAGACGCCGCCGCTATGTCAGCCGCCTGCGAGTGGCCATCGGCATTTTCCAAAAAAGCAATGACATCGGCTTGGGCAATTAGGCGATGGGCCTTTAAGGTCAGTAGCTCTGGGTCGCCTGGCCCCACCCCCACCCCATAAAAAATGCCCGCTGCAGAGGTTGGTATTGGGGTTTGCGATATCGCCAAAGGATCAGACATTGTCGATAACCTCGCTGCGCGCCGCTGTTTTTTCAAAACGGTATAAATACACCGGCAATAGCGGCCTAAAGCAGGGTTCACCGGCCAATTCACCACGGCGACTCACCGCAATTTGCAGGGCTTCGCTGCGATATTGGCCAGCCACTAATTGCTGTTCAAAACGGCGCAACAACTGCTGACTGGTCTCAGTGACTGCACTCACTACCACGCAGCCACCAAGCGGAATACCCGACCACACTTGCTGTAAAATCTGCGTAAGCTCACCACCACTGCCGCCGATAAACACCTTATTCGCTGGTGGCAACTCAGCCAAGACCCCAGGTGCGCGCCCCGCAATAATATGCAGGCGATCTGGCACCCCAAAGTAGTCCCGATTTTGCTGCAAACACGCCAGGCGGTGCACATGAGACTCCACTGCATACACCTGCGCCCCGCTGCCCCAGCGCGCCAACTCTACCGCCACACCGCCGCAGCCGGCGCCTATATCCCACACCACATCGCTGGGCTGAACTTGCATTAAGGACAATATATTCATGCGCACTTCCCGCTTAGTGAGCATGCCCTGACCACTGGCGCCGTCGGTAAAAAACTGCGCGTCGGCAATACCGGGGAATACCGGTAAGACGCCACCGCCCGCACCCGCGTGAATCACCGAGACATGCAGCCCGGCAAACTCGCGACTCTGCCCGCCCCCCTCTGCCAGTAATTCAGTGACAATCCAATGGCTGATCGCTTCCTGCGGGTAGCCCAAGTTCTCGCACACACTGATTCGCGCTTGACTAAAACCGCACTCCACACAGAGCTGGGCAAGCTGACGGGGATGACTGTGTTTGTCGGTCAATATCAGCAAGCGCGCACCAGCGCGTAAATAACGCCGTAAAACTGAAACCGGACGGCCATGCAAACTCAGTACGTCTACATCCTGCAGCGACAAAGCCAAGCGATGGCAAGCCGCCTGAATACTGGATACCCCTGCATGGAAGCGCAGCGCATCAACGCCAAAGTGGGCGATCAAACAGCGGCCGATGCCGTAGTACAGCGGATCGCCCGAGGCCAGAACCACCACCCGCTTGTCTGGCATGTCCTCAAGCTGGGCGAACAATTCTGAAATTTTCGGCAGCAGACGCGCTCGCTGCTCAGGAACCCACGGTGCAACCAGCGCCAATTGCCGCGCACTACCGATAACCCAATCTGCAGCGCCCAGTGCCACCTGCGCGGTGGCGGCTAAATGCAATGGCTCGCCAGCTGAATTGCCCACGCCCAAACCAATGACATCCACGGGGAAAAGACGCGTTTGGCTTAATGACGGCATCGCCTTATCTAGCAGCATCAATACAGCTCCCCGCGATTACAGCGCAGCAGGGCATTGCACACCGAGGCGGCAATAGCGCTGCCACCTTGACGACCCAATAGGGTAATACACTCTATACCGAGTGTTTGATGGCAATCCCACAGCGCCTGCTTGGATTCCGCCGCGCCAACAAAACCCACCGGAATACCAATCACCAGTGCGGGACGGCCCAAACTCGGATCACTCGCCAGTATTTCTAACAAACGAAATAAGGCGGTGGGGGCATTGCCAATAATCACCACGCTGCCCGCTAAATGCGGCCCCCAAAACTCCAGTGCCGCCATGCTGCGGGTTTCGCCCCGCGCTTGGGCTATAGCACTCACGCCGTCGGCATTTAAAAAGCACTGGGCCGGGCGCGCCAACATGCGCTTAGTCAGCCCCTGCTTAACCATTTCTACATCACAGAGTATTGGCGCCTGCGCGGCCAAGGCCCGCCGCCCCGCATCACAAGCGCCCGCACTAAACCGCAGCTGCGCAGCTAATGCAGGATCACCCGCGCTATGAATTACCCGCATTGCGACTTGTGTTTGCTCAGCATCAAAGGTCGACAAATCAGCGAGTTCACGAATCATCGCAAAGCTATTACACTCTATTACTTGCGGGTCTATTTCGTAATCGAATTGCATTTTAAAACCACGTCCAAAAACTATTCATTAGA
>NZ_JBFHDY010000092.1:0-14303 GCF_041584495.1 Zhongshania sp.
AGAGGATACTCTGCAACAGGCGAATGATTTGTGGAGTGTAATGTGCACTCAATCATCATCTTAGCAATACTTACACAACTTACACGAGAAATGGTCACAAACTGTTATGGCTGTACTTGAAATCCTCGAATTTCCCGATCCTAGACTGAGAACGGTCGCAAAGCCGGTTAAAATAGTCGACGATCGCGTCCGCAAGCTGATCGACGATATGTTCGACACCATGTACGAAGCGCCCGGCATTGGCCTCGCGGCCAGCCAAGTCAATGTCCATGAGCAAATCGTTGTTATCGACACCAGCGAAGACCGCAGTGAGCCACTGGTGTTTATTAACCCAGAGATTAGCGTATTGGATCACGACACCTTTCAATACGACGAAGGCTGTTTGTCGGTACCCGGTTTTTATGAAACCGTGGAGCGCCCCCAACACATTCGGGTCAAAGCCCTAGATCGCAACGGCGACGCCTTTGAGATGACCCCAGAGGGCTTGCTCGCGGTGTGTATTCAACACGAAAACGACCACCTGCTGGGCAAGCTGTTTGTCGATTATATATCGCCGCTCAAGCGCAACCGCATTCGCGGCAAAATGGTCAAGCTCCAAAAGCAAAAAGCCGCGGACAAAGCATGAGTACACCGTCGTTGCGACTGGTGTTTGCTGGCACCCCCGAGTTTGCCGCCCGTCACTTACAGGCTTTGATAGATGACGGCCACCACCACATTGTGGCCGCATACACGCAACCTGACAGACCTTCTGGCCGCGGTAAAAAAACGCAACCCAGCGCCGTGAAGCAGTGCGCAACGGCAGCGGGAATTCCGGTGCTGCAGCCCGCTAATTTCCGCGACTCACAAGACCGCGACCTACTTGCCAGTCACAATGCCGACCTTATGATTGTGGTCGCCTATGGGCTACTGCTGCCCCAAAGCGTTCTCGATATACCAAGGCTAGGCTGCGTGAATGTTCACGGTTCACTGCTACCCCGCTGGCGGGGCGCAGCACCTGTTCAGCGCGCCATTGAGGCGGGTGACGTCGAGACCGGCGTGACCATTATGCAAATGGACGCCGGACTCGATACCGGCGCCATGCTCAGTAAAATCAGTTGCGCCATTAACCCTCAAGACAGCGCCGCCGATTTGCTTGAACGCCTTGCCGATCTGGGTGGCCTAGGTCTTGTCGCCGCCATTGCAGCACTCGCTGAGGGCCGCGCTAAACCTGAAGCCCAAGATGATAGCCTGAGTAATTACGCCGCCAAAATAAGCAAGGCCGAAGCGGAGATTAACTGGCAGCTCGACGCCCCGAGTATAGACCGTAAAATACGCGCCTTTAATCCGTTTCCGATCTGCTACACACGCTTCGCTACCAGCCGACCGGACGAGCGGATAAAAATCTGGCGCGCCCAGCCAGAAAGCGATACGCCACAAAATCAAGCTGCCGGAGCAATTATCAGCGCAAATAAAGGCGGCATCGTCGTTGCCTGCGGTGACAACAGCTGCCTGCGTATTCTTGAATTACAAATGCCCGGCGGAAAAATCCTCGCCGCCAAAGATGTACTTAACTCCCGCGCCGAGCAATTCGCCCCCGGCACCTTGTTTGCCAGCCAAGGCACCCTATGAAATGTCCTAGAGTCGCAGCCGCGCGCTGCCTCGCCAGTATTGCCCAAGAAGGCAGCTCACTGTCTCGACAATTACCCCGCGAAGAGCAAGATCTCGATCCCGGCCAACGCTCACTATACCGGGAGCTATGCTACGGTACGCTGCGTCATTACTGGCGCCTAGACGCTGGACTCAAACCGTTGTTCAGCAAGGGTCTGAAGCCCAAAGACAGCGACGTTAAAATGCTAATTTTAATCGGCGCCTATCAGCTTTTTTACACACGTATCCCCCCTCACGCTGCCATTAACAGCGCAGTAGAAGGCTGTCGCAGCCTCGGCAAAAAATGGGCTGCGGGCATGACTAACGCCATACTGCGCCGCTGTCAGCGCGAAAAAGACACGCTGCTTAAGGGCTTGAAGCCCGCGGCCGACGCCGCATTTCCGGCGTGGCTCTACCAGTCACTTGCCCAAGCATGGCCGGACCAGCTCCCCGAAATCATCAGCGCCAGCAATGCCCACCCGCCATTTTGCCTGCGCCTCAATCGCCAGCATCAAGAACGCGACGCCTACTTGCTTGAGTTAGCCGCACTCAACATGACCGCCAGCCCCTGTGAGTTTGCCCCCTACGGCATTCGCCTGGAGCAAGCCTGTGGCGTAGACAAGCTACCCGGCTTTTTTGATGGCCATATCAGCGTCCAAGACGAAGCGGCCCAGCTCTGTACCGAGTTACTCGATTTACAGACCGGTCAGCGTGTCTTAGACGCCTGCGCCGCCCCAGGGGGCAAAACCGGCGCAATACTTGAAGCGCAACCAGCATTGAGGGAAGTGCTCGCCCTCGATATAGACGCGCAGCGCCTAAGCCGCATAAGCGAAAATTTAGCGCGCCTGCAGCTCGGCGCGACCTTGGTGACCGCCGATGCCGCTGATCTCGACAGCTGGTGGGATGGCAATCACTTTGATCGGGTCTTACTGGACGCGCCGTGCTCAGCGGTCGGGGTTATTCGTCGCAACCCTGACATCAAGTTGAATCGCGTGATGAGCGATATTGCACCGCTGTGCCGCCTGCAGGCGAACTTGCTCGACAGTTTGTGGCAATGTTTAAGTCCCGGCGGCCTATTTGTTTACGCCACGTGCTCATTGCTACCCGCAGAAAATGAAGAGCAGATTAGCGCGTTTCTCAGCAGGGAGCCCAGCGCTGAACTCGTGCCGCTTAACGTTAATTGGGGCGTGGATCGCAGTGGTTGCCGACAGCTGTTTCCTCAGAATCAGGGCCAAGACGGCTTTTTCTACGCCTTGTTACGGAAAAAACTGTCAACACAGCTATTGAGTGCCACACTAGAAGAACACACAATTAGTGCATAACAGCGACAGCGCAGGCGATAGCGAACAATGAAAATTATCATACTTGGGGCTGGGCAGGTCGGTGCGACTCTGGCTGCAAACCTCGCCAGTGAACACAATGACATTACGGTGGTAGATAAAGACCCGGATCGTCTGCGTGAACTGCAAGACCGCCTCGATATTGGCACGGTAACCGGCCAGGCCTCGCACCCAGATGTACTGGAGCGCGCCGGCGCCGCCGACGCCGATTTATTGATTGCGGTCACCAACAGCGACGAGATCAATATGGTCGCCTGTCAGGTTGCTTACACCTTGTTTCGCACCCCAACCAAGATTTCGCGAATTCGCTCCAACTCCTACAGCAACGTGGAAAAACTGTTTGGCAACGATGCGATTCCCATTGACGTTTTTATCAGCCCAGAAGAGCTGGTCACCCAGTACATCAAGCGCCTATTACAGTATCCCGGCTCCCTACAGGTGCTGGACTTCGCCGATGGCCGCGTCCAGCTTGTCGCCGTTAAAGCCTATTACGGCGGCCCAATGGTCGGCAATGAGCTGGCCGCCATTCGCGAGCATATGCCCACCGTCGACACTCGCGTAGCCGCTATTTTCCGCCGCGGCACCGCCATTATGCCCAGCGGCGATACCGTGGTCGAAGCAGGTGATGAAGTGTTTTTTATTGCCGCTAAAAAGAACATTATGCCGGTGATGAGCGAGCTGCGCCGTCTCGATACACCGTATAAACGTTTAGTGATTGCCGGTGGCGGCAATATCGGCGAGCGCCTGGCCAGAGCGGTTGAGAGCCGTTACCATGTTAAAATTATTGAACGCAGCTACGATCGCTGTCGCGCCCTGTCCGAACAATTATCTAAGGCCATTGTGCTGCACGGCAGCGCCTCTGATCACGACTTACTCGCCCAAGAAAATATTGAAGAGACCGATGTCTTCCTCGCGCTAACCAACGATGATGAAGCAAATATCATGTCATCACTGCTGGCAAAGCGGATGGGCGCGAAAAAAGTAATAACACTTATCACCAATCCAGCCTACGTTGATTTAGTGCAGGGTGGCGATATTGATATTGCGATTTCACCTCAGCAAATCACTATTGGTAGCCTGCTCACCCATGTACGGCGTGGCGACATCTACAATGTGCACGCGCTGCGCCGCGGCGCTGCTGAGGCCCTAGAGATCATTGCCCACGGTGATAGCCGCTCATCAAAGGTTGTGGGCCGCCGCTTAGATGAAATTGTGCTGCCCGAGGGTGTGAGTATCGGCGCCTTGGCGCGCGGCGAAGAAGTACTTATTGCTCACAGCCACCTACAAGTGGAGCCCGAGGATCACTTAATTCTGTTCTTAGTCGACAAAAGTAAAATTAAGCTGGTCGAAAAACTTTTCCAAGTCGGCTTTAGTTTCTTCTGATGATTAAGCACCTCCTCAAAGCCCTATTAGACAAAGGCAGCTCATGCACCTGAGTATTATTTGCCGAATTATTGGCATGTTGCTAATGATATTCAGCCTGACCATGGCCGTGCCCGCGCTGCTATCCATTTTATTTAGCGACGGCGCGTTGAACGCCTTTGTTTGGGCTTTTACACTCACCTTCTGCTCCGGCTTGCTGCTCTGGGTTGGCAATTTAAAGCAGCGCCAAGAGCTCAGTATCCGCGATGGGTTTTTAGTGGTGTCGCTGTTCTGGACCGTACTGGGTTTGTTTGGTGCTCTGCCTTTTTACCTCGCCGACAACCCCGGCTTATCGATTAGCGAATCTGTATTCGAATCGATTTCTGGCCTTACTACCACCGGTGCCACCGTAATTACTGGGCTAGATGAATTGCCAATTTCTATTTTATTTTATCGGCAATTTTTGCAGTGGTTGGGAGGCATCGGCATCATTGTTATCGCCGTTGCCATTCTCCCTATACTCGGCATTGGTGGTATGCAGTTATACCGAGCTGAAACCCCTGGCCCAGTCAAAGATAATAAACTTACGCCACGCATAACCGGCACCGCCAAAGTATTATTCTTAATGTATTTAGCGTTAACCGGCATGTGCGCTCTGGCCTATTGGCTGGCGGGCATGAGTATTTTTGACGCAATTGGTCATTCCTTTTCAACTGTAGCAATAGGCGGATTTTCTACCCACGACGCCAGTATGGGCTATTTTAACAGCCCGCTCATCTTGATGATTTGCAGTGCCTTTATGCTCTTCGCCGGAATGAGCTTTACCATTCATTTTCACGCTTGGCGCGGCCGCTCTTTAAAACAATATTTTCAAGATTCTGAAACAAAATTTTATTTATCAGTTATCGCCATCGCCATTCTCACAATTTCGATTTACCTGTTTTTTAGCGGCACATATTCCTTAAGCGACAGTATTGTGCATGGCATTTTTCATACTGTTTCAGTGGCAACCACGGCCGGCTTTGGCGCCGAAGATTTTTCAATATGGCCGAGCTTTTTGCCGGTCGCCGTCATTATGCTGTCATTTATGGGTGGCTGCGCAGGCTCTACCGGTGGCGGCATGAAAGCGGTTCGCGTCATGTTAGTTGCGAAGCAGGGCATCCGCGAAATGAATCAGCTTATTCATCCCAGTGCAGTAATACCGCTAAAAATAGGTACTCACCGAGTTGAATCGAAAGTCGTTAGCGCGGTATGGAGCTTTGTTGGGGTATACATGATTTCGTTTATCATTATTACCTTGGCCATGATGGCTTGTGGATTAGACTCCCTCACCGCATTTTCAGCAACTGCCGCCGCCATCAACAATATGGGACCGGGCTTGGGAGAGGTTGCCGCAAGTTACCGCAGCGTGAGCGATGCCGGAAAATGGATTCTGTGCTACGCCATGCTCCTTGGGCGCTTAGAAATATTCACTTTACTGGTATTACTAATGCCAGCATTTTGGCGGCGTTAGGGAATGACAGAATACCGCGATCCATTAATTAGCAAAGCGAAATGGAATTTACGCCATCAACAGCGCAGCATGCCGGTATCCCCGTGCAGTGTGCTACAAGACCATTGCAACTTACTTCCCTCTGCGGGGCGTGCCCTCGATATTGCTTGTGGCTTGGGTGGCAATGCCGTTCTACTCGCTCAATCCGGACTGTCATGCGACGCCATGGATATTTCAGACATCGCTGTTTCACGCTTAAACACGTATGCCCAAGACCAGTCATTAGCAATATCAGCCAGACCAGTCGATATTGAGAACAAGGAATTTACGGTAGCGCCCGCACAATACGATGTCATTGTAGTGAGCTACTTTTTGTATCGGCCGCTATTTCCAGCCATCGCCGCGGCACTAAAACCTGGTGGCTTATTATTTTATCAAACCTTCGTCAACACCGCTGATCGGCTTCAACACGGACTCAGAACGCCCGACTTTTACTTGCAAGAAAGGGAATTGCTATCACAGTTTAAGGAGCTAGAAATACAGTATTATCATGAAGGTGAAAATACCAATAGGGCAAAACCGAGTGTTGAAGCAGCGCTGGTCGCGCGCAAGCCACGCTCAAGGATATCTATCTAATGCACATTTTTTTATTTGACTAGGTGAGTCATGGGATATCTTGTTTTGGCCATTAGCTTGTTAATGTCTGTCGCACTGGCGGCTGCGAGCTATTTTGGGCTAAAAACAACGTATCAACCCGCGTTGCTCGCACTTGCGGTTCTCACCAGCTGCACTTTACTGTTAAGCGCGGGGTTTAGTGTTTACGTCGAAATATTGCGCCGACGCGGGGCATGGCTGCAGACAGAAAACCAAAAATTGGCGGTTCTCCTCGAGCATGGTTCTTCGGCGATACTGCTCCTCAATACCAAATTCTTGCCCGAATATATAAATTACCGCCACCCTACGTTGGAAAAGCTTAACGCAGAACAGTCCGGCGACCTCATTAATATCCAAAAGTGGAAAAAGTACCTAACCCCAGAAACCCGGCAACGAATTCGCGAGGCGATCGCGGACGGAGCCGTATGGCAGGGCGAATTGCGTTTCGACAATTCGGAGCACGAGCATTATCTATCGACAAGTATTTCGCCAGTCTTAAATCAAGCCGGTGAGCTCAGTAGAATTGTCGTGTGCTGTGAAGACATTTCTGAACACAAGGCAATTGCTGACCGCCTATTTATTCGCGAGCACTACAATGTATTAACCGGCTTGCCTAATCGCCAATTCGCGCTGCGCAGCTTGCATGCGGCAATTGATAAATATTCGGCGCAACAACAAGAATTTATTTTAATTTATATTGATTTAGATCGAATTCGTTATATCAACGAGTCTTTGGGGCACCATGTCGTCGACAAGATTCTTATTGAGACGGCTGAACGTCTGCGACGCAGCGTGCGCGACGAACATATTCTTGCCCATCTCGGAGCGGATGAATTTTTAATTATTCTCGACGCTGGCAGCTGTCACGATGAAGCATGCATTCAGGTCGACAGCCTGCTCGATCGCTGCCGCGCGCCTTTTTATATAGAGCAACACGAAGTCACTATTTCGGCCAGTATTGGCCTCAGTCAGTATCCCGACAATGGTGACGACGCTAACACCCTGATGCGCCGCGCGGAGGCGGCTATGTTCGAAGCGAAAAATCAGGGCGGCGATCGCTTCAGCTTTTATAATGAAAACATGAGTGATCAAGCCGACCGGCGCCTAGAGATCGAGCATCAGCTGCGCCATGCCATTGCCCGCAAGGAATTCGAACTTTATTACCAGCCCGTCATTAATCTTAGCGACAATCAATTGATCGGCGTTGAGGCATTACTGCGCTGGAAAAATGAGAAACTTGGCCAGCCAAGTCCCGATGAATTCATTCTCATCGCCGAGCACAGCGGCCAAATAGTGACTATTGGCAATTGGGTACTGGAGCAGGCCTGCCAGCAAATCATGGCGTGGTCACGGGCAGGCTTCCCAGCCCTGAATGTCGCGGTAAATATCTCGAGTAAGCAATTTATCGACGGCAATATTTTAGCGAGTATCAATCACGCGCTAAAGCAAAGTGGCTTACCCGCAGCACAGCTTGAACTGGAGATTACCGAAGGTTTATTACTCAACGACACACCCGCTATTCGCGATATATTCAAGCAGCTAAAAATGTTTGGCGTGCACTTATCTCTAGACGATTTTGGCACCGGGTACGCCTCCTTAAGCTATCTCAAGCGCTACCCCTTCGACACCCTTAAAATTGATCGTAGCTTTGTGAAAGATATTGATAACTGCCAAGACAGTATTACCCTGACTAACGCCATTATCGCGATGGCTCACAGTTTTGGCATGCGAGTGATTGCTGAGGGGGTCGAAAATTTAAATCAACGTCGTATTCTTCGCGAGCGGCATTGCGATATGGTACAGGGCTACCTGTATTCTCCCGCCTTACCAGCCGATGATTTTTTAGACTGGGCAAAACGCTATAGTGAAATGCAGCATAGCAAGCATGTATAAGCGCAGCGACCGCGCGGGTAAATTCGCCGCACTTGCATCAATAGCTGTATTTATATACAGTATAAAGTAACCAATAAATACCGTTCAACAAGTAAACGAGGTGGAGTATGGCGGTAGTAGCGAAGTGGATGTGTGATAGGGATAATAGTATGTTTGACAACAAAAAAGACGCTGACGCCTATGACAAAATGCTGGAATTGGCAGAGGGTTTTGCCGCCTTGTTGTTGCAGCATATACCGAGTGTCGACGAGGCTCAGGCGGAAGAGTTTGGTATTTTCCTGTCTAAAAACAAAGAAGCAGTAATGCAAGCTTGTAAAGGTAAGGTAGAAGTGCTGAGTGAAATCGACAGCGACGCTAGCCCCAGCAATGTTAGCCCACTCGCAGCCCAAGCTTAAATATCAGTGTATGTAGCGCAGCTACGCGAGCTGCGCATCGCCTTTGTCACCCGTGCTTGCGGCTGTCTTTAATCAGCTCATAAGCCGCCTGGATCTCTTGGGATTTTTCAGTCGCAATTTTCATCATATCTTCCGGCACACCTTTGGCAATCAACTTGTCAGGGTGGTGCTGGCTCATCAGTTTTCGGTAGGCGCGCTTTATTTCGGCGTCAGTCATTGCCTCTGTTACACCAATCGCCTTGTAAGCCGCCTGTAATTCACTGGCACTACTGCGCGCTGATTGCTGGCCACCAGCGCCACGACCGTGGAACTGGCGCTGGGCCATCGCCATATCCAGCAAGCGCTGGAAGTCTCGAGCTGACACACCGATATAGCCTGCAACCCGTAATAAAATTGTTTTTTCGGCTGAGTCAACTTCGCCGTCGGCCAAGGCCATTGTCAATAAGGCTTCCAACAACATTTGCCTCAACAAGGGCTGCGTTCTCGCCACCGACATAAAGTCGGATATTTGTGGTTCTAATTGAAATTCGTCGGCGCTGCCCTCTTTAAATAAAGTGATTGCTTCCTGACGCCGTGCCCCAGTCAAACCAAACTGGGCGATAATCGCCTCAGCCTGAGCCACTTCAGATTCACACACCCGGCCATCGGCCTTTGCCACATGGCCCATCACCCTAAAGACGGTTTCAAACAACACGCCCTGTATGCGTTCACGTTCGGCGCCATAGTTAAAGCCCATGGCTTGTTTCAGACCGCGATCGAACATTACCCCGACACCAAAGCCCAAGAGCGCAAATAGTGGGCCACCCATTAGAAAGCCCAAAAATGCGCCGATAAATTTTGCCATTGCCATCATTCCTATCAAATCTAAGGGCTGATCATAACAAGTCGATATGGCCGTCGGCTAGAATCATCCTTAGTCTTAGCCCTCAGCCTCGCAACTCTGTATAATTCCTGTCTTTGTTTATTTAATGGGGAAGACAGTGAGCAAGGCAGACGTCAGCACCTTTCAAGGGCTAATCTTGGCATTGCAACAATACTGGGCCGAGTATGGCTGCGTGTTATTACAGCCGCTGGACATGGAAGTCGGTGCGGGCACCTTTCATCCCGCCACCTTTTTGCGCTCTATTGGCCCAGAAACATGGAATGCCGCCTATGTTCAGCCCTGTCGTCGTCCCACCGACGGCCGTTACGGCACCAACCCCAATCGCCTACAGCACTATTATCAGTTTCAGGTGATTATGAAGCCCTCGCCAGCCAATATTCAGGATTTGTATTTAGACTCTCTGAAAATGCTCGGCATAGACCCCCAGGTACACGATATCCGCTTTGTTGAAGACAACTGGGAATCGCCGACCCTCGGCGCCTGGGGCTTGGGTTGGGAAGTGTGGCTAAACGGCATGGAAGTCACCCAGTTCACCTATTTCCAACAAGTTGGCGGTCTCGAGTGCTATCCGGTCAGCGGCGAGATCACCTATGGCCTAGAGCGCATTGCCATGTACCTGCAGGGCGTGGACAGTATTTACGATTTGGTGTGGACCAGAGGCCCTGCTGGGGACGTCACCTACGGTGATGTTTTCCACCAAAACGAAGTAGAGATGTCGCACTTTAATTTTGAAGAGGCCGATGTAGAACAGTTGTTTGCGCAATTCGATCACTGTGAAGCCGAAAGCCAGCGCCTGATAGAAAAGGGACTGCCCTTACCGGCATATGAAATGGTGATGAAAGCTTCCCATGCCTTTAACCTCTTAGATGCCCGCCATGCAATTTCTGTTACCGAGCGCCAGCGTTTCATCCTGAGAGTGCGAAGCTTAGCCCGCGCCGTTGCCCAAGCTTATTTTGATGCCCGTCAAAAACTCGGTTTTCCGCTTGCCCCGCCGCATCTTCGCGATGAAGTTCTAGCTGCAGCCGAGGAGAAGAAATAATGAGCGCACGCGATCTATTAATCGAGATTGGTACCGAAGAACTGCCGCCAAAAGCCTTAAAGACCTTGTCTGCTGCGTTCAGCGAAAGCATTTCTGCGCAGCTCGCCGGTAAAGAATTGGGCTTTACACAGTTAAAAAGCTTCGCCACACCACGTCGCTTGGCCGTGCTAATTTGCGACTTGGCAGAGCGCGCGCCAGACCGAGAACTTGAGATTTGGGGCCCACCGGCGAAAGTCGCCTTTGACTCAGCCGGCAAGCCAACCAATGCCGCAATAGCCTTCGCCAAGAAGAACCAGCTCAACAGTGATGAGCTACAGAGTCACATTGCCAACGATGGTAAACAGGATAAGCTTTGCTATCGCAGTCGCGTTAGCGGCGCCATGAGTAAAGATATTATTGGCGAACTCATCAACACCGCGCTGGCGGGCCTGCCTATTGCAAAGCGCATGCGCTGGGGTGCGTCACGTGCCGAGTTTGTTAGGCCAATCCACTGGCTGTGTATTGTTTACGGTGACGAGGCTATCTCGGAAACTATTTTTGACTTGCACGCCGACAGACTCAGCCGTGGCCATCGCTTTCATTGCAACGAAACCTTAAGTATCAACAATGCCGCCGACTACGAAACGCTTTTGCGCGAGCAGGGTAGCGTCATAGCGGATTACGATGTTCGTCAACAAGACATCCGCCAACAAGTCATTGCTTTAGGTGAGAGCTTAGGCGGTCGCGCCGTCATCGACCCCAAACTCTTAGATGAAGTTACCTCCTTAGTTGAATGGCCAGTGGCCCTAGCCGGAAGCTTTGAAGATCGCTTTTTGAAAGTGCCACCTGAAGCACTTATCTCATCGATGAAAGAGCACCAGAAATATTTTCACGTTGTAAATTCTAACGGCGATCTTATGCCGAATTTTATAACTGTGGCTAATATTGAAAGTCGCGATCCGCAGAAGGTCATTGACGGCAACGAGCGTGTTATACGTCCCCGTTTAAGTGACGCTGCTTTCTTCTTTGAAACAGATTGTAAAATCAGCCTTGAAAGCCGTCGTGAGCGTCTTCGCAATATTGTTTTTCAAGCAAAGCTCGGTACTATTTTTGCTAAAACTGAACGTGTCGCGGCATTGAGCGCAGCAATAGCCAAACTTCTTAACACAGACCCCAGTAACGCGGTGCGGGCAGCCACACTGTGCAAGAGTGATCTTGTCACCGAGATGGTACTCGAGTTCGACGACCTGCAAGGCATCGCCGGCTACTATTACGCACGGAACGATGGTGAAGCCGACGACGTTGCCCTAGCAATGAACGAGCAGTATATGCCGCGCTTTGCTGGCGACACCTTACCAACAACACTCACCGGGACTATTGTGGCCCTCGCAGACCGGCTTGATACCATCTGCGGTATTTTTGGTATTGGTCAAATTCCCACTGGCTCCAAAGATCCCTTTGCACTGCGACGCGCATCTCTCGGTGTTTTAAGACTAATTACAGAAAACCAGCTCGATCTCGATTTAAAACAATTAATCGATCTCGCCATTGCACAACACCGGACGATTAACGCGGGCGATAAGCTCAGCGCAACCGTGCTCAGTTATATTCTCGAGCGCTTAAAAGCGGGCTACGAAGACAATGGTATCACCGCCGAAGTGTTTATGGCGGTCAGCGCAAAGCAACTGAGCAAGCCTCTGGATATTGACCAGCGTGTTAATGCGGTGCAGGCCTTCACCAAACTACCCGAAGCCGCTGCACTTGCCGCCGCCAACAAACGCGTGTCCAATATATTGGCCAAGGCGGAAGGGCAGCTAACTAGGCAAATCGACACCAGTTTATTGGTGGAGGCGGCCGAGCAAATTCTCGCGCAGCAGCTCAATGAGCAGCATGCCATTGTGGCACCGCTATTCGCTGCCGCACGCTTTGAAGATGGCCTTAAGTCTCTCGCCGGCTTACAAACCGCCGTCGATGACTTTTTTGACAAAGTAATGGTGAACGCAGAAGAGCCTGCCTTAAAAAATAATCGCTTAGCGTTGCTTACGCAGCTACAAGGCTTATTTCTAGAGGTAGCGGATATATCCCAGCTCGTCGCCAGTAAGTAAACTGTTTGCCCCACCACTTACTCTGGTGGGGTTTTTCGACCTGGGTATTATGCAGCTTAAGGACAGAATTTTTAATGACGCTTTTAGCAAATGTACTCTGCGCGATACGTTCGGCGCTATTCTTTTTTGGCTTAGGTTTAGTCACTATTTTTATTAGCCTGAGCGGTATACTTTTTACGTGGTTTTTGCCCTTCCACATACGCGGTCGCTATTTTGTTTTAGGAAATGCCGCCATTATCTTTTTGCTGAAGGTCTGCTGCGGGGTAAAAACCGAAGTGCACGGTAAATTGCCAACAGATCGGCCCTTTGTCGCCATGGCCAAACACCAAAGCCAGTGGGAGACATTTTACTTGCAGTGGAGCCTATTCCCAGTCGCTACCGTGGTGAAGCGCGAACTCTTAAGCATCCCTTTTTTTGGTTGGGCACTGCGCTTTATGAATGCCATAGGTATAGATCGCAGCAATCCGCGCTCGGCTATGCGGGAACTCAATACCAAGGGTTTAAGTCGCCTAAGAAGCAATTATAGCCTGCTAATTTTTCCTGAAGGCACCCGCACCTTGCCCGGCGTTCGCGGCCACTATGCCCGCAGTGGTGCCAGCATTGCTATTGCCGCTGGCGTGCCGGTTTTACCAATCGCACATAACGGTGGCTTGGTTTGGCCTACTAAAAGCCTGTTAATTCGCCCAGGAACAATAAGCCTAGTGATTGGCGACGCAATTCCCAGCACAGATCGGGAAAGCCGCGAACTCACCCTAGAAGTAGAAAACTGGATTGAGGACCAATGCGCAAAAATGCCTCAGTAGCAACCAAGCTAAGCGTCACCCTTCTAGACAACACGGAGCGAAATAAGAATTCAATAGCTAGTACAAGGAGGTAGAGCGGGGAGGGGGCTAACGCTAAAGACCAACCAAGGAACAGGTTGGGCTTTAATGTGGGATCCCGTAATTTCTGAACCAAGCACCCCCTAGCAATACTGATCAGTTCACGAATTACGGGATTAAGTCTTTATCCAAAAATCCCATAATACATGAGATTTTCAGCACGAAACCCCGAAATTCGTGAACCACTTTTAAAATCAATAGGTTACGGTGAGCCTGCCGATTATCTACTAAACTGCGAGAAATCGGCTTTAAAAATACGGTAGTGTTCAGAATTCTGTGTCATTTCTTTATCCTGTAGCAAAAAGGAATGACTCATGTCCAAGCAAAAACCCACTTTCGACATTGATGCCGCTATTGCTGCCCTGCGTGAAGGGCAAGACCTCACCGGCAAGGATGGTGTGTTCACGCCCCTGATCAAACAGCTGACCGAGCGGCCATGCAGGCAGAACTCGACAGTCATCTGGGGCAAGAACAGCCATCCAACCGCAAGAATGGTAGCACCTCAAAAACTAATAAAAGCACTACCGGCAATTTCGAGCTAAACACCCCGCGTGACCGAGCTGGCACCTTTGAACCGCAACTGGTCAAGAAGCACCAGACCCACCTCACCAATGAGATAGAGCGGAAGATTCTCGCTCTGTTTGCGCTGGGCAC
>NZ_JBFHDY010000093.1:0-14272 GCF_041584495.1 Zhongshania sp.
ATGGCCCCGCACGGTCGCTATGCCCCCACCAAGACTGCCTTTATAAAGCCCTTTAAAAATAACCATACCATAATATAAATTTACATTATGGTTACCTTGTGCCATGTACGGAGAAGCGCCCAGTAGTAGCGCTTCAGCAAGGTCGACATTAAACCAGGATAAAAACCATAAATGGGGAGCAAAGGTGCAAGATTTCACCGACACAGTTGTTGTCGTTACCGGCAGCGCTAGCGGCATAGGCAAGGCACTGGCCCAGGCGTTTCTCGCGGGAGGCGCCAAGGTAGTGCTTTCTGATGTCGAAAAAACAGCATTGGATAAAACCGCCGCCGAGCTTAGTGCCAACGGCGGCGTGGTACTCGCCCGTATTTTCTACCCTTCTGGCGGCATTTTGCCAACCGGAATTTGGACCACGCGCCGCAACCGTCCCGCCGAATTAGCGCGCGAGAAGCCAGCCCCCGCTGGCGGCGAAATAACCTTTGACGAATTCATGACAGGCATGAAAGAAATTGGCGTTGAACTGCCAGTTCAAGATTTAGATGAATTAGCTGCATTTGCCCTAGACGGTATACGCAAAGAAGATTTTGTCATTATGATTGGCCGCGAAACGATGGAAGCAACACTCGTAGCGCGCGCCAAAAAGCTGGCTAACGGCCAGTGCCCGATCGAACACGGTCTACACGGCTAAGACTGCGCCGGGCCATCCTCTCTTGGGCAATGCCCGGCCGGTTTCACTGCTGTCGTTTAGGCTGCTGTCACCCCAAGCCGGAGGGCCAAAATGAACAGCCGCCTCGCCTCATGGCACCAGGCTATTAGCGCTAAAACGCCGCCCTAGACACCCTTCTCCCTGACACCGCAGTATTTTATTCACCCGTTGTGCATAGCCCGCAAGTGGGCAAAGGCGTGACCATGATGTATCTAAGCGCCGCCTTTCATGTTTTGGCCAACGACAGTTTTCACTATGTTCGCGAAGTCGTAGACGGCCAAAACGCCGTTCTCGAATTTGTTGTGGAAGTGGACGGCGTCACCGTAAACGGTGTCGACATGATTCACTGGGATGAAAACGGTAAGATCGCCGATTTTAAGGTGATGCTCAGACCCTACAAAGCAATCAATCTTATCAAGGGTAAAATGCGGACAATGCTAACAAGCCTATAGTCGCTTATTGCAGCGCCTGCGCAGGTATATCCACAAGCTCCAATAAGCCTGTGTTGAGCGGCAAGCTCGTCGGTAGGCTCAGCGAGCCAACAGTATCTAGTAGCAAACCACCAAGGACCACGCCCGCACCGAGCCGGCTCAGGGTATCATCGAACAGACTACCATTGAGCATATCGCCGCCACAGCCACAAGAATTAGGGCGCAAGTATGAAGTGCGCGAGCCACCAAGCTTAAACATCTTCAACTCCAATTAATCCCAGTGTGCACTGCATTTTCAGTAGGACTCAAAATACCAGAAAACCCGACTAAAAATCCCTCAGCTCGACACCGCCCAATGGCCCAGTACGCGGCATCTCATCGTTCAACTGCCTTAATAACAGACATTAAGCAGTGCCTGACGCCCCAAACCTCCTAGCCAGAAAGCCAACAAGTAGCTTAATTTTGGGTGACAAATGGCGATTATGGGGAAACAGCGCCCAAATCCCCTCCTCAGGCTCACGGTAGTGATCGAGTAAGCTAATCAAGCGCCCTTCGTGGAGAAAAGCTTGAACGTAGTAGTCCGGCAATTGAATCACGCCAAGGCCTTTTAAGGCGGCATCAACCAGCGCATAACCACTATTACAGTGGATGCGACCCGACACCCGAACATTGCGAGATTTTCCGCCCTCCTCAAAGCGCCAGAAATCCGACGCGCCCACCAAGCAATTATGCTGCTCCAACTCTGCCAGCGAGTGTGGAATACCGTAGCGATCTAAATATTCGGGCGCCGCGCAAACAAAGCGGGTGCGCGCCGCGAGCTTTCTGGCCATCATCGCCGAGTCCCTTAAGTTGCCAATGCGAATCGCCACGTCATATCCTTGCGTAACAAGATCGTCTAGCTGATTACTGAGATCACAGTGCAGCTCCAGTTCTGGGTAAAGCAACAGAAAGTCATTAACCAGCGGCATGACACTTTCCTCACCAAACGTGGTCGGTGCCGTCATCTTAATTTTACCCCGCGGCGTGGTTTGCAGGTCTAAAATCGCGCGCTCCGCCTCATCCAGACCATCCATTAAACTGCGACAGTGCTGATAATAGACCCCGCCATTTTCGGTCATCACCACCTTACGGGTGCTACGAAAAAACAATTTAGCCCCCAGACGATTCTCTAAAGCACTGATTTGTCGGCTTACCTGCGCTACCGACACAGCCAAGCGTGCCGCCGCAGCGGTAAAGCTACCGGTCTCGGCCACGGCCACAAATTCAGCCACCCCTTGCCACTGACTCATTATTACATTCTCGAAAAAGTGTTTTACATATAACCGCAATTATCACTTATACGGAAACAATTACAATGGCACTCAGAAGCCGACCACCACTTTCACGCTATTGGGAGAAATCGCAATGTCTGAGCAATTCATTAAATCCAAAGCCGCTGTGGCTTGGGGCCCCGGCCAGCCACTAAAAATTGAAGAAGTGGATGTCATGCTGCCCAAAGCGGGCGAAGTGTTGATTAAGATTATCGCTACTGGTGTCTGTCATACCGATGCATTCACCCTCTCTGGCGATGACCCAGAGGGAATATTCCCGACAATTCTCGGCCACGAGGGCGGCGGTATCGTTGAGCAAGTTGGCGAAGGCGTGAGCAGCGTAAAGGTCGGCGACCATGTCATCCCCCTCTACACGCCTGAGTGCGGCGAGTGCAAATTTTGCAAATCGGGCAAGACCAATCTCTGCCAGAAAATTCGGGCAACCCAAGGCAAAGGCCTGATGCCCGACGGCACCACCCGGTTTTACAAAGATGGCCAGCCGATTTACCACTATATGGGCTGTTCCACTTTCTCGGAATACACGGTATTGCCAGAAATTTCCCTAGCGAAGGTAAATCCCGCGGCGCCCCTCGAAGAAGTCTGCTTACTCGGCTGTGGCGTCACCACGGGTATGGGCGCGGTCATGAATACCGCCAAGGTCAAAGAAGGCAACACCGTCGCTATTTTTGGTCTGGGCGGCATTGGGCTTTCTGCGGTCATTGGCGCGGTAATGGCCAAAGCCAGCCGCATCATTGCCCTTGATATCAACGAGAGTAAGTTTGAGCTAGCCCGCAAGCTCGGCGCTACCGACTGCATTAATCCCAAAAATTTCGACAAGCCAATCCAAGAGGTGATAGTAGAACTAACCGACGGCGGCGTTGATTTTTCCTTTGAGTGTATCGGCAACGTCAACACCATGCGCTCGGCGTTAGAGTGCTGCCACAAAGGCTGGGGCGAATCGGTTATTATTGGCGTGGCCGGCGCGGGACAGGAGATCTCAACCCGCCCCTTCCAGCTGGTAACCGGTCGAGTCTGGCGCGGCACCGCCTTTGGTGGCGTGCGTGGCCGCTCAGAACTGCCCGACTATGTTGAACGCTATTTGGCTGGGGAATTTAAACTTAGTGACTTCATCACCCACACGATGCCGCTAGAGGACATTAACGAGGCCTTTGACCTAATGCACGAAGGCAAAAGTATCCGTTCGGTAATTCACTACTAAGCCAACACAGCCCATAAGGCGCGCGACTGCAAGGTCGTGCGAATCACCATGACAATTGAAAATATCAGCAGCAACAAGGTTTTCGGCGGCTGGAACACGCAGTACCGCCACCACTCCATCGCCCTAAATTGCAATATGCGCTTTGCGATTTTTTTGCCACCGCAAATCAACACCGGCAAAAAGGTGCCGGCATTTTATTGGCTATCTGGCTTGACCTGCACCGACGAGAATTTTATGCAAAAAAGCGGTGCCCAGCGTATCGCCGCTGAATTAGGCATTGCCATTATCGCCCCCGACACCAGCCCGCGTGGCGAAGACGTAGCCGACGACGACAGTTACGACCTCGGCAAAGGCGCAAGCTTTTACCTAAATGCCAGTCAAGCGCCGTGGAATCGTCATTTCCATATGTACGATTATATCGTTAAGGAACTGCCGGAACTCATTGAGCAGCATTTCCCCATCTCGACTCAGCGCGCTATTTCCGGTCATTCCATGGGTGGCCACGGCGCCTTGACCATCGCCCTAAAAAACCCGAGGCGCTACACCTCCGTCTCTGCGTTTAGCCCGATAAGCAACCCCATGAACTGCCCGTGGGGAACTAAAGCCTTTAGCGCTTATTTAGGCAATGACAAAGACATCTGGAAAGCATACGACAGCTGCGAACTCATGGGCACGACTACAGAGCTACTCCCAACCCTCATCGATCAGGGCAATGACGACCAGTTTCTTAACGAGCAACTCAAACCCCATTTACTGGCGGCAGCGGCCAAGAAACGAGCCTATCCCCTGCAGTTGAACTATCACGACGGCTACGACCATAGCTATTATTTTATCGCCAGTTTTATTGAATCTCATTTACGCTTTCATCACCAGCACCTATGTTGCTAAGGTCTAAGCAGTTAAATAAAAGACTGCTGAGCTTCCCCATCGGTTCGCCGAATAGTGTCGCGGTGCAAAATGCAGCCTTTTACCTTCAAAATTCCTTGGATTTAGCAGCACTTTCTAGGCAAATACCCCGCGTTCAAACATTCTCGGCACTATACCTACAGCCATACCGATTAACATTGACGGCCTTTATTTCCGAAAAATGAAACTTTCTCACAAAGTTACACTCACAAAATTACGTGCAGGAGAAAATTAAAAACAAGAGCAGGGAGCGCTTCCATTCACGAGTCGAAACCAACGTTTAATTAACGGGTATTGACGAACAATTGGAGGAAATTATGCGTTTTGCATTAACGCCTAAGCTCAACAATATTATTAAATTTACAAGCCTAGGCCTCGGCATATCCTTAGTCAGCGCATGCAATGACTCATCCAACCATCCGGTGCCACCACATGCCGAAACATCAACGGCAACATTCTCGGTAACCGACGCGCCTGTTGACGCCGTGGACGGCGTAAGACTCACCGTCAACCGCCTAGAACTCAAACACGCTGATGGCGATATTATTAAGCTCAATTTTAGCGAGCCGGTGGTCATCCCTAACTTGCTCAATCTAACCGGAAATATCGCTACACCGATCATTTCCGATGCAACCATACCTGCAGGTAACTACCAGTGGATCCGACTTTTCATTGACGGCGGCTACCCCGATTCAACGGTGTCACCAAAACTGGGTAACGAAGCCGATCTATTTATTCCAGGTCAGCAGAACACGAGTAATGTAGAGCAATCACTATTATTAAATTCTGGATTTACAGCGCCAACCGGCCGTGAAGCGGCATTCACAATCGATTTTGTTTTGCGCCAAGCACTCACCAAACCGGCGAATGCAGATTACTACTTATTGCGCCCCGCACTTCGGTTAGTGAATGACGCCGACGTGGGCACTATTGCGGGGACAGTCGACTCAACCGTCATTGCCAGCAACGCGTGTAGTGACCTGAGCGGACACAGCGTCTATTTGTATGAGGGCGACATAAATTCAGCGAACCAAAGACCAGAAGACTTCTATGACCCCAGCATTGCAGCGGATCAGACTAATGCCGAAACGGACGCTGAGGTGGGTGATACAAGCGATTTAGCTAGACCGATTAGCAGTGCGGAAATCACTCAAAATGATAGTGGCGCCTATACCTTCAAAATCGGTTTTGTAGAGGCTACTGCTGCGGGCTACAGCGTCGCACTCACCTGCCAGTCTGCTTTCGACGAGCCAGACAGTGACGACGACATCAATTTCACCAACGCCATTCCGGTAGATGTCGACGCCGGTCAAACTAGCAATGTCAGGTTTTCTGTCGCACCAAACCCACCAAGCAACTAAGGTGAGTATTATGAACTCACCAACGAGGGCGATGCCGCCCTCACTTATGCTAGTGGCTAAGTGAGTTGATAATCCGTCCATTTTAAGCGCCGGGTTCGGCGAATATATTCATACGTCGAACCCGGCCAATTGTTAGTAATTTTATTGCCGTCCTTATACCAGCTCGCCTCAATCGCGTTCCACGCCATCTTGCCCAAGCGTCGCTGCATTTCACTGTTATATTTTTGTTCAGCCTCTGCTTTTACCTCCATCACAGTGTGACCACCGCGATCTAAGGCAGTAATTGCCTCGCAAATATAACGAGCCTGAGACTCTGCCATGATTACGATGGAGTTGTGACCAAGGTTTGTATTGGGACCGTACAACATAAATAAATTAGGGAAACCACTCGTCATCATCCCTAAGTAGGCCTGAGCGCCGCTACGCCAAGCGTCACGCAAATGCGTACCCTTAACGCCACGTATATCCATTGGCGCCAAAAACGGATTGGTTTTAAATCCGGTACCGTAAATAATGACATCAGCTGGGATTTCGCGACCGTCGGTAGTGGTAATGCCGCGCTCAGTCAATTGCGCAATGACGTCAACCTCCAGCTCTACATTCGACCTAGCCATAGCCGCGTAGTAGTCATCAGACATTAGTATGCGCTTCGCGCCCATGGGATAATCAGGTGTTAATTTGGCCCGCAGCACTGGGTCGCCAATATGTTTATTAATATAGCGACGATGCATCCACAAGCCGATTCGGCAATGTAACCGTCGGCGCTGCATTATCGGGTATATCAACAATTCATTTCGCAGCCAAATCCGAAGGCGATAGTAACTCGCCACCAGCGGGACCCGCGCCGACAACCATTGCTCCCATGCCGCGTAGGGTCTATCGAGTTTGGGGATTACCCAACTTGCGCCACGCTGGAACACGGTCAGCTTTGCCGCCTCCGGCGCGATTTGCGGTATAAACTGCAAGGCACTGGCGGCATTGCCAACAACGGCGACGTGTTTATTACTAAGATCCACATCATGCTGCCAGCGCGCGGAATGAAATTGCGGGCCTTTAAACTCACTCTGGCCGGGGATTTCAGGGGTAAATGGGTGATGTAATTGGCCCACGGCGGCCACTAAAAACTGACAACACCACTCCTCGCCGTCAACGCTTCGCAGGCACCAACATTTGCCCTGTTCATCAAATATTGCGCTAGCAACTTCCGTTGCGAAATGAATATGTTCATACAAATTGTATTTTTTGGCTGTACCCTTGAGGTAGTCAAATATTTGCGGCTGCTCAGCCCATTTATATTTCCAATCGGCATTATGCTCAAAAGAATAGCTGTACAGCGCTGACGCAACATCGCACTCCGCACCAGGGTAATGATTTTCTCGCCATGTGCCGCCTACCTCGTCGGCCTTTTCCAAAATCGCGAATACCCGCCTTTTGCAAATAAATAGCGAGGCCCATGCCTGAGAAGCCCGCGCCAATAATGATGATTTTTTTCTTTTTGCTCTCTGACACTCGTCGCCCTCAACTTTCGTGCTTTAGCTTCTCTCGCGATGCGTCATTAGACGCTAGCGTAAAGCGATTATTATGTTTCAAAAATGACCGGATGGCCTCGCAATATCGCGTACCGCGCGCAGCCGATCACGCTAGTTCACGGGTTGGCGCTGTTCCATGGTGCGAGGCAACGGCAACACTGCCACAGCAGACATGGCCAAGCTACCCAACCAAATATGACCATCGTACTCATTAACACTGGTCACCGTATGGTAAATGCCAGCCCCCGACTGCAAATTAAATTTAACACTGCCATCCAAGCCTAAACCGACAACAAAGCCATAGTGATCAGCTGGCACGAGCAGTTCGGCGGGCAAGCCACCAAGTAATTTGCGGATAAATGGGTACGAGGCCAATGCATCTATCTCTTTACTTCGCAACGCGGGCATCGCCACCCAAAAAGTATCAACACCGTTAAAGCTGATATTGTCCGGCATACCGGGCAACCCCTCGATAAACACATCGCTCACGCCGGCTTTTGGTCCCTTTAGCCATAGGCGGCCTACCCGCGACGCACCCGTTTCATTCACCAGCACCCAGTTATCGTCTGGACCGAGGGCAACCCCATTCGCAAAATACAAACCCTGTAAATGCACCTTGGTTTGGCCCGTAGTGGGTATATAACTGAGTAAGCGACCTGTTGCGCTGGCCTCCACTAAATCGAAAATATAATCGTGTAAACCGAAGCGCGTTGAGACATCGCTAAACCAAATGGTACCGTCCTCAGCAACATCGACATCATCAATAAAACGTAAGGAGGGATCATCAGCATAATCGACGAGTGTCGTTATTTCACCAGAGGGTGACACTGACAGTAAACCTTTGAAAGCATCTGCCACAATCAAGTTTCCGCCGCCATCAAACTGCATACCCAAGGGACGGCCGCCGATGTTAACAAACGCCTTAGCAGTAGCGCCTACTACTTGGCCGCCATGAACAACAAAACTGACAATACGACCATCTTGGTAACCCGTATAAAAATCACCAGCAGGGCCTTTTACAATATCTTCTGGCCCCATGCCGATATTCTGCAAATATGTCGTTACCGCTGCCAAGCGTTCATTTGCCGCAAAGTCGCCGCTCAAACCAGCACTAACCGGAACGCTAAACACCACCGGCTGAAGAGGCGAGCGGACATATAACACCAAGCCCGCAGCGAATATGAGGAAAGCCACGATCGCGCACGCGCGTAAAAAGCCTCTCATTACACACCCTCTTATTGTTATTACTTTTTAATTTATCACAATACCGTTATGCTAAATTTGGCATTTGACGACAATCAGGCCGACTCTTTTTTATGGATGTAAGCAATGCGCCCGTTAATACGCACTTCCGCCCTCGGCGGCTACAACGAACTCGTTCGCGAACTAGGTGGACAGCCAGAACCACTGCTACGGCAATTTAATATTGACCCCGAACGACTCGACGATATCAGTTATCTTATTTTCTTCCACAGCTTAATGCAGTTGCTCGAAGCCTCGGCCGAAGAATTGCAATGCCCCGATTTTGGTCTGCGTTTATCCGCAAAACAAACTATGGAAACCCTTGGCCCCATTGCCATTATGGCTCGCACCTCAAATACGGCTGGCGACGCCCTGTTCTGCATTGCCCGCTATATCTCTCACCATAGCCCCGCCATCACTCTAGGGCTAGACAACACATCCGCACCGCAATTCCCGCGGATCACGCTCGACATTAATGTCACGGATTTCCCATATCGCCACCAAACAATAGAAATGGCGATTGGCTTAACAGCCAATATTCACGCCATGTTAACTGAAAATCGCAAACGACCTGAAACCGTGCTATTTCGGCACAGCAGGATCTTAGAGCCAAAGGTCTATAAACGACACTTTGGCTGCCCAGTGCTTTTTAATCAAGACTACAATGCCCTAGTGCTAACCCCGGAGCAACTTGATTTCCCCATTCGCACCGCCGACGCGTTTCAGCGCGACATTATCGCGAATTACCTCATTAAAAAACGTGGTGGCTCACCGCTAAGCTTCATCGAACAAACTAATTTTATTATTAGCCGCCTCTTGCCCACCCAGTGCTGCAATATTAAAAGCGTGGCGAACGAACTGTTTATGCACCAACGCACCCTCCAGCGCCGTTTAAAAGACGAAGGTTATATCTTTGAAGAAATGGTAGACAACATCAGAAAGCAGCATGCCCAAAACTTCCTCGCCGAACGGCGTATGCCTATGGCGCAAATTGCCGCGCTGCTCGGCTACCAAGAGCAAAGTTCTTTTAATCGCGCGGCCAAGCGCTGGTTCGGAGTAAGCCCTAACCACTACCGCAAATCACTGCACACCATCACAGTCGCAACACCGGAGTAAGGCTTTACCGCCACGTCATAGCGTAATTGCCCGATAGCAAGAATATGGACAATAGTCAGAAGTGCTGTCGTCAAATGATAAAAACATGTCGCCAAATGGCAATTATTACTGCCGAAATATCGGCATTCTCCACGCTCATAAAACTGAAGCACAAGATCAGCCCTGCCACCGTTTTAAAGGAATAGTCCATGCAGCAACGTCGCCCACACGCCTATAAGAGTCGCCAGAATCCCTTGCGCGCCGGTATTTTCCTTGCCATTACCAGCTCCACTAGCACTATTTTTGCTGCGCCAATGCTTGAAGAGGTACTGGTTACCGCCCAAAAACGCAGCCAAAGCACTCAGGATATACCCGTAGCGGTTACCGGCTTAACGGGCACCCAGCTCGACAAATACGGTTTTGAGAATGCCAGCGACATTTCTGCGCAGGTTCCCAATATGCAGGTCAGCGGCCCCTATGGCGACATTCAACCCATCTTTGCGATTCGCGGCGTCAGCATGTCTGACTACAGCTCTAACCAAGCCAGCCCGATTGGCGTGTATGTTGACGAAACGTATTTAGCCCCGGTGTACAGCCATGGCGCTAACTTCTTTGACATCGAACGTCTTGAGGTTTTACGTGGCCCTCAAGGTACGCTTTACGGTAAAAACACCACGGGCGGTGCGATCAACATCATCACTCGCACCCCCCAATTTAGTGATGAGCCTAGCAATTACATCAAGCTCGGGGCAGGCAGCTTTAACGCCACCAGCGCTGAAGCGGGCGTAGAAACCCAGCTAATTGGCGGTATTCTCGCGGCACGCGGGGCATTAAGTTTCAAGCGCGACGAAGGTTACGTCGACATTGTCAGCCGCAGTGAAAAAGGTGCCCAAACCGATTTTCAAGGCGGCCGCTTCGCCTTGCATTTTGCGCCCAACGACACCTGGGACGCCGTTTTTAAATACACCGCCTCAGGCAACAACGCCCTGAGCACACCTGCCCGAAATGAAGGTCGCACCGATCTTCTGGGCGCCCCGAACTCAGACTACAACGCCTACTCACGCCAGAGCCGCAATTTAGATTTTCATGAAACTGAAGCCAACGAAGTTGGCGCGCTGATCACCAATACCGACATCCTCGGTTTAACCGTCATCTTTGCCGGCGACGGTTTCGCTATCACCTCGGTATCCTCTTACTATGACGCCGATTATTATCAAAAAGCAGACACCGACGGCTCGCCCAACGACTTGCTCACTATTACTTGGTCGTCCGACACCATCGGCTACAGCCAGGATCTGCGCTTCTCTTCTGAGTTCGACGGCATGTTCAATATCATTGCCGGTGTGTATTTCGGCTATGAAGACCAGTATATGCACAATATCTACGACATCTTTGGCACCCCACCCGATGTACGAGTTGGCGTTGCAAAGCCTGACACGGCGCAGCAATACCCGTTCTTGCTGGATTACGGCATGCTCGACCAACGCATGGAAACCAAAAAAACCAGCTTAGCCGCTTACTCTCAGATGCGTTTTGATTTTACTGACCGCTTCGGTATGGATTTAGGTCTGCGCTACACCAAAGACGGCAACGAACAAACCTACTTCAATATTTCCCGGGTCGGCTATGACGGCAGCCCTAGAGGAACTTATGTACCGGGCAATACCACCGGGGTTGACGATGCCTATATTTCGCTACCACTGTCACAGTCGCAGCTAATTGATATTCTCAGCGATCCAACGCTATTGCTAAACCTACTCAGTATTGGCTATACCCACGGTCCCTACACACTCGATTCGGCGCCCGAGCTCGAGGCAAACGAAGCGGAGTGGACTGGCAAACTGGGCTTTGATTACCGCATAAACGAAGATCTAATGGCCTATGTAAGCGCTAGCCACGGCTACCGAAGCGGCAGCTTTAATGGCGGTGCGTACTACCTCGCCCGTCCAATTGAAACCGCCTATGCATCACCAGAATATATCGATGCCTTTGAAGTTGGCTTCAAAGCGGATCTGCTCGACAACAGCATGCGTTTGAACGCGGCGCTATTCTCCTACGATTACACCGACCAGCAATTTATCAACGTCGTCGGCTTCTCCAACTTCCTTGAGAATGCGGGCAGCTCAAAAATTGCTGGCGCCGAAGCAGAATTGTGGGCACGCATAACAGAAAGACTCACCCTGCAAATTGGCCTAGGCTTTTTGCAAACCGAGTTTTCTGAGCTGACCCTGGCCAATACCGAAACCATCGCGGACGCAGATGACCGAGTTGACCTAAGCGGCAATGAGCTAATCTCAGCACCCAAGCTGAATTACAGCATCTCGCTAGACTACGATATTCTGGTGACCGAAGCGGGCTACCTCACCACCAACCTAAATGGCAACTTCCAGGATGACCAATGGTATAGCGCCTACAACGATCAATACGGCTACGGCGCTATTCGCCAAGACGCCTATTGGTTGTTCAACGCCCGCACCAGCTGGCACGCCGCCGACGACAGTTACTCAGTGTCACTGTGGGCGAAGAACCTGATGGATGAAGAGTACGATAGCTACGCGATTAATTTGCAAGCAGGTTTCGGCCACGACAACTACCTTGCCGGCCCACCGCGGAGCTACGGTGCCGAATTTACATATCGCTTCTAATCCCTTAGCGTTAGCCAGATGACGCTATGCATCTGGCGATAGCAAGCCTCGCACGGACGCGACCTGCTATATACTGCAACGCCCCCTTCTGCTCAGCAACATTCACCTACTGAAGACTGTGCACTCACTACACCGTATCATTGTGGGCTAAAACTTCGTCAACGAAGAATACGATGCCTACGGTATTAATCTGCAGGCCGGCTTTGGTCACGACAAAACCCTGGCGACCAAGCGCCTAATTTTGGTGCCGAGACGAACTATCACTTCGAATAAGTAGCACCAGAGCATTAACACTAAACCTCCATAAAAATATGCTAAAACAATATAACATAAGTGTTAGATGCTCTATTTCCCCTCTCAACACAAGTAACCGATCTCCGAGTTTTCTAACGAAAACACCTAGAATAAGCTGCGCCTTCTACGTATTGAAAGCGCCCTAGCAATAGGCGCAATATTATTCCCTATAAACTCATCCGTTCCGCAACACAGTCGGAATAGGGGCCGTAAGTCTATGCACCCTACAAAGCTTGGCAGCACCCAACCCAGTCCGATTTCGCTGGGAACACTACTGGTATCAGGCGGATTCATTACGACCGACACGCTGAATCAGGCCTTGAGCACCCAGCGCTGGAATCGTCGCCGCCTCGGTGAAGTTCTATTGCAGCGGCACGAACTTTTCCCCCTTGAAAAGCAAGCAATACTCGCCCTACAAAAAAAACTCTCAGCGCAAGCGCTCGAACTCAAGCCCGACGGTAGTATGCCCAAAGCTCTGCAGCTAAGCTTAGGTCAGTTATTGCTAGACAATGGCGAAATCACCCAATCACAATTGGACACTGCTCTAGCCGAACATCGCAGCCAACATCGTCGCCTTGGTGAGGTTTTAATTGATCAACAGGCACTTTCGCCAATTTGCCTCGCACGCTGGCTAAAAATTCAAAAAAAATTAATCAGCGCCGCTGCGGTCGCGGCTTGGATGATGGCGAGCAGTTGCAATGTCGCCGCCGACGAAAATAAAACGAGTCTCTGGAAAAAATTTATCGCAGGAAAATTAACAATAGAAAAGACCCAAAGCAGTAAGCATGCATGGGGACAGCAAGGCACAGAAAAGCCATCTAGCTTGACTATAAAAAATCGGGACCTCAGTGAGTTGAGCCGCAGCAGCGATGGCACGCTCACCCTTCGATTTGGTCACCAAGGTTTGAATATTGTTAAGCGGTTTTAATATTTCGAAGAATGATCACACTAAAAGCGGCGGAAGAGCTCGGTAACGTCTCGAGGGCCTGTAAAGTCATGGGCGTATCGCGAGATACGTTCTATCGCTATCGTGAGTTGGTCGATGATGGCGGAATCGACAATCTGATTAACAAAAGTCGTAGAACCCCTAACTCCAAGAATCGAGTCGATGAGACGATAGAGCAAGCTGTCATTGCCTATGCCATTGAGCAGCCAGCCCATGGCCAGCACAGAACCAGTAACGAACTGCGCAGAATAGGCGTCTTTGTTTCTGGTAGTGGCGTTCGGTCAATCTGGTTACGCAACGGTCTTGAGAACTTTAAAAAGCGGCTCAAGGCGCTAGAAGAGCGCGTAGCTGCTGATGGAATAATTTTGAGCGATGCCCAGGTTGCTGGCCTTGAAAAGAAGAAGCATGATGACGAGGCTTGCGGGGAAATTGAAACCCACCACTCCGGCTACCTTGGCTCTCAAGACACCTTCTACGTGGGCAATCTCAAGGGGGTAGGTCAGATTTATCAGCAGACATTTGTCGACACCCACAGCAAGATCGCTTTCTGCAAACTGTACACGACGAAGGCACTGATAACGGCAGCCGACG
>NZ_JBFHDY010000094.1:0-14268 GCF_041584495.1 Zhongshania sp.
CATTGCGGTAGATGGCGCCGACTTGGCGGCAGACACCAGCTTCGATGCTACAGTAACGGGTACTGACGCAGCGGGTAACCCGTTTACTGCCACGACGACTTCAACCCACACGGTTGATACGGCAGCGAGCGCAACAATCACCGTTAATGACATCACGCCTGATGACATAGTTGATGCGACAGAGGCGGGTACCACGATCGCCGTAACGGGTAATGTTGGTGGTGATGCTGCGGTCGGCGACGATGTGACGTTTACGATCAATGGCACGGATTACAGCGGAAAAGTACTGGCAGGCAATACGTTTAGTATAGGTGTTGCTGGCGCGGACCTAGCGGCGGACACGAGCTTTGACGCGACGGTTGCGGGCAGTGATGACGCAGGTAATGCCTTCACGGCGACGACGACGTCGACTCACATGGTTCCACCTAGTATTGACCTTGATGGTGATGAGGCCGGTACGGCTTACGTTACTAATTATGTAGAAGGTGGCAGCGGGGTCTCGATTGCAGACAGTGATATCACTATTACGGACGTGGATAGCAGTAATCTGCAGTCAGCGACGATTACCTTAACAAATGCCGATTCGGGCGATTTATTAAACGTAGGCACGCTGCCGTCGGGTATTACCGCTTCGGCTTACAACTCCGCAACGGGTGAGTTGACGTTAACCGGTAATGCAAGTCTTGCTGATTATCAAACCGCGATAAAAGCGATTCAGTTTGAGAATTCTGGTAATGGCTCTGATACCGCGAGGGTCATTGAGGTTGTGGTTAGCGATGGCGTTAGCAGTAGCAACGTTGCTGTAACGACTATTGATGTAACGACGATTCCGACTGTCTCGATTAACGATGTACTGGTTCAGGAACCGGCCACGGGCACAACAACGTTAACCTTTACTGTGTCTATCGATGAGGCCTTGGCTTCAGATTTGACCTTTGATTTTAGTACAGTCGATATCAGTGCAACTGGCGGCGCAGATTACCAGTCTATTGGTGTAACCCAGGCTACGATCGCAGCAGGTGATACCACGGCAACTATTTCCGTAACGGTTAATAGCGACGCAAATCAGTTTGAAGGAGACGAAACTTTATCGGTTGATATAAGCAACTTTAATCAGGCGGTCAATTTCGAAACCTCTGCGCATACAACAGTAAATGGTATTCAAGGCATTGGTACAATTGGCGCGAATAACGGCGCGCCAGTTGCTGAAGACGATGCCTACCTGACGGCCGAAAACACAGGTCTGCTGATTGATAATCTGTTGGCCAATGACACCTTGGTTGATGGTGCAGAAATCACGAGCTTTAGTCAGGGCGGTAGCGGTGGTGTTGTTGATAATGGCGACGGCACATTTACCTATACTCCAAACGCGGGCTTCATTGGCACCGATACCTTTACTTACACATTGACCGATGCCGACGGTGAAACAGATACCGCAACAGTCACGGTTAACGTGAGTTCGGCCGCGAATAACCCGCCGATAGTGAGTGGCGTGCCAGATATTAGCTATACTGAAAATGGCGATGCCGCCAAGCTGTTATCGGGTATTTCAATTACCGATGCTGACAACAATAATCTCTCGTCGGTGGTAGTGAAGGTAGACGGCTATTTGCCGAGTCAGGATGTACTTACGTTCTTGACTGCCGGTACTGGTGTTGTCGCGACTACCACTGTGGTGGGTGGCGTGTGGCAGCTGACGCTCAGTGGCGGTGACGATATTAGCGATTACCTGACCGTGCTTAGTACGCTTGAATATCAAAATAGTTCAGATAATCCAAGTTCATCGCCGCGCACCGTAACTGTTGAGGCTTACGATGAAGATTTCAATAATCTTTATGGTTCTGATAGCGGCAACATTGCGGTAACGCCTGTTAATGACGGGCCCGATGTATTTGACGATGCAGTTTTCTTTGTTGACGGCTCAGAAGATAATGAACTGAATATTCAGGCGCCAACAGATCCAGATACCGACGACAGTTTGCTCGTAATCACTGTGACTGGCTTGCCGGGTGCATTAGGTACGGTCGCCCTAGCCGATGGCACACCAGTAGTTCTAGGCGACACGCTAACCGCGGCACAATTATCCAGTTTGCAGTTTGATGCGGGTCCTGTTGATGGCCAAGCGACATTTACTTATGAGGTGTTTGACGGCGAGCTCACGACATCCGCAGTAACGACCATTCAGGTTGGCTCTACTGCAGCAGACAGCGGCACGGTGAGTGAAAGCGCATTAAGTGGCGGTACTGGTGATGGTACAACGATTGTTACTGGCAATCTGTTGGACAATGATGCAATAGCCACTAACGCTAGCAATATCGACAGTATAAATGGTCAGTCGCCTGCAGGCGGCATCATTACTGTGGCTACTGCGATAGGGACGCTCACGGTCTACGCTGATAACAGTACACCGGGCTTCAGCGCTGGTGATTACAGCTACGAGCTGGACCGGGCAGATGGCAGCGGCAACGATGTTGATGAAGTGTTTAATTACACCTTCACCGAAAGCGGTACGGCCTTTTCTAACAGCCTAACAGTTGCGGTCATTGACGACGTCCCCGTGGCGAATCCGATCGCTGAATCGGTGCCCGAATCGAATGAGCAAGTTTTTAATTTGGTCATGACCTTGGATACCTCAGGCAGTATGGGCTGGTCATTAACGAATAATAGTGCGCCACCAGCTGGCGAGCCTACACGTCTCGATGTGGCTAAACAGGCGGTCGGCTCGCTGACATCGGAATTTTTTGAGCAGTCGTCACAGGTATCGGTCACCTTGGTGTCATTCTCGACAACAGCCAGCGTGGTAGGAACCTACGATAATTTCGAAGACTTCCAAAGTGCCCTAAATGCCCTGACAGCGGTTGGCGGCACAAATTATGTTAGTGCGCTGGATGAAATTGAAGCAGACCTAGCTGCAGATTTGGCCACGCAAGACCCTGCAGATAGCATACAGAATATTTCTTACTTTGTGTCTGACGGTGTATCGAGCACCTCGCCTATTGGCGGTGGATTTAACGACTTTGTTAACGACAATGGCATTAATTCATTTGCCATTGGCATTGGACCTGGCTTGGCAAATGGTAGTGCAGACCTCGATTTTATTCACAATATCGATTCATTGCAGCAGGGCGGTGGTCATGCTGACGGCGCTATAATTGTTGCAGATATTATGCAGCTAGAGGCAGAGCTACTTAACACGGTACCTACAGCCTTTGGCGGTAACATCACGGCCAACGGCAGTGTTAGAAATGTTGAATTTGGTGCCGACGGCGGTTACGTCGAAAGCATTAATATGGATATCGACGGTACCAACTACACCTTCAGTTATGACGGCACTGCTGTCACGGTTTCGCCTAGTTTGACCGGCGCTGAGTTCGAAGGAACTCTACTGACCATTGGCAACGATGTAGCTGGTTTTGATCTGGGGGTATTTACCTTTGATTTCTCCGACGGCTCATACACTTTAAGCTCGCCCAACGGCAACGCTGGTGAGCAGCTGGTCTTTGACTACACCGTTGTTGATGGCGATGGTGATACGGCAACGTCTACGGCAACGATTGATGTACTAGATAATGCCCCTACGGCAAACGATGACTTGCATTCAATTGCTGCTGGAGAAGTTGCCGAAGGCAACGTCATTAATGCGCTTGGCACCGATGGCGGTCCAGCCCTTGGTAATAGCTTTACACCATTTGCTGCGCAGGGTGGTGGTATCGATACCGTTGTCGACGACGCAACCATTACTGAAGTGAGCTTCCGTGGTCAACGCTTTAATCTTGATTTTGATAGCGGCAGTATCCCTGCTGGTGGCTCGTCGGGAACATTAAACTGGAGCTTCAGCGTAACTACCGATAATTTTGGCAACGAAATTGCGCAGGTGGTTGTGGTCGACAGTAATGACGATTCGGAGCTGGTGTTTAACGAATCTGGCTATTACAAATTTACCTCAGACACCTTTGCGCAACAGGAATTTTCGGTGAATACCACGTCGCAAAGTAATGTCAATAATGCTGATTTTGATATAAGCATTGTATCCGGTGGCACCCAGCTGCAGTTTAGTGGTGATGGTGTTGGTGTACAGGGGGGTAATGGCCAGCTATTGAGTCAGGGTGAGGAAATCGCCTTAGCATTTGATGCTGCCAAACTGCCGAATGGAGTGCGCAATCTCGTGCTGACATTAGATGATTTCCAGCGGCAGTATGGTGATCAAGTCACTGTAAAAGTAACGCATGATAGTAATGGCGATGGAATTCCTACAGTCAGCACCGTGACACTTTCAGCAGCAAATAATAAGAACCAAGAAACACTGGATTTATCCCAGTTCTCTTCTGTTACCGCTATTGATGTGGCCTACACCGGAACCGGTTACGACACCGGCTTGTATAATGTTTCTTACCAGCCCCAAAGTAGTGTGAGTGCCGGCGAGCCGGAGCTTATCGGATACACGCTGACTGATTCAGATGGTCAGTCGGATACGGCCCAGCTCAACATCCACACTATCGAAAACGAAATTACCGGTACCGCTGGTAACGATAGTATTGTCGGCGGTGCGACTAATGATGCAATTAGCGGTGGCGATGGGAACGACGTTCTAGACGGTGGCGCAGGTTCTGATGTTATCAGCGGTGGCGCTGGCGACGACACCTTGCTTGGCGGTGACGGCCGCGACAGCCTCGCTGGCGGCGCAGGCAGTGACACGCTGCTCGGCGGCGCTGGTGGCGACCACCTTGATGGCGGCTTAGGTGATGACATTATTGATGGTGGCGCTGGTGACGACGTGGCTCAAGGTGGCGCAGGCGGCGACAAAATATATGGTGGTGCTGGCGCGGATACCCTGCGCGGCGATGCGGGCGACGATAGTCTCTTTGGTGGCTCGGGCGATGACAGTTTGCTGGGCGGAAAAGGTGAGGATGTTCTCTCCGGCGGCCAAGGTGATGACAGCCTGATGGGCGGCGATGGCCGCGATATCTTTGTCTGGGCTAATGCCGACAAGGGTACAAGTGCTGCGCCAGCGGAAGATGTGGTTCTCGATTTTGAGGCCGGCGCGGGCGGCGATGTATTGCACTTAGCCGATTTACTGCAGGGTGAAGAGAGTGGTGAGCTTAGCGACTACCTCAGCTTCCAAAGTGACGGGGCTGGTGGCACCATTGTTAATATCGATATTAGCGGTGATACCGGGTCATCGCAGCAGCACATCACCTTGAAAGGCGTTGATCTTACTGCTGGCGGTTCCTTGACGGATCAAGACATTATTAATGACTTGCTTTCAAACGGGAATTTGATAGTGGATTAAGCTTTGTTATATAACCCTGCGGCCAAGGAGGGCTGCGGAGTATTTTGACAGTGATATTCGCTTGATTAACCGTTAACAGCACAAGATTTTTTTATTCTTCGCTAATCAATCGATAGCGGTTGTTTTAGCGTTTCGCGAGCGATCGACGGTAAGTTAGTAGCTAGTCTAGTCGCGTTTGGGTGCAACACAAGCTGTGTTCGCGCAGGTGTTCAGCTCAGATTTAAATACCAGTATTTTCAAAAACTCATTTTAGGTTTGTTGGCAATTATTTCGCTGAGCCTTGTGGCGATTTAGAAAAAGTAAGGGTATTACTGAAGGCTTTAACAGCAAGATGGAAATGATCTCACAGCGAGCATATGGTTTTAGGAACTATGAGAATAATCGATTGCGAGTGCTGGTCCACTGCGGGTGGGACGGGATTATAAACAGGGTTTAATGAGTGCCTTTAACTAGATAAACGTGGACTAATGGCAGGTATTATACCGCTGAGACGCAGCAATATAAGGGGATTCTTAGGCTATTTGGGATTAAGGGGGAGTGGTAAATGGTGCCCAGAGACAGCTTGTAACCTTTAGGTTAACGCATTGATATTTAATGTTTTTACTGGGTTGTAAAAATCCATGTACCCCTAAAAAGCACCCCTTTTGGTGGGGCTAATGCGGATTTAATCCGCATTTTGTTGGTACAGATGCCGCTGAAATCCGAAGAAAGTGTCTTTAATTACTCGGGGTGACCCTAGTTCGCTTGCGGCATCGCTGATCGTATTGTATCGGATTTTGACCAGACCGCTCATATTCTTGCTCGAAAGCTGCTGCACGCCGTCTTCAATATACTTGTCGAGTACGAAGTTGATGAAGGCTTGCTGTTTGTAGTCGGCAAAGGCGTGGTTAATTGCAGGCTTAGCTAATTTCACCCTGTCGGCGCGGGTTTGGGTTTCGGCGGCATAGGCCACGTAAGCCAATACGTCGTAAACATCGCTGTCTTTGGCGTCGATTAGTTCTTTCATGCTTTCGAGCTTTTCTTCGTCGTAACCGGCTTCGGCTAAGTCACCGAGCAGCTTCTCGCGGGTTGTTGGGTCGCTCCAAATTGCGCGCAGTTGGTCTTCGTCTTGAAAGAAGCGCGGTAGGTCGTCGAACATGCGCTCAACGAACTCGCGAGCGGTAATTGGCTTACCCTCGCTGCTCCAGTACATCACCGAGGAGATGTGTTTGATCTGGCGGGCTTTGCCGTCAGACAGGGTGATTTCAATCTTATTCTCGCACTGACAGGGTCGTTCTCCGCAGTCAGGGTAAGGCGCTGGTTCTGGCTTTTCGCATATGCAGGGCTTTTGCGAGCAAATTGAACAGGTTTTCGCGCCGACTTTCTCGCAGCTACAGGGTGACTCGCCGCACTTAGCGCAGACTTCCCCTTCTATCGGTTCGCCATCCCATTCTGGGTCAGCGAAGTTGTAGTGGGCTTTTACAAAGTCGAAAACGGTGAAGTAATCTTTGCCCTCGTAGGTGCGGGTGCCGCGTCCGATGATCTGCTTGAACTCGATCATATTGTTGCAGGGTCGCATCAGCACAATATTGCGCACATTGCGGGCGTCTACGCCGGTAGACAGCTTGCGTGATGTGGTGAGAATCGTCGGAATGGTTTTCTCGTTGTCCTGAAAAATCTTCAGGTCGTTCTCGCCAGCCGCGCCGTCATTGGCGGTTACCCGCACGCTGTAGTTGGGGTTCGTCGTCCAACCCTTCTGCACGGCATATTGATTTATAAAGTCCCGCACCATACCGGCGTGAACTTGGGTGGCGCAGAAGACGATGGTCTTCTCCTTGCTGCCGATCCTATCCATCCAATAGTGAACCCGGCGCTTTTCACGTTCGGGAATGGTGATGGTGCGGTTGAAATCACCTTCTTTGTAAACCTTGCCCGCCTCAGGCTCACCTCTAATCACCACGCCGTCGCCGGGGGTATAAACATACTCGTCCATGGTGCCGACAATAGGCAGCACTTTAAACGGGGTGAGAAAGCCGTCGTTAATGCCTTCTTTCAAGGTATAGCTATACACCGGCTCACCGAAGTAAGCGTAGGTGTCGGCGTTGTCGGTGCGCTTGGGCGTAGCGGTTAAGCCGAGCTGTACCGCCGGTGCAAAGTAAGTGAGAATTTCCCGCCAGCTACTTTCGTCGTTAGCGCCGCCCCGGTGACATTCATCGACAATAATGAGGTCGAAGAAGTCGGCTGGGTAATCGCCAAAATAGGGTGTAGGCTTGCCGCTATCGTCTTCGCCGCCGCTCATAAAGGTTTGGAATATGGTGAAGAACACGCTGGCATTTTTGGGCACTGCGCCTTTCTTTTTTATCTCGCTAGGGTTGATGCGGACAATGGCGTCTTCACCAAACGGGCCAAAGTCGTTAAAGGCTTGGTTGGCCAATACATTGCGGTCGGCTAAAAACAGAATACGCGGTCGGCGGCTGGCCGTGTCCGGCGTCTTTTGGGCGCTAACTGTCCAGCGGCTATTAAATAACTTCCAGGCGGTTTGAAAGGCAATACAGGTTTTGCCGGTGCCGGTGGCTAGGGTCAGTAAGATGCGCTGCTGGCCTTGGGCGATGGCATCTAAGGTGTTGTTGATGGCATTTTCTTGATAGTAGCGGGGTGACCAATCGCCTTTGCGCTCAAAGGGTATTTGCGCAAAGCGCTGGCGCCATATTGCGGCAAAGTCTGGTTCGGCTTGGTCAAAGCTCAACGCCCACAGGGCTTCTGGGCTTAAGTAATCACTCACCAAGCTCTCGTGGCCGGTGAGCATATCCATCATGTAAATGTCGTGGCCGTTGCTGGCGTAGGCAATGCGGCATTGCAGGCGTTGGGCGTAGTCTTTGGCTTGGCGAACGCCCTCGCTGTAACTCAGGCTTTCTTTTTTGGCTTCAATGACCGCGAGCTTGCGGCCGCGATAGACCAATACATAGTCACTAGAAACACTACTGCCGCGCTTGCCGCCGCTCATAATGCGACCGGGGGCGATGACTTCGCGGCGAATAAAACTGTCGTCCACCACACCCCAGCCTATAGCGGCTAGTTTCGGATCGATCAGTTCGGCGCGGGTATCGGCTTCATTTCTGCTCATAAAACGTCCAGTGTCATCTCTTCGTGGCTCCATCGCGGCGCGTCGGAATCAAGAGCGAGTCAAGAAATCGATTTTCGGTAACGCTTTGATATATATGGTTTTCTAATGTTTTATCTATCTAAGCGGCCCTTCTAGCGTATTTCGATCAAGAAAAAATTATAGCGCTGCCTGTTTTTTGATCAGCGAGTCAAGAGCCGATCAAGAAACAAAAATTAATATAACTTATTGTTTATTAACGTAAAAATATTTATAAAGCTGCTGTTGCAGCCCGTTTCTGGCCAATATGAAAGAAATTAACATTAGGCCCACCACGGAATATAGCCTACACGCGGTTTGTCTGGCTCTGCGGGCTTAATCAGCTCGGCCTCTTGTGCGCCATTAATAACGCGTGTGGCTTGTGCTGCGTTGCTAGTTTTATCAATGCCCAGTCGATCGCAGAGGCTAGCGTTTTTCATTCTTTCACCGCTTAGCCATTTAAGTACAGCATGCTGATAGCAGGCACGAATGCGTTCTTCTACCGACATTTCGGCAAAGCTACGTGGCCCGTACAATATAACCTGCATTGAGCTCGCTTCAGCTTGGAATTTTGGCGGCGGAAGTTGAAAAATCTCGATGTTGGCAATGACTTTATCTAGGCCACTACCCTGTTCTTCGCATAGCCTCATCCTGCGCATTAGGGAGCCCAGCATAGAGTTTCGAGAGCGTGGTGGTAGGTCGATCATCCGATCTGTCTGAACCAATGGCTCGCCGGGATTAGTGATTTCTAGCCGATCATCAAATAGCTCTATTTGTGGGCCTGCACCGGCAATCGTCATATCTTGATGAATGAGTGCGTTAGCTACCAATTCGCGTATAGCGATTTCAGGGAACAGCGGAGTTTCTTCGCGGAACGCGGCACCAATGTGCTCATTTTTTGGCAGTAAGCTATTAATGAAGCCGACAAGCCCTTCAAAACCGATGGCGTAGCCTTTCTTTCCATCTTGTCGATGAGTAACGACGCTTGCTTTGTTGCGGCCACGATAAGCGGTAAAGCGCACTGCTTTGCGGGAAAGGCTTGGGTCGAAGCGCTCTAAATCAGAGGCAAATAATATAGCCCCAAGGTTGCTTATATTCCAGCGTCCGCCAACGTCTTTAACAATGAGTTGATCACCTTCAAGGCGTTCGATAATTCCCGCCTTATTGTCCGGCAGTTTTTGTTGCGTGAGTTTAAAGTAGCTTGGATAATCCAGAAGGTCTAGAACGTCATCGGCAGACACATAGCTTTTGGCCACACCCTTCTCCCAAACATAAGGGCGAAGGTTATTAATTAATACCTGAAAGCGCTCGGGGTAGTCGGCAAGCTTGGGTGTTGTGGGCCCAATGCGGATATAGGCTACGCCATTAAATTCGACTGGCGCCAATAATGCTGCTGGAATTTCAAGCATCACTACCCGTCCATCTGGGTGCGCTACTTCTTTGAAATTAAACGCGATGCTCGGTTTAAGCTGCTGCGCCAGCCATAGCTGAAGTTCCTGATTCCCTTGCTTAGCTTTATTCGGATTAACATCAGTGCCAACCACAAGATGAGTTTCGTCAGAAACTCCCCAGATGATGTAGGCTAAATCTCTATTTTCAATTCTTGCCGTGTTTGACCGCGCTGAACAGAGTTTGCCAATCATTTCGGGCGAAAAATTATTCACTTTAAATTCAACGCACGATTGTTCGGCCATTTTTCCGCGCAATTCATCAATTAAGGCAATATCACGGTCAGTCATGTTAGTAACCATTCAGTCTCTCTGTTTTACCAAAACTTCTACGGATTAGTGCGTAAGTTTCAGGGCGAACTATCCGGAACTTCCGGATAGTTGCTGCCGAGTCTAGCTCGGCCATCTGCTTCTGGCTCAACCACAGTGCTTCCTGCTGGCTATCCAGCCGAACCTCAATTTCATGGCCGTCTTGCTGATAAATCAGTATTTCATTATGCATCATTACATTCCTTTGTAATGCTCATGCTAGGCCGCCTGTCCGTCGGTGGAGGCTTTGGCAGTGTTAGCGCTTAGTTGGCCGGTGAAGGCTTTGTGGAGTAGGGATTTTTTGAGTTCGTCGAGAGCATGCAGCTTAGATGAATAATTGCTTTCAAGCTGCCTGGCAAGGTCTTGAATATGTTTGAGTTCAACAGCGACTTCTTTCTGTTTTTCGATCGGCATCAGTGGCACTTTGATATTTCGTAGCACATTGAGAGAAACCGTCTTCTGCGCTGTACCTGTGGCGCCAGAGTCTGCTTGTTTAAACACAATCGGGGACATTAGTAAGAAATACAGCCAATCTGTATCTATGTTGTCTAGGGGCCGAATTAAGCCAATGTGTCGCTGGAAGCAAAATTGTTTGTTACCTGATACTGGAACAGGTATGCCGTACGACCCTGTTACCGTATATAGTATGTCGCCGTCGATAGGCTTGCGATTGTCCTTTAGCGAATCAAAATAGCTTTTCGAGACTTTAAATGTATTTGAGAAATCGACTTCGTTAGTTTTCTTGTTGATATTGGAAATAGTGATAAAAGGTATGCCCGTTTCTGCTTTTGGCGGGGGCGCATGATCGCCATCAGAAATTGATTTGGTGATTTCTGAAAGCCTTACAATTTGAGCGGGGGCGCCGCTCTGGCTAAATGCTTTCTGCAAATAACTCTCAAACAACTCGCGGGCATTTTTCAGGTTTTTTTCAGCATTGGTGCGAGCCTTTTCGATGTCGGCAAAGGCGCTGTCGAGTAGGGCGACTATGCGTTTTTGTTCTGGGGGTGGTGGGAGCGTGATTGGTAGGCTTTCTATCTGTGACTTATTAATAGATGCAAATACAGCACCTTCCGTGCCGCTTATTTGGTCTTCAATATGGCTGAAGTAATAGAACAAAAAATTACGATCGAGCTTTTCGTTTGGTCGTATAGCAGCAAGACCTCGGCCGATACAAATGTTTTGCGTTGCAAAATTGACAGGGCCGACAGGTGCTCGTACGGACATCAAAATGTCGCCAAGCTCGGCAGTCTTAGTTACTTGAGTTGTCCACTTGGTCGGCGGGTTGAGGTGAGTTTTTCCGAAATCCTTTTTCCCTTGGTAGAACGGTAGGCCTTCACCGTTATTGTTGTAGTTCTTGCCGAGGGGGGATTGCCCGGCAATTATGTCGGCCGGTTCCCGCAGCGTCGTCTCTTCTTTAATATTGGGGTTTTTAACCGATAAATCAGCTTCTGTGCCTTGGATAATATCGGTAAACGATACCGTCCACGATTTTTCCGAGTCTGCGAAGGTCTTTTGCAACTCTACAAACTCTGCCATATCGGCGTCATTGAGCGGGTTGGTTTTACCTAATGAGCGGCCGGGTTCGAGTTGGTAGTACCAGATTTTTTGTGTCGGTTCGCCCTTGGTGAAAAACAGCACCACGGTTTTTACGCCTGCACCCAAAAAGGTTTTAGCGGGGCAGTCGAGTATGGTGTGTAGGTTACAGTTTTCTAGCAACTCGCGGCGCAGGGCGACGGCGGCGTTGTCGGTGTTTGATAAAAAGGTGTTCTTTATAACAATGGCGGCGCGGCCGCCGGGCTTGAGCATTTTAATAAAGTGCTGCAAAAACAGAAAAGCGGTTTCGCCGGTTTTAATGGGGAAGTTCTGCTGTACTTCCTTACGTTCTTTGCCGCCAAAAGGTGGATTGGCAAGGATGATGTCGTGCTGGTTACTGGGTTGAATGTCTTGTAGGTTCTCGCCGAGGGTGTTGGTGTGAACGACGTTGGGTGCCTCGATGCCATGCAGAATCATATTCATAATGGCGATGACGTAGGCCAGTGACTTCTTTTCCTTGGCGTAAAAGGTCTTCTCTTGCAGGGTCTTTAGCGCACTGGTCGAAAGTTCTTTTTGCTCGCGACCGCCTTTACGCAGGTAGTCGTAGGCCTCGCATAAAAAGCCTGCCGATCCCGCTGCACCGTCGTAAATGGTCTCGCCAATTTGCGGTTGAATCACGTCGATCATGGCGCGGATCAGTGGTCGTGGTGTGTAGTACTCACCGCCGTTACGCCCAGCATTGCCCATGTTCTTGATCTTGGTTTCGTAAAGGTGGCTGAGCTCGTGTTTCTCCTGCTGAGAACGGAAGCGCAGTTCGTCGACTTTCTCTAGCGCATCGCGCAGGGAATAGCCGCTTTGAATCTTGTTTTTAATCTCGCCAAAAATCTCACCAATCTTGTATTCAATGGTGTCGGGGCCGGTGGCGCGCTGTTTAAAGCCCTTGAGGTAGGGGAATAACTCGCCGTCGACATAGTCCATTAAATCGTCGCCGGTAAGGGCGGTATTGTGGTCGAAGCTGCCGTTGGCATCTTTCGGCGCGGCCCACGCGCTCCAGCGGTGAGCTTCATCAATAATGTAGGGGTAATCCTCGCCCATCATCTCGGCTTCCATGGCGCGTTCCTGCTCGAAATCGTCGAGGTATTTCAGAAACAGCATCCACGAGGTTTGCTCGGTGTAATCCAGCTCGCTAGAACAGCCCGCGTCTTTGTGAAGGATGTCGTCGATGTTCTTGAAGGTTTGTTCAAACATTGGCTTGGGGCTTTCCTTGGCGGAAGAGGTTTATTCTCTGGGTTTGTGCTTGGCTTTGATTCTGCCCGAATTACGTTGCTGTGTCTTGAATATGCTTGGCCATTCTGGCGAGAATGGCGGGATGCCTTTCCCGTTAAGCCGGTTTTTTATAGTTTTTTGGGCGTTGCGCTGCAGGTGAATTTTGCTTGGTTACATTGGCATATAGGTGGTCGTTAAATAAGTGAAGGCTAATGATTTTTGATCTGGGAAAGGCCATGTAATATGCCGCAAGTGATTCTGCGCGAGCAAGTGAGTCGCTGTTGTTGTCGGCTTCCTCTAGTAGGTCAATAACTGGATTATAAACTGCGGAAATTTCAATGTTCATTTTTTCTGTTGTTCGGAATCCGCTTAGCAGCGGAAGTATCGTAAGGTAGCTATTGCCCTGTGATCCGGGCTCTAAGCCATCTGCTACTAGGCCAACATAGACCTTACGATTTTCTAAAGAAATGAGTATGGGTTGATACGTGTCCATGCTCTTCCACAATACGGCGTCGAAATCGTCTTTAAGCATTGCTTGCCGGAATATATCGATTCGTTTTTCTTCACTGAGGGCGTAGTTAAATACCAGTGTAAAAAGGTAAGCGAGTAAGGGAGCGCTAAGCGCGGTATAAATTGGCACTAAATCAGGTGTGACTACAATTAGTGGTTCAACACCAATCATGGATGGTATTGCGAATAAAAGTACTTTCAGCAAAATTGCAGCTATGAGGCATGGAGCGCCATAAGTGACTGAGCGTAAGTAAAGCCTTTGCCCGTCTTCGCGAGGAATTTTATATTTTAGTGTTAGGAGTTGGTCGCACAGTATAAAACCAGCAGATGCTCCCATTACTAGGAGAAGAGCTGTGACATCGAGCATCCTGCTCGCCTCAAGTTGTGGTTAAAGGCTTGCTGCTTTTACGCCGTAAGCGGCTTTGATTTGTTTGGCTAATTTTTTGGTGGCGTCAGTGAATTCTTTAGACTGGAGTGCTTTTTCAAGCTCAAGATGGCCCACGCCTTTACCTCTAATAGAGTAGGCTGCTTGGAATGTATTCTGTTGGTTCGCTGTTTTTTTCATGTTTGAAACCGTCTCTTGCAGTGCCCTGCATGTACCAACCTTACTAAAGATTTTGCAAGTAAGCCATAGGTGCTTGTGTCAGAAAATAAGGCTCTTCATCATTAACGGGGGACACCGGCATTCATTAAACTGAATTTGCGAAGAAACAGTTTGATGGAGAATACCGATGTCCCACGCAGGAAGAATTATAGGCATACCTGGCCTTGAGATTGAACGGGTAGTTCGCAGG
>NZ_JBFHDY010000095.1:0-14158 GCF_041584495.1 Zhongshania sp.
ATCGACAGTAATAGACGCCGCTGCGGTGGTATCCACCGTATAGATGGATGTCGTCGTTGCAGTAAACGGATTGCCCGCGTTATCTGTACCAGCAACCGTCGCGTCAAAAGAGGTATCGGCAGCCAAATCAGCTCCCGCCACCGCAATACTAAAGGTATTACCGGCTTGCACGGTGCCGCTGTAATCAGTGCCATTGATAGTAAAGCTAACCGTGTCGCCAATGGCGGCGTCACCGCCAACCGTACCGGTCACATTGACCGTGCCGCCAGCTTCCACAGCGTTAACGATGTCATCGGCGGTGATATTATCGACGGTGATAGACGCTGTACTGCTCGTATCTACCGTAAATGGAAGGCTGGTATCCCGTGCCACACTATTACCGGCATCATCGCTGCCAATAAGCGTTGCCGTTACAGTACCACCGGTGAGTAGACTCACATCCGCAGCGGGAACCGTGACGCTAAAGCGAGTGCCGTCAGCACTGATGGTCGCGTCATAATCCTTGCCACCAATAGTAATAGTGATACGGCTGCCCGCCGCGAGTTCACCTGAAATAGAACCACTAATAACAAGCGCACTAGCCAATTCAACTGAGTTAACCACGCCGTCCAGCGCAACTTCATCAAGGCTAATACTTATTTTAGTTTTAGCTTGGTCCGGCTGTGAGCCATAACGCGGCCCGCTCAGCGAATCAAAATCAAGCTCGTCTGTGTCGTCACTGCCAATAATAGGCGTCAATCTGGTATCAACTGCCCCTTCTCGCCCTTCGCGAGAAAATTCAGACGAAGCTGCAAGTCCATCGCTAAACCCTGAGCCCCTAATACCCGCTGCCGTCGGGTCTAATTCAGATAAATCAAGGCCGCCCAGAATTGCCTGCTGTAAGGCAGCAATTTTATCTACGTCGACATCCTCATAGCCCACGCCGTTATAGGCCGAGGTTTCATCGAAAAGAATTTTGGCGTTGGCCTCAACGTCAAGCTGACTGCCGTTATAGAATGTCACCGAAACGGTAGAATTAAGTCCCGTTGTTAGCAAATCACCTTCATGAAGGCTATCTCCAACATTCGCAACGCGAACTATTCCGTCGGCACTGCGAACGGTTGCAGAACCGACGATTTCAGCGATAAACCCTATTTGCTTGGCAGCCATTGTGTAAACCTCTCTTTAGATCTCTCAATCCTAGCAAGGTGACAGGTCGGGCGCATGGTACCTAAGTACGATGTTGCCAACTTATATAGAACAAACAAGCCGAAACAGCCGAATAAAGAGTAAGAGTAGCGGAAAATTTAGGCAGAGGCCGGACGATAACTCAGCAAGGCCATTAAGCCTTTGCGGTCTTTTACATCAAGTTTTTCATAGATACTGGTGAGGTGAGATTTCACCGTGCGCTCAGATATATTACACGCCAACGCAATTTCTTTATTTGAACGCCCCTCAGCGACAAATTCAGCCAGCTCACGCTCACGAACGGTCAGTTTTTCCAATTCAACCGCTGAATCGCGCAACTGAGCATCTCCCGCCTTAGCGAGTGCAAACACCTCGCGGAGTAAGGCTGGCGGAAACCAACTTCCGCCGGCCTCCAGTAGCCGTATAAGCTGCACGTAGTGTTGTGGTGCCATATAGCTATTGAAGTAAGCCTTTGCACCTCGCTCGCTGGCGGTCAATAAATTAACGAGCGATGGCACGTCATCCGCTAACGCGACTACCGCTGGCGCCAAAAAATCAGAGCGCACAAAAGTATGAATTTCTTTATCAGAAAATGAAGCGAGGTGCACAATGCAAACATCACCAGGCTCGCTAGCGGGCAGCAATGTCATCGTTGAAAGCTGGCAAACACCACATTCAGACAAGGCATTATCAACGTGCTTAAAAAACGTTGACGACTTAGAGCAAACATATATCGTCATTTAATTCTCGGTCATCGCTTTCTGCAGTCCGCGATTTATGGGTTTTAACAAGTATTCAAGCACCGTCTTTTTGCCCGTCACTATGTCAGCTTCGGTGGTCATACCCACTTTAACAGGCAGACGCTCACCATCCGAACCAAGATAGGAATGCTCTGGCAGCACTCGAACAATATAGAAGCTTTCACCTTCATCAGTTGTTGTGGTATCTGCACTGACATAAATAACTTTGCCAGCCAAGCTACCGCTTATCGCAAAATCATAGGCAGAAAACTTCAACCGTGTAGGTTGGCCGATCTGAATTAACGCAATGTCAGCGGGTTTAATCCGCGCCTCAACCAAAGGTTCATCCCCTAGAGGCACAATCTCCAACACATTATCACCCGCCTTAACTACCCCACCAATGGAGTTAGCATATAGCCGTTTCACCACCCCGCGTACCGGCGAACGCAGCGTTGTGCGGCTAACCCGATCACCTAATGCTGTCTGGGTTTGTTCAAAGCGCGACATTTCCGCAAGCACTTCATTCAGTTCACGTTTAGCTTCATTACGAAAATCGTGTTCAATTTGACTTAATTTCCGCCGTGCCTCCTCAATAGACGACAGCAAGCGAGGTATTGTGATCGTTACCGTCTCCAACTCACCCTCAATTTCAGCTTCTCGCTGGCGAAGTTGCAGAAAATCAATTTCGCTGATAATGCGTTCTTCCACCAAGGGCCGCTTTATTTTTATTTCTTCGCGCACTAGCTTTAAAGATCGACGTAACTGCCGCTGCTTCGCGTAGCCTTCTTCCAGCCCACTCTCTTGTTGAGACAACTGCTGACGATAAATACTCAGAGTGTCCAACAACTGCTGCTGATTGCTGTCGTATAAACTACGTTCAGAACGCACCAGCTCTGGTATCGTTTTTGCAGCTTCTGACGAAACAAGGAAATCTTCATCATATGCTTCCGCACGAAGGCGAATACTTCGCGCCTGCAACTCATAATACTTCAGCTGATTTTCTTCAAATGAACTTGAAAAGGCCACATCACTGAGCTTAAGCAAAGACTGGTTCGGCTCAACCAAGTCCCCCTCTCTGACTAATATCTCTGCAACCACGCCGCCTTCCAAGCTCTGAACCTGCTGCACCTGCCCCGCCGGTATCACCTTACCGGAACCGCGCACGACCACATCAATCTGCGCAAAGGCCATCCAAACCACCATCGTCAAGAATAGCCCAGCCAACATCATAAGCACGGTAATCAAATAACGCGGAGACCGCTGCACCACCGCAGCGGACAGGCTACGCATATAAGCCAAATCTGCGTCATCCAGCTCCTTATGAATTTTTAATTCTGTTTTCATCAGGCCAGCTTACTTCCCAAGTTGCTTAAGTTTCTCAACGACTTGCTGCTTTGGACCGTCAAGTAAAATACGACCATTCTCGACTACAATCAGTCGCTCAACCAAATCTAGCATAGATGTCTTATGAGTAATGACGATTAAGGTTTTGTCCCGTGTGTAATCAAATAGTTTTCGCTTAATCCTAAATTCGGTCGAATTATCCATATTACTGGTTGGCTCATCCAAAACCACAATAGATTCATTACGCAGCAAAGCCCGCCCCAAGGCGATAGCCTGACGCTGACCGCCAGACAAACACGCGCCTTGCTCACCGACTTGGGTGTCGTACCCTGATGGTAACTGATTAACAAATTGATCAACCCCACACAAAGCGGCCACATCGAGTAGCCGGTCATCGCGAATTTGCGGGTCGCGATAAACGAGGTTATCGCGAATCGTACCTCGCATCAGGCCAACCTCTTGAGAAAGATAACCGATATGCTGCCGGAGATCAGCAGGATCAATTTGCTTACTATTAATATCATCTACCGAAATAGAGCCCGCAGTAGGCTCATACAAGCCAATGAGCAATTTAGCCAAACTGCTCTTACCTGAACCAACCTTCCCTATAATGCCCACGTGCTCGCCGGGGGTAATTTCAAAGGAGATATCAGTCAAAGACGCTTGTTGCGCCTCAGGGTAGCTGAACGATACCTTTTTAAATTCAATATGCCCGTCAAAGCTTGGACGACGCACGTATTGCTTAGTCTCGGGCCGCTCCACAGGCATATTCATAATGCCATCTAAAGAATCAAATGCAGTGCGAGTTTGCTGATACTGCGAAATCAACGTTGCTACCTGACCCACTGGCGCCACGGCACGCGATGCCAACATTGACACCGCAATTAAGCCGCCGAGCGATAAGGCCTGATCACTAATCTGATAAACACCAAAAATAATGATACAGACCGTGTTTAGCTGCATTAGAAACTGCGAGATCACTGCAATTGAGCTTGAGAGTATACGGCTGCGCATCGACTTATTCGCAATTGCGCCGGATGACTCCTCCCACACCCATTGCGAATGGCTAGCAACGCCCAAAGATTTAATCGTTTGAATCGAATGCAAGCTCTCAATTAAATGCGCATTCTTGTTTGCTGATGCCGCAAAGGTTGATTCAATACTCTCTCGCAATGGTTTCATAATCGCAAAACTATAGAGAAGCAATAAAATCATGGCCACAATAGGCACCACGACCAGCGGGCCACCGATGTAAGCAACTAAAATAAGTAGCAAAATCGAAAACGGTAAATCAACTAAGGCACTGATGGTTGAAGAAGTAAAAAAACTACGAATACTTTCAAATTCACGCAAATTATTAGCAAAGGCACCAACGCTGCGCGGCCACTCTGACATCTTGAGGTTCATCACCTGTTCATAGATAATGGACGACATGATGACATCGCTTTTTTTACCCGAAACCTCAAGAAAATACGTTCGCAAAAATCGCAAGGCCATATCAAAGGCATAGATCAGCAAAACCCCGATCGCCAATACCCAAAGAGTTTCGATCGCGTCGTTTGGCACGACGCGATCGTACACATTCATGGTAAACAACGGCGTGGCGACCACAAAAAAATTGATTAGAATCGATGCCACAATCACACTAACAAAGGCTTCTTTTGACAACTTAAGGGTGTCCCAGAACCAATGACCTTTACGAAGGTTTAACGTTTTCTTACTGGCCGACTCTTGCTTGAATTCAAGCTTGAGCAAAAAAGCAAAACCTGCGTAAGATTCGTTAAGCTTAGCGAAATCTATCCATTCCGCGCCCCCAGATACCTCGGGGAAAATAACTCGCGCTTGGCCAGTCTTACGGTCGATCTTCTCTAAAATCACAGCATCGCGATTTTTCAATACAAGAATGCATGGCAGCAACAGGCCTGAAATTTCTTCTAGATCTCGCTTAATTAATCTTGACGCAAAGCCGGCGCGCGCCGCCACCCGCTGAAACATCCCCTTAGATCGCTTGATAGAAAACATTTCAGGACCCCGAGCACCCGGGGCAACCGGCAAGCCAGAGATCAGCGCATCAACCGTTACCGGTCGATTATAAAGTTTAGAAAAAACCACTAAACAACTTAGTAAAGGGTCATAAACATGCTCTATGTCTGTCATATAATTCTCTCTGGTTTCCCCAGATAATTGCCCTGCACACCATCAACGCCCATGCGTAATAAGCGATCGCAAAGTGCCTTTTCATCAACGCCTACGGCGATCAGTTCAATGTCTAAGGTGCGCACCACATTGCGCAACGCTTGATACGCACTGGCATCATTTTCTGCACCGAGATCATCAAGTAGTCGTGCAGAAATTTTTACATACTCAGGGTTAATCACTTGCAGAGTATGCATTGAAATATGCAAATCCAAATGATCAACACCAAAACTATGGCCGTATTTTTTAACCGTATCAGCAAGCTGCTGACACCGCTCGGGGTGACTCCTAACCGCTTCATGGCTCACCTCAACACACAGTGTGCCTGGCGACTTTTGAAACAGTGCGAGCATTTGATTTAGCTCTTCAAATGCATGGGCGCCACTGATAAACAAATCAGAAAAATTTACGGCAAAGGGTACAATGTATTTTCCCGCTGTCACTGCTGGCAATAACTCATTCACTTTCCGATAAATCTCCAGACCGAAACCTAGCGACAACGCCATAGGCATAAAGACAGCCGCGGGAATTGGCCGCCCGTCCTCATCATCAATACGAACAAATATTTCTCGATGCATTACCGCACCGCTTTTGTCATAAACCCATTGCGATACTAAGTAGAATTGATTAGAGGACAGCGCATGCTGAAACCACGTCCGCCACTGCAGCTTTCCTTGAGGTAAAGACAATTTCTGCTCGCCGGGGAAACATAACTGGTAAGCACCTAGGGATTGGGCTTGGCTCAAGGACAAATCTAACTCTGACAGCAACTCAGTGACACCATCAGCTCTACTTAATTCAGCAACGCCAGCGTTTAATGAGACCACATCTTGATTGAAGGAACCGCGAGCTTGAAAACGTTCAAATAATTGGCTTATTAATGTAATCGCCAATTCTCGTTCCGTCGGCATAATTAAGGCAAACTCGTCATCACTAATCCGTGCGTACTTATAGTGAGGATACTCCGCAAAGCTATCTTTTAAACAAACGGCAAAAAGCTGCACAATTTCATCAGCGCGTTGATACCCAAAATCTTCCCGCAACGTCTCTAGCCCATTAAGCTTTATCATTGCCATCACGCTGTGAAAACCAACAATGTCTGCGAACTTAGCATTCAGTTCGGTCATCAAAAACCGACGATTTCGCAGCCCAGTTAGCTCATCGCGGTAGAGCAAACTTTGATAACGAGCTACAGCCCGCTCTTGCTCATTAAAAATTTTCTCAACATTACTCGACAAGCGGTTCATCGCCTGCACAACTCGGCGTAATTCCCGTGTTTGAGGTAAGCGTTTCTGCTGGGTAAAGCGATTGGCCTGAATATCATTTGCTTGGATATACACCGCATTTAAAGGCTTAAGCAGATAGTGTAAAATTAGCCACAATGTCATTAAAACGACAACAAACACCAACACAAACCACTGTGTGGTAGACACTAATCGCTCATATAAACCGGCATAAGCAAAACCCGGATGAAGTGTAATCTCCAGTTCGGCAACAGGCACCCAACCCTTCATCACCATCGCCCGTCCAATTGTGGAGTTAAGCCGCACCGTATCGACAAACCACTCGGGAACGCCACTCGTTGTTAGTGGCCGACGTTTTTCGAAGATTAGCTTTCCATCCGTTGCCACCAAGCGAATATCACTGTAATAACCGCTGTCGAATACCGCATTAAATAAAGTCTCTACCGCTGCCGCATCCTCACTATTTTGGGTAGTCGACATTGAGATCGCCAGCACCGTCGCGGCATCCTGGACTGTGGACTCTAGCTGCTCCCGCAGCAGATTCGTCGACTGCCGCAAGCTGTCTATACTTATAATAGCCAACAGCAACACAAAGCCAATGGATACCAGAACGGCAATTTGCCTGAACAAGGTCATTTCCCACCATCCCGAAGAGTTTCTAACAATTGCGTCCACTTACTATTCTTAACTTTGCTTGTTGGCACTTTTGTGCCTAGACCAGCACTTGAATCAGTCAAAAAGAACGAGCGTGCATTAAAACTATAAACAGGCACCAAATCTGCTCGTTCGGAAGCGGACAATAAATGCGGATTATAATTATCTAAAACAAGAGGGATACTCTCGGGGCTTTCGAAATACGTGAGCACCATATGGGCAACATTGAGTTCAGTTGCTTGAACATACGTTAAAAACAGCTTGCTTTCCGCCACGCCCACCTCACGTAAGGCGAAATATTTCGCAATCACGTAATCTTCACAATCACCCCGCATCCGCCCCATAAACTCTTCTGGTGTCGCCCAGTAATCACGTTGCTGCCAATTTTCTACATCGCTCACGTATTCAAACTGATTAAAATAGTTATTAACTCTCTCAAGCTTTTCACGCTCACTCAAATCAGCAATTGCAAACAGAATCATCTGTAAATCAAGCCCGCGCTGATAGGCAGCATCACCGTATCGGCGTTGCAGCGCATCCAAATGATGTTGATTAACAATCGAGTCAGCCAGCAAAGGTATACTAACAACAAGCAGAAAAAGCATGTGCCAAACGCAATAGCGAGTACCTATGTGTTTCTTCGAAAGTGCCACCAACTTAGGCCTCAATAAACGCTAACCGGATCAATTCCTCCATTTACCACTCTGCAAGTATCAACAAAGAGCATGCCGTCACGCATTACAGGCCATCACAGAAGCACAAAAAAACACGGAACCTGCTTATAAGCGTAGTACATTCTAGGCAATAATCCCGCACGCTACAGAGAGCCCTACCTCACAACAAAGCGAAATTCACCTCGGCGATTAATCGCACGGCCATTATCGGTAGCGTTATCTGCTAAAGGCTCCTCTTCGCCGCGACCGGCGGTGTATATACGATCAGCAGATATACCTGATTCCATCAATAATTGCTTCGTCACCTCCGCGCGCCGCTCTGACAAACGCCGATTATATGCACTAGAGCCAAAACTATCGGTGTAGGTCGACACCTCGACGAGGACTTCAGGACTAGCCAGCAATGCATTAATAATGCGCTTTGCTAACACTTGCGACGCGGCTGTCAACGACGCGCGGTCAAACTCAAAGTTCACATAATAGACAGACGTAAAATCAACCTCAGCCTGCTCACCGACCACCAGAGTTACCCTTGCCACCGCAGTGGCTTGGCCATCGTCGATAACATAGGTAAAGGTATCTCTACCAAGAAAGCCTTCATTAGGCCGATATACAAAACTATTCGCCGCACGCGCCGCCAACTGTCCGAACGTTGGCTGGGAAAACGTGTTGATACGCAGCTGATCGCCATCGCTATCGCTATCATTTGCCAGCAACGACGCATGGCTAATCTCCACAATATCACCCGCGTTGACTGCCACAGTGTCATTTACCGCCTGCGGAGGATTATTGCCGACTTGTGCAAGAGAGCCACTAGCGAGCTTGACCTGCGCAGCAGCACAACCATACTCATTAACACTGGCACTGCTAAGACTATTGTCACAGTGATCGCTCTGATCCGTTTCCGTATCGGCATCCACATTATCTTTAAGAGGCAAGCGGTCTCGGCCTTTAGCGACAAGACGGGCAACAAGGAAATTATTCTCGTCAATAGAAGGCTTTAGCCCTAGCCCCTCAAACAGCCGCCCGGTGCCTTCTAAAATGCGGAAGCGTGCCGCAAACGAATCAAAATAGGCGCTAATATAGGCATTTTGTGCACTATTTAGCTCATTTTTAGCGTCGAGCAAGTTAATCAGATCACGCTGACCGATAAAAAACTCTTCCTGATAAGAAACCATGGTCTTCTGAGACTGAATAACATGCTCACGCAGATAACCCAGCTGTTCCTGTAAAGACTGATCACCCATCCAGGCAAGCCTTAACGTGTTGATGATTTGGCGACGAACGCGCACCGCATACTGTTGATGCTCATGCACTACACTTATTTTTTTCTTCTGTTCCGCTCGGTCTGCACCGCCATTGTAAAAGTTATACTCAAGCGTAAGCGCCACACTGGCCTCTTCGGTATCGCCACGAATACCATTTAAATCCTGTCCCACCTGCTGGGCCAAACGAAGATTGAGCTTGGGGTAATACTTGCTTTTGGCGCGCTTCTCATCGAACAAAGCGGCAGCGATATTGGAGGTAGCCACTGCCATCGCCGGATGCTGAACAAGTGCTAGGTCAGTCATTCCGTTGAGGTTCAGCTCAGGGTGTGCGGGCAAGCCCGGCTCAACTAGGTCTACTGGCTGAATATAGCGGCCCAAAAGGTGATGTGCTTGAGTTAAGGCATCTTCTAAATTGTTGCGCTGCGCAATCAAGCCTGCGCGGGCACGCGCAACGCGTCCCTCAGTTTGTTCAAGCTGGGAGCGGCGACCAGCGCCAGATTGGCTGCGTCGGGTAATTTTACTTAAGGTCTCTTCATGAGAGCGGAGGTTTTCTTGAGCAAGCTCGAGCAAACGCTGCTGCTTCATTACCTCGAGATAAGCCTTAACCGCGTCTAGCGCGACATTATCGGCAGTGTCATAGAGCTGGAATAATGCTGCGCGCATTCGCGCATCAGCTTGCTCAGAAAAATTGACCGTATCAAAACCATTAAACAAGTTTTGTGTAATTGACAACTCAGCTTGGCCACTTGAATAGTTGTTGTCTTGCGCCACTGGCGAGCTAAGCACCGTCGGTGATTCGCTTTCAACCCGCCCACCAGTTGCGTATAAATCAATGCTCGGCCGCCAGCCACTGTTTGCAATCGTCTGATCCTGTGTAGTTTGACGGAAAACGTGGAGCTGCTCTAACACAAGCGGATGCGCGCTAATTGCATCCGCAACAAAGTCTTGAATATCCAGTGCGTGTACTTGTCCATGTGCCGCACAGACACCAAATACCCAAATCAAACCAAATTTTTTCATCGTCAACCAAACCTTCGTGTTTGAGTAAATGTTGCTCAGGGCGCTTCCCGCACTCTTTCGCCAGTGTCTGCCGAGCGCATAGAAGACAAGCTCTGCGGGCACCTTACCGGAATTTCTAGCCTAAAACCCTTGCAATTAAAGTTCACTCTCCAATGCAATTATCGCCTTAATCAACTGAATATCCACCTATATTCACGACAAACTGCTATAAAGGTTTTTGCACCGGACTGCCTTTCAGCCTATATCCACTATTAGTTATGTGACGTCTACAAAGGCATGCCGGGCGCGGGCGTTCCCGCGAAGCTGACACGGGTCAGACGCAATCTCTAGTGCGCATATTTACCGAGCATTTCAACTAGCTGATCCTTTCTAAAAGGTTTCAATAAATAATCGTTCATACCCGCCACGAGACAACGCTCACGATCACTCGCCAGGGCATTTGCAGTCATGGCAATAATGGGCAAATTTGCCAGCGCCGGATTGAGACGGATATACTCAGTCGCCACAATGCCATCCATTTCGGGCATTTGCATATCCATAAACACTAGGTCGAATTGCTGCTCTTTTAAACACGCCAAGGCTTCTATGCCATTGGCGGCGATATGCGTAGTGCAACCGACGCTCTCTAGCATGGTATTGATAACGTACTGGTTCACCTGGTTGTCTTCCACCAGCAAAACCCTGACCTCAAAATCTATTGTCGACACCGTTTCTGTCACTGGCACCAGCGCGCGATGCTCGCTTACATCGGCCCACGGCAGGGGCAGTAGCGCAGTAAATTCCGAGCCTCGGTTCAGCTCACTTTTTACACTGATACTGCCGCCCATTAATTCCGCCAATTGGCGACTAATCGTTAAGCCTAAACCACTACCGCCGTAGCGTCGCGTAGTCGTACTGTCGGCTTGGGTGAATTTCTCAAACACTTTTGCAATATGCTCAGGACTCATACCAACACCGGAGTCCTGCACCACAAAGCGAATTGGCCCACTCTGGCCGCTGTCGCAATGCAAGGACAAGGTCACAAAGCCCTCGCCAGTAAATTTCAGCGCGTTACTCAGCAAATTGTTGAGGATTTGTTTTAAACGGCCTTCGTCACCATTCACATGGCCTGGCACATGACTGTCGCAATAGGCCGTAAGCTCCACGCCTTTTTCGTCAGCAAGAGCCTGAAAAGTGTCGACGATGTCACGGATACAGGTGTTTAAATCAAACACCTTGCAGTCAAGCTCCAGCTTGCCCGCCTCAATTCTGGAGAAGTCGAGGATATCACTGATAACCGACAACAAGGCCTGCGACGAACGCCGCATGGTGTCGAGACGCTCGCGCTGCAAATCGTCGGCGGGCGACTCCCGCAGAATTTCCACCAAACTCATAATACCGTTTAAGGGGGTGCGAATTTCATGGCTCATGGTGGCCAAAAACTCAGACTTAGCTAAATTGGCACTCACTGATTCGGCGTGGGCATCACTGAGTGATTGCTGATTTTGGTCCCGCTCAATCTCGCCTCCCAGCCAATGCGCCGCCAACTGCATAAGGTTTTTATGAATATCGGTGAACCGCGACACAGATGAAGAGGTATGACAAACCGTGCCAAATAACTCGCCGTGCACGTAAATGGCCGCGCCAATATAACTCTCTATCCCCATATACTTACGGGCAGGGTGGTCTGCAAGCCCAGCTTTACTCAAGTCAGGGATCAAGCGCACGCGATTCGCCGATTCCACGCACGCAGAACAGAGGGTGTTGTCGAATTTACTCAAGGTACCCGGCAGCATTTTCGAGGCGGTTCCAGCGGTAAACAAAACTTTGATCATCTCCCCTGCAAGGGCGTTAATACGACCAAAATCGGTGCCGATAATAGTATTCAGCAGGGCCAATAATTGCTGACACTTTTGCTCTAAACTTAAATCAACTTGCCCCGATAAGCGGCTTAGTTTCTCTAATGCCAATTCGTAGGCCACTTGGTCATTAAGATCGGCCAGCGTGCCCGCCATACGCAGCGGCGCAGCGTTTTCGTCGCGCTCAATGACCTTACCACGCATTAGCACCCAACTCGCCTCACCACTGGGCTTGCGAATATTTACTCGTGTTTCAAAAAGACTATCGTCCGCGCGAATATGACTGAACATGCGTTTTTCAAGAGATTTAAAGTCCTCCTCGAGAATATTCGCCAACATAAACTCCGCCACACTAAACCCGCAGTTATCAGGATAGGCAATAATTGCTTTGAACCCTGCATTACAATCAATAACGCCCGTTGGTATCTGCCATTCCCACAAACCTAAATCTGCACTGTCTACCGCGTACTCATAAAACGCCCTAAGCCTCACGGGTTCGGCCAGTAGGGCCTCATTTGTCGCGCCCAATTCGTCCGACATCAAAGTTGGTGAGCGCTTACTTTGATCCACCACCGAATCATAATCGGCATACGCCGCCCCCACTAGCGCTAGCAGCTTATCAATATCGACTGCGTCCCCAATACTTGCGGTGCGCAATTGACGCTGTAACAAACGGTGCCTAGACATCGCGACCTAGCCTTCCCTAATAGTGGTAATCGTCATAGTTTGATTATGCAGCTGGCAATTACCAGTAAAGCCCTGAGGGGCAATTTCGCCATAAGAGTAAAAACCCGTGATATTGGCCTCCGACGGCAGAACATCTTTCACTGTCTCAACCTCGTCGGCAACCATTTGCCCCATGAGTAATTTGCGGCTACCACAGCTGACCAGTATCGCAAGGCTTTCTTGGTGATCCTTGCTTACCTGTGCCTGTTCTGCCCACAGCGCTGCACCCCGAGCGAGCTGCGCAAAGCTAGCGCTCATTAACTTGGCGCTGCAACCCTCTGGCACACCGCCGGTAAAAATCAGGCTCTTACTCGCCTCGTCTACGCCGCTAATGCTTCGCACAACGTCTTGCTTATCCTGGCTTGGCGCCCAAATGGCCAAAGGGTGTAACAGCGCACTCCTCAGTAAATTTGCCGCCTCGGCGCCAAGGTAATGCTTGTATAAATTCAGCGCAGGAGCGCCATCTAACTCGTAGAGTATATTTCCTTCAGAGCGAGTAATTCGGCGCGGCGGGCCAAACACTTGCCAGCCCCCCGTGCTACCGCTGCCGTAAACCCCTAGAGCCAGGGCCTGTAAAGCGCGTGGCAAACCATCTAAACCCACATAGCTTTCGCCAAAGCCAGGGCGCCCCCCGGCCAAACCACGCACCAGCTCGCTACCATTGACCTTGAGGCCGTCGGGCAGCACAAACACCCATTTCAGGTTATCGCGTAGTAACTGGCTAGCAAGCTCGACGCCCGTATTATGATCTTCATCAAAACATACATTCGCGCTGGCAATATCGAACCCCGCCCGCTCGAAGCGCAGCGCCACCCCAGAAATACGGTCATCCAATACCCCTGTATCGTAAACTTCACCACCACTTGAGCAGCCTATTTGACGGGCCTGCGGGTAGCGTTTACGTAGCAGTTCAGAAACATCATGGTCACGACTCACCGTTGGGGCGGCAAAATAGATCATAAGGGCGGCATCTGACAGACCGCTGTCACCGCACCAGGACGATTGCCACTTGAACAACTCTGACTCCACCAGCTAGCCCCTTATGCGGAATATAGTTATGACCCATCATAAGCCGCCACTTAGTATGACTGTATACGGTAATACCCATAACAACAAATTGACGCGAGGATAAATACCGCCATCAGAGAGATCGGGTAGGAGGCGGAATCACTTCCGCCGTCCTCCCACACCACCGTACATACGGTTCCGTATACGGCGGTTCATATTGTACTCATGAGACGACGATACTGATCCACTAACGAGATCAGCCCCAGTTGATCAAAACGG
>NZ_JBFHDY010000096.1:0-14147 GCF_041584495.1 Zhongshania sp.
GCATAAGTGTCTCACCGATAATCTCTATTGACGAAGAACACCACCTGAATGAGGTTCACTTTGAGAATGTTCGAGTCCCCGTCGGAAATAGAATTGGCGAAGAAAACCAGGGTTGGACTTACGCAAAAGCCCTACTGACTTATGAGCGTACAGCAATAGCCGGTGTTGCCTACTGTAAGCATACCTTGGAAAAGGTGCGAAAACTGGCATCGCAAGGTGGTGAAGAATCTCTTAGCCTCTTAGACGACGTCGACTTCCAGGCACGCTTAGCTGATGTCGAAATTGAGTTTATGGCCCTGGAGTTTTTAGAACTAAGGGTACTTAGCAGCATCGACAACGGCGAAGCGCCCGGCATGGAATCCTCGCTGTTAAAACTAAAAGGCAGTGAAGTGCAACAACTTGTACAGACCCTCCTTTGGGATATCGCCGGCAGCAGTGGTGGCATGGTGCCCGACATACACGAAGCGAAAGCCCTTTGGGAATGCCAGGGTAATGTCGCCCGTCGCGAATACATGTTCGGACGCGCGGCTACTATTTACGGTGGTAGCAATGAAGTACAGCGCAATATTATCGCAAAATATGCGCTGGGTTTGTAAGCACTCTAGAGAGATAAATAATGAATTTTTCAATGACAGAAGAACAACGGATGCTGAAAGACAGCGTCGCGAAATATCTCCAAGATACTTACAGTTCCGAGCATCGTGCAAATATATTGAAACAAACGCGTGGGTATAGCGCAGAGAACTGGCAGACCTTTGCCGATCTAGGTTGGCTGACAATACCTTTCGCTGAAGAGGATGGCGGCTTTGGCGGCAATATTAGTGATGTGTCCATAATTATGGAAGAGTTTGGCAGCGCTCTAGTCATTGAACCGTTCTGGTCTGGCGTCGTATTAGCGGGCCAACTAATAGCGCGATCTAACAACGATTCGCTTAAAAAACATCTCATGCCAACGTTAATGTCCGGCGAACAGCTAGTAAGTTTTGCATTCTTAGAACCGCAGTCAGTGTTTATGCTCAACCACCTCACTACCACGGCGACAAAGGTGGGTGACAACCACTTGTTAAGCGGCGAGAAAAGGGTAGTTCTCAATGCAACAGCGGATTCAATCCTAATTCCCGCTCGCACTGCCGGTGACGTTAGTAGTGAACAAGGCATTAGTCTTTTTTTAGTCGACGCAAATGATCCTGGGCTGCAGCGAGACGTCTATCGTCTTATGGATGGCCAGCTGGCGATGGATATCCGTTTTGATGGTATTCAAGTTAGTAGCGCCAGCATGTTAACAGCAGAAGGGGAGGCATTTCCGCTGATCTCCGAGGTCGTGTCAGAGGCGCTAGTTGCACTCTGCGCCGAAGCTGTTGGCGCCATGAATCACTTGTACAAGGCGACCGCAGACTACTGTCGGACACGGGAACAGTTTGGCGTGGCGATAGGCACGTTTCAGGCATTGCAACACCGCATTGTCGATATGTTTATGGCAACCGAGCAGTGTCGATCGTTATTAATTCGCGCGCAGTGTTCAATTCTCGACGGCAGCAGTGATATTCACCGTGACGTAGCGGCGCTGAAAGTAATGATTGGAAAACACGGTCGGCACGTTGCAGAGGAAGCAGTACAGTTACACGGCGGCATGGGAATGAGTAATGAAATGCCTATAGGCATTTATTTGAAACGCCTCATGATGATTGACAGCTACCTTGGCAATAAGGACCACCATCGTCGACAGTTTTGTAAGTTACGCTATTGCGCATAGCCCGCTCGGCCATGCCGAATTATTTACATTATAAGGTTAATAATGATGAAGCTATTGAATAATCTAATTGACCACATTCAGTTTCACGCCCAGCATCGTCAAGAAACGATGATGGCGAGCGATTGCAGTAAATCTTTAAATTACGGACAGGCCTGGCAGCACATCAATAGGATTGCCGCGCGCCTGCAAAACGTCGGTATTGGCAAAGGCGACCGAGTCGCCATTTTGGCGAAGAATTCGGTAGATAACCTTTGTGTTTTACTTGCTTGTGCCAGAGTAGGCGCAGTCGCCGTTGGCATTAACTATCGACTGACACAAGATGAAATTAACTATATCGCTACCGATGCAGGAATCCAATTTCTCTTTTTCTCCAATGAATTTGACAGCCTCCGGGGCGACTATCTAAGCGGTAAGCCCGCAGTTTGCTTTGATGGTAATAGCTCCCCAACGCTATTTGAAAACTGGCTCAGCGACAACGAAAATGTCATCGACGCGAATGTAAATGGTGACGATATTCTCTTCCAAATGTACACCAGTGGCACGACGGGGCGACCTAAAGGGGTTCTTATCAGCCACCGCAATGTTTTGTCTAATTGTTTTCAAGCGCCGATGAGTACCGGACTGGGTATGCGTACCGGTGAACGTGCACTTATTATCGCGCCGTTTTTTCACGCAGTAGGATTGGTCGGCTCTTTATTAGGGTTAATCTATGGCGTTTCACTGGTTATTCATAGTGACTATGATCCGATCGGCATGATTGAAACCCTAGCAAACGATGACATCCACACAGTCGCGCTTATCCCGGTCATGCTGCAGTTTTCCTTAGCCATGGTGCCTAATATTAAAGATTACGATTTTTCTAGCCTTCATACTATTAGCTATGGTGCCTCCCCTATTTCAGAAAAACTACTGCGCGAATGTATCGATGTTTTCGGCTGTGATTTCACGCAGGGCTATGGTCAGACAGAGGCGACAATGGCGTTAACTTTTTTAACGGCGGTTGATCATCGGCGCGCATTGGCGGGAAAACCAGACCTCTTACGGTCCTGCGGACGAGCTGTATTTGCTAGCGAGGTAAAGATTGTCGATGCCGAAGGAAACGAATTACCGCGCGGCGAGATCGGCGAAATTATCGCCAATGGTCCGCAGATAATGCAGGGGTATTGGAATCAAGCGGATGCCACGAAACACACCATTATTGACGGCTGGTTACACACTGGTGATGCTGGGAGAATGGATGAAGAAGGCTATATTTACATTCAAGATCGTCTAAAAGATATGATTATTTCTGGCGGAGAAAATATTTATCCAGCTGAAATGGAAAATGTCTTGGTGGCGCATCCGCAGATACGGGATGCCGCAGTAATTGGTGTGCCAGATAAAAAGTGGGGGGAGGTACCGCTAGCCCTTCTAGTAGTCGATGGTGCGATAACTAAAGAGGAGGTCGTTATCTATTGCACTGGAAAATTAGCTAAGTTCAAAATTCCGCGCCACTGTGAATTTACAGATACTTTGCCTCGTAATCCTACCGGAAAGGTTCTTAAGAAAAATATTCGTGAATTATTGGCAGAAAAGTATTAATTACATTATTGGTCTTAAACAATTCTGAGGAAAATATAATGACTATATTAAAGCCTGCTTTTTTGGCTGCAGTGTTAATCGCCTCATCTGTAGCTTCACTTGCCCAAATTAATGGTTTGAACGGTGTGCACGAGGGTTTTGCTAGCTTGCCTGTGTTGGGTGAGGGAAATACTCTTATGAATAATGAAATTATTTCTACGGATTTATCGCTGTCAGACATAGAGCTTCCTATAGATCTAAGTTTGACTAGTCCCATTGTAGGAGCTGTTGGGTCAGTAGTTAGTCCGATTGTAGATTTGTCACCCTTGATGTCGCTTGGTGATGGTATTCCCATAGTCGAGAGGCTTCCCGTTGTTACAAGAGTTCCGGTTTTAGGACGTATTGTAGGTGATGGGAGAGGGCCTGATCCCATCTCTTTTGTGGGTGAAATATTGGGGTTAGAGAGGCTTCCATTACGGTTTGTTTTTGATGGGTCAGTTCCACTTTAGTTATAAAAAGTAATTTATTTTTAATTTTTTAGGTGTTTTATATGAATAATAAATATTTAATAGTAATTTTATTATTATCGCAGGTGTCGGTGTCTGCAGTGCTCGAGGAGGTTGTCGTTACAGCGCAGGCTCGTTCTGAGAATCTTCAGGATGTTCCAGTTTCTGTCAGCGCAATTTCTGGTGAGAAGTTAATGGAAGCTGGGCTGGGTCGGATAGAAGATATACAGGCATATGTGCCGAATTTAACGATGTCAAAGGCTGGTATTAGTACCGATATATTTATTCGAGGAATTGGTTCTGGCGCCAATCAGGGCTTTGATCAAAGCGTTGGTCTTTATGTCGATGGCGTAAACTATGGAAAGGGCCCACTTTTCAGAGCTCCATTTCTCGATGTTGAGAGAGTGGAAGTGCTGCGAGGGCCTCAGAATGTATTGTATGGGAAAAGTGCTATTGCTGGGGCGTTAAGTATTACTACAACGGCTCCTGATTTTGAGGAAGTGACTTCGATATCATTATCATATACTCCAGATTTTAATGAGCGCTCGTTAGATGTTGTTTCCAACAGTCAGATTAACGATCGTACGGCTCATCGGCTAGCCGTCAGAAAATTGGACACTGATGGTTATTATGAGAACCAAATTACAAAGCGAGACGAAGCTGCTCAGGATGAACTTACAGTACGCTACAAAATAATACGGGATAACTCGGAAATCTGGTCTACGCAGCTTAAAGTAGAGTACAGTACTATTTCAGTAGCTGGTCGTAATGGAGAGACGATATTGGCGCTACCCTCGGAATCATCGAATCCGGTTTTTGCCAATCGAACCTGGCTTGAAATACTTGATAAAACCACAGTTCCACTAGTTGGGACACTACTGCCACATGTTGTAGACATAGATGCACCTGCAGAGATTAATAACCCCGATCAAGATTATTCCAGATCAATTAATTATGACTCTAGTGATACTCAGACTTATAATTTTACAATGGCTAATAATTTTTCAAAAGGAGATCATCAGTTCATCTCGACGACCGCTTATTTGAAATATGATTACGTTGATTACTGCGATTGCGATTTCACCGGTGCGGATTTGCTTCACGCCTATTTTAATGAACAGTATGAGCAAGTGAGTCAAGAGTTTCGGTGGATATCACCTCAGGGTGAGCGATTTGAATTTATCGGCGGTATATATGGTCACTATACTGATTTTTACTTCTTTGACACTTTTATTGCTGATTCCGACATTTTTAGGGCTGCACTGAACGCGCTTGACCTTCTTGCTGGTGGTGCAAGGGGGGATTTAGATCCCGTAGGCCTGGGTGGTGGCGCGGGGTTAGAGCCTGAAGAGGTTCTTGGAGTCGGCGACGCAGGCACAGCAATTGTCGGTTTACGATCGCCACGTAATTTTATAAGTAATGATTTTTTGGCGACGGTCTTTCTGCAAACTACTTATAATATTACCCATGCCTTGAGGATGCAGCTTGGTTTGCGGTACTCCTATCAGGAAAAAGAAGGGGCGCGGGAATTGCGGCTTGGCCGTGGAGATGGTGATGATTTTGTTGCTTTTAAGCCCGGGGAAGAAGGGATTACTGTCGTCGCAAGTAATTTAGCAGGTGAAGCCCATGATTTATCAGGTGACCGAGTAGAAAGGAATTTTTCGCCAGAGTTAAAGGTACAGTACGATATAGGTGACGATGTAATGACCTACGTTGGTGTTACTAGGGGGAATAAGCCTGGTGGGTATGACGCAAGGTCTAACTCTACGCCGGAGGCTGATGTCGCCAATCCAGAGAATTATTTGGGCGTACCTTTTGTACTTCTTGGTTCATTTGAATTTGAGGAGGAGATCGTAACTAGTCTTGAGTTGGGCGCTAAATCCTCATTATTTGACGGGTCAGTAGAATTTAATATAACAGCGTTTTACTCTCAGTATGATAATCTTCAGGTGTCTATCTTCGACGGAGTAGTGGGGTTTAATGTTGCTAATGCCTCGAGCGCGATCTCAAAAGGTTTGGAGATTGATGGTCGAGCAGCGTTAAGTGAGTCGATAATTTTTACGTATTCTATAGGACTGCTTGACTTTAGTTTTGAAGATTTTGAACTAGGTACATGCAGGCAGGGTGAAGTCCCAAATAGCCCGGATGAAGTCCATTGTGATTATTCTGGATTTACAAATCAGTACGTCGCCGATTGGTCCGGGAATGTCGGTATAATCTATGACACGACTGTATTCGACGATTACATTTTAAGTGCGAACGCAGATATAGTTGGCACTGCCGATTATAATCCTAGTCCAACGTTAGATGAGCGGGTAGACCAGGATGGTTACTTTAAAGTAAATGCGGGTGTTGCGTTATTAAGTGTGGATGAGCGTTGGCGCATTGCCTTGTTAGGTAAAAATTTGACAGACGAACACACAATAAGCTATGCGACCGAAACGCCTTTAGCATACAGAGAAACTCAGGCGCCTACTTGGGCCGGTATGGTAGATGCACCTCGAAGTTTCTCGTTACAACTAAGCTATAAATGGTAGCGCCTTACTTTTAAAGTCACTAAGGTTTGATTGGTCTCTTATTGGCCGACGAAAGTCAGCTTTTTTAAATCCAGTCGCACTGAATTTAATTGGCAGTAAACACTAGAATTTCCGGTACGCCATTGGCGTTGTTCCCATCCAACCTTTAAATGCGCGGACGAAGGCGCTGGTTTCTGAAAATCCGAGCTGGTCAGAAATATCCTGAATTCGATATTGCGTCTTACTCAGCATGTAAATCGCAACATCTCGACGGGCTTGAGTCCGCAGCAGCATGAAATCTGTACACTCCTCTTGTAGCCGACGACGCAGTGTTTGCGGGTGTATTGACAGCTGCTCCGCAATTTTTTCCATATTTGGCACATCACGCTCTTTATGTATACAGCGCAGTATCTCGGCGCGAATTTTGGTGCTGTAACTCAGGTTTTCATGTGGCGTGAATATATTGCGAGGCGCACGTGCCACATAGGCATGGAGTCCACTGAAGTCTTGTTTGTTTGGCAGTGACATATCGCTTTCATGGAACGTTAGTTCAATACACTTCTCATTAAACTTTACCGGAAATCCATAAAAAACAGAGCGGTATTCTGCAGACCAATCTGGTGGCGGGTAGTCAAGATGGACACTGACGAGCGGGACGCGGGTCATACTGATCCAGCATAAAAAGCGATGAATCGTCATTGCACTCGATGTCGCTATATAACTATTTTTAACGGCAGCAGGGTGACGGCGATGCAGCTGGTAAGTAATGTACTTGTCATGGATTTCAATAGCGTGGATGAAGCCGACTTCGAATAAGTTATTGTAATGGCACATACGTTCCAAAATTTCGCCGATGGTTTCAAAAGCCATCATTGCGTGCGCCATTAGATCAAAACTGCCTAACCGTAAAGGCCTGTCAAAAAGCCCCATACCCTCGTCGTTCATTACCTTCATGATACGTTGCTGAAGCATCACAAAATTATCTAGAGCAATACGAGCCTGACTTTGTTCTAAGAGTTCAGGCGAGATCCCGCACTCTTTTAAAAATAGTTTGGTGTCGTAGCCTGCAGCGGCGGCGCCTTCTAGAGACTGGATCACAAAGGGCATTGCAATGGTGATGTCTGTCATGGAGAAAGTGTAACCCGAAAAATAACTTTTTGTTATCTAATGTCTGTTTTTGGTGGTTGTCGTCATTGTTGATAATGGTTCAGGTGTAGACACTGTGTACCGCAAGAAAATGCTTAACCATTATATGAGGTTTCTATGATTACTCAATCTGCACATACAGCATACATTTTCGACGCTGTACGAACGCCACGATCGAAAGGTAAACCTGACGGATCACTGCACGAGGTTAAATCAATCGATCTGGGCGCCTGCGTATTACAAGGTTTACAGCAGCGCCATGATCTGGACACAAGCTACGTTGACGATGTCATTTTAGGCTGCGTAGCGCCAATTAATGAGCAAGGTTCCGATGTCGCTAAAATGATTGTGCAAAATGCTGGGTGGGATGAATCAGTCGCGGGAGTACAGCTTAATCGGTTTTGCGCATCGGGCTTAGAAGCTGTCAATATGGCCGCCCAAAAAATCGCTTCGGGATGGGAGCACCTAGTTGTCGCCGGTGGTGTAGAAAGTATGTCTCGTGTGCCAATGGGCGCTGACGGCGGCGCTATGATTCAGGATCCGGGTTTCGCACTGAAAGTCGGCTTTGTTCCCCAAGGTATCGGCGCAGACACCATTGCCACACTGGAAGGATATAGCAGAGAAGATGTCGACGCATTTGCGGCTGAGTCGCAGCGCCGTGCTGCCCACGCTCGTGATAGCGGCTATTTCGATAAATCAGTATTGCCGGTACGCGACAAGAATGGATTGATGATTCTTGAGCGCGACGATTTCATTAAACCTGATTCAACCGTGGAAACACTGGGTCGTCTGCGTGCCTCTTTTGGCGACATCGGTGGGTTTGGCTTTAATGACATTATTCTTAAAAAATACAACCAATTGGACAAGATCAATCATGTCCACACCCCCGGTAACTCGTCTGGCATTGTCGACGGTGCCTCTGTTGTACTCATCGGCTCAGAAAAAGCGGGAAAGGACTTAGGCTTAACACCTCGTGGCCGTATTCTTGCAACCGCCGTACTCTCCACGGATCCCATCATCATGCTAACAGGCCCTGGCCCAGCCGCACTGAAATGTCTTAAAGCAGCGGGATTAACCGTAGCCGACGTTGACCTATGGGAAATTAATGAAGCATTTGCCTCGGTCGCCATGCGCTATATGAAAGACCTCAATATTGATCACGAGATTACCAATGTGAATGGTGGATCTATCGCCATGGGACATCCATTGGGCGCAACCGGCGGCATGTTGGTGTCAATAATGCTCGACGAGTTGGAGCGACGTAATTTGAAACGCGCGATGCTTTCACTTTGCGTAGGCGGCGGCATGGGCATCAGCACACTAATCGAGCGAATTTAAGTTTATCCGCGCCGTATTAACTGTATGAAAAAATATGTAGCGGCTGAAGGTGTATTGAGTAGGTCGCAGACAGAAATCGAATTTGAGAGACGTAACATGAGCGTATTTAAGTACGAAAAAGATGCTGAAGGTATTGTCACCGTAACGATGGACATGACCGGCCCCGTAAACTCCATGAATGACGAGTACGATGTCGCCATGGGTGAAACCGTGGCTAAACTGGAGGCGGAAGAAGGCCTGACTGGCGTTGTATTGGCGTCCGCAAAAAAGGTGTTTTTCGCCGGCGGCAATATAAAAGACCTGTTAACCATTGAGAAAGGCCAAGAAGGCCTAATGATGGAAAAATTAAGTAAGGTTAAATCACAGCTTCGTCGTCTGGAAAAAATGCCAGTGCCAGTCGTAGCTGCCATTAATGGCGCGGCACTGGGTGGCGGCTTTGAAATCTGTCTCGCGTGTAATCACCGTATTGCCTATAACCATAAGACCGTACAAATCGGTCTACCGGAAGTGGGTTTGGGACTGCTGCCTGGAGGCGGTGGCATCGTGCGCATGGTGAATCTTTTGGGCCTACAAACCGCCCTTCCTTTTCTAGTTGAAGGCAAAAAGTTAACACCAGAAATGGCGCTTGCGGCTGGCATGATCCACGAAACAGTTGGCAGTATTGAAGAGTTAGTACCACGCGCCAAAGCCTATATCTTAGAAATGAAAGGCAATGATAGCGCGGCTGTTCAGCCTTGGGATGTTAAAGGCTTTAAAATTCCCGGTGGCAAGGCCTGTGATTCACAAAACACCCAAGTGCTGCCTGTTATTCCAGCAATGCTTTTTAAGCAGACGCGAGGTTTGTTGCCCGCCCCCGCAGAGATTTTAGATTGCGCGGCACAGGCCGCCACCGTGGGATTTGATGCGGCAATGCTGATAGAAAGTCGCGGTTTAGCCTATTTGGTCACCACACCAGAAGCGAAGAATATGATCACCACTTTCTTCTTTGGCTTAAACAAGATTAATGCCGGCTTAAGTCGCCCAGAAGGTCAAGCCAAAAATCTCACAAAGAAAGTCGGTATTCTCGGCGCAGGCATGATGGGCCAAGGTATCGCGTACGTATCTGCGATGGCGGGTATTGACGTTGTTCTGAAGGACATCTCACAGGAGAGTGCGGACAAAGGCAAGGCCTACACTCAAAAGCTCTTAGATAAGCGGGTCGCTAAGGGCCGTATGACAGAAGAGAAGCGAGATCAAGTAATGGCTTTGATAAAGCCCACTACTGATAACGAAGATTTACGTGGTTGTGACCTCATTATTGAGGCGGTGTTTGAGAATGTTGAACTCAAGCAGAATATGACCAAAGACTTAGAACCGTATTTGGCAGAGAACGGCGTATGGGGCTCCAACACCTCAACGCTACCCATCACGACATTGGCAGAGGGCAGCAGTAAACCTGAAAACTTCATTGGTATTCATTTCTTCTCACCTGTAGACAAAATGCCCCTGGTGGAAATTATCTGTGGAGAGAAAACCAGTGACGAAGCACTTGCCAAGGCCTTTGACTTCACCCAGCAAATTCGAAAAACACCGATAGTCGTTAACGACTCAATGGGTTTCTTCACCTCTCGCACCTTTGGTACCTATCTCGACGAGGGCGCTCGGTTGATTCATGAGGGCTTACACCCCGTTAAGATCGATAACATCGGCAAAACTGTTGGGATGCCCGTTGGCCCGCTAACGATTACCGATGAAACCAGCCAGCAGCTACAGCACAAAGCAAGCGCTACCTGGAAAGCCATGGGCTTGGATTTGGGCGATCGCGGTCAGATCATGGAAATCATCAATTTGATGGTGGAAGAACACGGTCGCGGCGGTCGTCATCACGGCGGAGGCTACTACGACTGGAATGAATCCGGTAAAACAGTATGGCCAGTAATTTTGGAAAAATACTACAAGCCTGAGGTTGTTATTGCCGATCAAGAAGTGAAAGACCGTCTACTGTTCCGTCAAGTCATTGAGTCTATTAAGTGTCTCGAGGAAGGCGTGTTACGCACGGTTGTCGACGGCAATATCGGCTCAGTAATGGGTATTGGCGCACCACTGTGGACTGGTGGTTTCCTGCAGTTTGTTAACACCTATGGTCTTCAGCGCTTCAGTGACCGTTGCGATGAACTCGAAGCAAGCTACGGTGAGCGCTTTAAGGCCCCAGCAATAGTGGCAAACATGTTAGCCAAGGGCGAGATCTTTGTCTAGCGCTCAGCCTTCGACATTGCTTAAGCGCTACAAGGCTAAACGGTGGTCTGAAAATGGCCACCGTTTTATGGATGCACCATCTGCTAGGAAACGAATAATGCGTAATTTTACAGAAGAACAAAATTATTTTCGGGAATCTGTTCGTAAATTTTTTGAAACAGAAATAGCCCCCCATGTAAAACAAGCACGTATAGATGGAATTTTTGATAGGGAATTTTTTAGAAAAGCCGGTGAACAAGGCTTTCTTCTAATATGGGCGGACGAAGAGTTCGGCGGTATGGGCGACAAAGATTTCCGTTGGGAGCAAATATTTATTGAGGAGTCAGTCCGCGCTGGGTGCGCAGAGCTATTTTTAACTCTGCACAGCCGCTTGGTTGCACCTTACATCGGCAACTTTGGTACGGTTGAGCAAAAAGAACGCTGGCTGCCCAAATGCGCTAGTGGTGAGTCTATTCTCGCGGTAGCCATGACTGAACCTGACGCTGGAAGTGACCTAGCAGGTATGCGCGCGTCACTCATTGATGCGGGGGATTACTTTATACTCAATGGTTCAAAAACCTTCATCTCTAATGGCATCAACGCCGACTTGGTTATCGTTGCAGCTAAATCCGATCCAGATAACAACCCTCACGCAATGACCCTTGTTGTTGTAGAGCGAGGCATGGAAGGCTTTGAACGCGGCCAGAATTTAGAAAAAATGGGAATGCACGCGCAGGACACTGCGGAATTATTTTTCAATGACGTAAAAATCCCCAAGGAAAATATACTGGGCGAGCGTGACCTTGGCTTCCTACATCTCATGCAGGGCTTAGCCGAAGAACGACTGATCGCGGCGGTAGGCAATATTGCTAGCGCAAGAACAGCATTCAACCTGACGCGCGCCTATGTTATGGAGCGTAAGGTGTTCGGTAAGGCGCTGTCTAAAATGCAAAACACGCAATTTAAAATGGCCGAGATGGAAGCGGAGATTGATGTACTTGAAACCTATGTCGACCAGTGTGTGCAGCTCTCTAACGCGGGTTTGCTAACCGCAGAGAAAGCCGCCGTCGCGAAGCTACAGTCCAGCGAGATCGAGTGGAAAATGCTTGACTTGGGCGTACAGCTACACGGCGGTAATGGCTATATGAGCGAATATGAAATATGTCAGATGTTTCAGGGATCGCGAATTAATCGTATTTTAGCTGGTAGCTCCGAGATTATGAAGCTGATTATTAGTCGTCATATTTTCTCCGATAAATATAACAACAACCTCGACTAAGGATGATATGCACGCGCGGGCGTCATCACAAGATGCTCGCCACTTCATTATAGATACTAAAAATTCAAATCAAAGTATGTCGTTAGGAGAATTGGCTATGGGTCCGTTAACAGGTATTAAGATAATTGAAATCAAAGGCATTGGCCCCGGTCCATACGCCGGTATGCTGCTGGCTGATATGGGTGCAGAAGTAACTGTTGTTGAACGGTCGTCATCGCCTGGTGGGATTAGCCTACCACCTGACTTCGACTGCAACTCCCGTGGCAAAAAATCTATTGTACTTAATTTAAAAACCAAGGAAGGCATAGAAGCCCTGCTTAAATTGGTGGAGCAGTCCGATGCTATTTTTGAAGGTTTTCGTCCCGGTGTTGCTGAGCGCCTGGGCATAGGCCCGGAAGTCTGCATGGCCCGCAACCCCAAAATTGTTTACGGGCGTATTACCGGTTGGGGCCAAACCGGACCGTTGGCACACGCTGCCGGTCATGATATTAACTATATATCTATAACTGGTTCACTTGCGGCCATCGGTCGAGAGGATTCGCCCGTACCACCGTTAAACTTAATCGGTGACTACGCAGGCGGCAGCCACTTTTTAGTGATGGGCATGCTAGCAGCACTCCTAGAGGCCAAAACTTCCGGTAAAGGCCAGATTATTGATGCCGCTATTACCGATGGCTCGGCAAGCCTGATGTCCATGTTTTACTCAATGGATGCACTTGGGATCTGGGGGCCAAAACGAGCCAGTAATTTATTGGATGGCGCCACTCACTTTTACGATGTGTATAAAACGCTCGATGGAAAGTTTGTATCTATTGGCTCAATAGAACCCCAATTCTATGTTCAGCTTATTGAGCAGCTGCAGTTAAACCCCGCTGAATTTTCCGGACAGGGTAACGCCAATGAGTGGCCGGTTCTGAAAGAAAAAATAGCCGCCGCGTTTAAAACCAAAACCCAGGCGCAGTGGTGCGAAATAATGGAAGGCAGCGACGTATGCTTTGCACCGGTATTAGATTATCGCGAAGCAGTAGCGCACCCGCACAACATTGCGCGAAAAACCTATATAGAGAGTGCTGGCCAGGTACAGCCAGCGCCAGCGCCACGTTTTAGCCGCACAGTTTCTGAGGTGCAATTTTCACCCCGCAAGGCCGGTGTTGATACACAGTCAGTGCTAGCCGATCTGGGTTATGGCGAGGACGAGCTACGGGAACTGAACGACCTAGGCGTCCTTAGCTAACAGCGACAATGTTGACGAGGCGCGCCTTTCTGCCTAACGCTTAAGGCACCGTCTTTTAATAGAATATTAATAATTTGAGACATCGACCGTGCAAGAAGATTATTTAGATTCACCCGGCATACACTTGAGATTGAGCGAACTACACCGCGCTGCAGCTGAGCTTGCCTACGTGCTATCGAGGTGGCGACACCTCCAAAACGTGTCCAAGAGAAGAGGCCAAGCGATACTAGTATTACCACCATTCTCAACATATGATTGGTCGACACTAGCAGCTCTTTTTTGCCCTCAATGTTCAGGCCGAGAATAGTGTAAATGGCTTTACTGATATAGCGACCGTTCTCTTTAATTTTATAGTGAATGGCGTCGAGCCAGCCGATGGGATAAATCCCATCCAGATCGCGTTTTCGCCAGGCTTGCAGTTCCGGCAACAACTTGTCCGTAATGGTGTTAAGGGTGCCGCTGGACACGCTGATGCCATACAGATCTTCGATATGGCCGCGAATGTCCTGATAACTGGTGCCCAGCGCAAACAGAGCGAGAATCTTCCGCTCTATCTCATTGGTGAGGTGGGTCTGGTGCTTCTTGACCAGTTGCGGTTCAA
>NZ_JBFHDY010000097.1:0-14032 GCF_041584495.1 Zhongshania sp.
AGCCTCCGAGCGGTGGACACACCCGGTTCAAAACTGGAATCTGACGCTATCTCAGCTGACCATTCACTTCCCGGAGAGATTGGATGATCATATCAACTTATAGCATCCGTTAGGCTGACACAGAGTTTTGAACACCCTCTACGTCGCATAGTCCTGATCTTCAAAAAATATTGGTTCTCGAGAATGACCTCGCTGAACTATATGAACAGGTACTCCCGGTAAATAATAGCGTGGCTTTCTAGGCATCGTTTCTTCCCTGAAACAACTTTGACCAAATCAGACTAGCAAAGCGTCAATGCGCAGTCATCCCAGCCAATCAAAAAAGAAAAAAGGGCTCTGACCCCTTTAATTCAAGCTTGAACAAATTGCATATAAATCCGTAGATGGAGACTTAATGTCTACGCTGAATTCTGGCTGGCTGCATTTTAAGTGGTAAGCATAAGATGCAATAATTTTCCGTATTTGATCAGGCGAAAACTTCTTAGGCATTCTATCAGATGGCAGAGTCATCCGAATCTGTGTGTAATCTTGATTTATATAAATATTTGAAGCGTTATTATCAAGAAGCGACCAGGTTTGTTGTGGCTTAGTAGTGCAACCAATCATGGATATTGATATAAAAATTAGCAAAGTAATTTTGATCATGCCTCTTCCTTGTGGATACTTGTAACGCTGAAGAAAAAAGGGCTCTGACCCCTATAATTTATGACACCCAAAAAGCCAAGTAACCCCGTAAAGAATGTCTGATAGGTTTCAAACATACATAAAATCTCTTCAATCATCGCAAATGCCTGAAAGCGTAACGCCGTGCTTCAAGCGCGGCCGAGCCGAAGGCGAGGACGTCGCGCTAGAAGCACTTGTTATGACTCACGTATATGCACATTTTTGACGCTCCATACACGCGCGAATTCGTAAAACCTGTCTGTGTTCTTTGTATTAGCACGTCCCAGCTTGTCTTTCTCTGACACAGCATCTCCGATCATTGACCGAGCCTCATCCTGGGCGTCCATATCTATATAGCGATCTGTTTCGGAATCAAAGTGCTTGATGCCGTTCTTCTGCTCCCCAGCAATTTTCTTCCATTCCTTTACTGTCACTTCGGGCCCACCCTGCAGCTTTGCGATTTCGTTGGCGAAGTGAATGGTTTCTTGAATTTGATCTTGCAGCCCTGCCAACCGCACTAGCTTTCCGTAGATTTCTTGTGCGACCCCAGAGAGATTGAGAGCGGCGAAATAGCGGCCTTCAAAGAATTGCTCGATTGCAGCGTCGAGCATCTCGTCCGCAATCTCAGCTTTATCAGTTCGCGCAATAGTCATCGTGAGTTATAACTACTTAGCGTTTATCTGTTGTGCGCAGCACGACATATAAACGTCCGTTGGGCTGAGCCGCTTTGCGGTGGTGGCATCTATTATTGGGGATTGTTTTTAGAACACCTGTATCTACTGTAGCCATTGAAAACCAACCATCCTTAGTCGTCTGATCCATTCCTAGTATTTCCCTATTGTAGCCTGGTGCTGATGTGCAGATTCTAGCCCTATTTAAGCACTTTTCCGGTAAATGTCCACACACCATTCCAGTGGCGTGATGCACTGTGCCAAAGCCAATAAATGCCAACCACCAAGGCTTGACGAAAATCCATTTTGACCTTAAAAAGGCGCTCCTCAATTCTTCTGTAGTCAATCATGGCTTGGATTTCATTCGATATTTTCCGCACCCTTGGCTTTAACGACACTAAGCAGTTAAAACCCGAGCAAATTTTTAAGCACCGCGAGGAGATCAGCGCCGCCGATTGGGTTTTATACCCCGAGTATTGGCAGCTCAACGCCTTGATTTACGGCCTTAAAGCGCGCGTATTCCCCAGCCAAGCCAGTTACCTGCTGGGTCACAATAAAATTGAGATGACTCGCGCCTTTGAGATGGTCGCGCCAGCGAATACGCCCCATACCGAGATTCGGGCCAATACCCCCAGTAACGCGGAGGAATTGTGGGAGCTTATGCTGCATCCCTTTGTTGCCAAGCTTCCCAAGGCGTCTCAGGGCAGTGGCGTTTGGTTGATAAAAAACCGTGCCGAATGGCGCGCGTATTTGGAAAAAACCGATGTTTTGTATGTGCAGGAGTACTTGCCCATAAATCGCGACATCCGTGTGGTTATTATTGGTGATCAGGTAGTGAGCGCTTACTGGCGGCTGCAATCTGACCAAGGATTTTACAATAACGTGGCGAAAGGCGGTGTGATTGAGCAAAGCGCGGTGCCCGCTCAGGCCGTGAATCTGGCCCGGCACTTAGCGCACACGCTGGACATTGACCACGCCGGTTTTGATATTGCCATGGTTGGCGACCACCCCTATGTGTTTGAGTTTAATCGCCTGTTTGGCAATCAAGGCATTGAGGGCGGTGAGCAAAAGATTCGCGAGGCGATTATCGATTATTTACTGCGCAAACAGGAGCCAACGGGGCCGAACTTCCCCAAAGCGCCCGCCAATGGCAGGATGCGTCTGCGCCGCGCGGTGTAACACACTCCCTGCAGAGACGAGCAAATGCTCCTCTCTGCAGGTGTGTGCCGACAGTGTTACCATGAAGGCTTGTTCGTTCTTTGAGGCCTGAATCATGCAAGCAGCTACATCGTCCTTTGCCCGTCGCAGTCACACCCTTGTTATATTGCTCTTGGCCAGCTTGCTGCTGAGCGGCTGCGGTATTAATAATATTCCCCGTTTGGACGAAGAGGCCAAGGCCGCTTGGGCGCAGGTAGAAAACCAGTATCAGCGCCGCGCCGATCTTATTCCCAATTTGGTCGCTACTGTGAAAGGCTTTGCCGCGCAGGAGCAGGAAACCCTCACTGCGGTGGTTGAAGCAAGAGCCAAGGCAACATCGATGCAGGTCGATGCCAGCATTTTAGACAACCCCGAGAAACTTCAGCAGTTTGAAGCAGCCCAGGCCAAGCTCAGCGGCGCGCTAAGCCGCTTGATGATGATTCAGGAGCGCTACCCCGATTTAAAATCCAACCAAAACTTTCTGGCGCTGCAATCTCAGCTGGAAGGCACCGAGAATCGCATTAGCGTTGCCCGTCGCGACTTTATTCTGGCGGTAGGCCGTTACAACACCGAGATTCGCACCTTTCCCGGCAAGATCTGGCACAGCATGATGTATAGCGAGCTAAAAGAGCGCGAAACCTTTAAAGCCACTGCACCCAAGGCGGAAGAAGCGCCCCAGGTTAACTTTTAATGCGCTTATTTCTAACGCCTTTAATACTCGTATGCAGCCTGCTGTTCAGCCTCTCTGCCGTCGGTGCCGAGCCGGAATTCCCCAAGCTTAGCGGCCGCGTGGTGGACAATGCCAAGCTGTTGTCTGCCGCCACTGAGCAAAATCTGAATCAGCAGTTGGCGGCGCAGGAGCAGCGCACTGGCAATCAGATTGTGGTGGTGACCCTGCCCGACTTACAGGGTTATGAGATTAGCGACTACGGTTTTCAGTTGGGCCGTCACTGGGGTATTGGCCAGAAGGACACCAACAATGGCGCCCTGCTCATTATTGCCAAGCAAGAACGCCAGATGCGCATTGAGGTGGGCTATGGCCTTGAAGGCCTGCTTACCGATGCCCGCAGCGCGCAGATTATTCAGCAAATACTGACCCCCGCGTTTAAAGCAGGCGACTTTGACGGCGGCGTGAAAGCGGCGGTTGAGGCCATGGTGCTTATCATCGACGGCAAAACCCCGGCGATTGCCAAAACCCAGGAAACGAAAAAGCAGACTCCGCCAAAACTTGGTGGTCTCTTACTGCTCGCCGTTATCTTTATGATGATGGGAGGCGGTCGCGGCGGCCGTGGATTCTTGGGCGGCGCCCTACTCGGCGCGGCATTGGGCAGTCGCCACGGCGGTGGTTTTGGCGGCGGTGGTTTTGGTGGCGGCGGTGGCGGCGGCTTTGGTGGTGGCGGTGCCTCTGGCGGCTGGTAGCCAAGCCACCTTCATTCTGCCGCTAAGGCCTTGAACCTAGAATCTAATATGGATGTCACTATGTCGCTAATCAATAAACAAGAACAACAGTTACTCACCGAGGCCATACAGCGGGTAGAGGGCCAGACCGACGCGGAGCTGGTCACGGTGCTGGCCCGCCAAGCCGATGACTACCGCTATATTCCGCTGCTCTGGGCGAGCTTGCTAGCGCTGCTGCTACCCGGCGCAGTGAACTACTACCCGGCGTGGCTTAACCCTCATCAGCTAATACTGAGTCAGTGGGCATTATTTATTGGTCTGGCGCTGCTATTTCAAATACCGGCTTTGCAATACCGATTAATTCCCCGCCAAGTGCGTTTTTGGCGAGCCAGCAATTTAGCGCGACGGCAATTTTTGGAGCAAAACCTTCACCACACCAAGGGTGAAACCGGTATGTTAATTTTTGTTTCAGAAGCCGAGCGCTACGTGGAAATTTTGGTTGATCGGGGAATTTCAGCAAAGATACCTGACGCTTATTGGCAGGCCATTGTGAAGCAATTTACCGCGCAAGTGCGCAGTGGCAATACCGCCAAAGGTTTTGTTGAATGTATTGAAGCTTGCGGCGTTGAGTTAAAACGTCAGCTGCCCGCCACCAGCGAAAAAAATGAATTGCCTAATCATTTAGTAATTTTATAATTATTTAATGGTTAATTTCTTCGCGCTCGTTTAAGCACTCGTAGGAACCGGTCGCAAACTCCCTACAGATAAACGGCCGGTTTTCATAAATGGAGCACAGCATGGTGTGACGGTCTAGTGCCGCACACCAGCCATCACTCAGCCGCGCCATCACTTCGCCACCCCATTCATCGCGCTGAATAAAGCGCTCGGGCACACCGGTCTCAGTAATCAGCATCACCTCCAAACGACAACATGACGCTTTGCAGCTTGAGCAGCTCACCGCCGACGGCTTACTCGCATCAGTGACGATAGAGAGTGTTTTATTTATCGCTTTAATAGTAGAACCTATAAAAAATTAGCTAAACAGCTTTGTGTGCAAGTGACTTCTTCACCCCTTGCTCTGCCATGAGAATACCGCCAACCACCAAGCACAGCGCCAGAAAATGATAGGCCTTAAATTCTTCTGACAAAATGACAACCGCCAAGGCTGAACCAAATACCGGCACCAAATTAATGAATAAATTGGCGCGATTACCGCCGATTAGATCCACCCCGCGCATATACAGGGACTGGGCGATAAGTGACGGGAATATCGCAATATACAATACGACGCCAAAGCCACGGGCGTCGGGCATTATTGTGTAACCGGCCATATATTCGTAAGCACTAAAAGGCAGCGATGAGATAAACGCAAAAAATGCTAACACCATAATCATGCTGCGCCAGTGCAGCGGTGGCCGAAAACGCAGAGCAACGGTATAACCGCCATAAAGCAAGGTCGCCAGCAGCATTAGGGCATCGCCGCGATTTAAATCCAAACTTAATAAGCTGCTTAAGTCGCCGTGGGCCACAGTGATTAACACGCCCAACAGGGTCAAACTAAAGCCCAGCATTTGCAGTTTTACCGGCCGCAAACCAAATAAAATAAAATTACCTAAAAATACAATCAGCGGCATGGCCGACTGTTCTATGGTCACGTTAATTGCACTGGTGTAGTTTAATGCCCAATAAAACAGCGCATTGAAGGTGGTAAACCCCAAGGCACCGTACAAAAATAAGCTGAGCCAATGTTGGCGAATCAGCGACCACTCTCGCACGGCGTCTTGCCACGCAAAAGGTACAATAAATACACAGGCAAACAACCAGCGCAACGACGTGAGTAACATTGGCGACACATGGCCAACTGCCAATTTACCGGCAACGGCATTGCCACCCCAAAGCAGGGCAACCACGATTAAAAGGATGAAAGGATTACGGAACAGCGTTTTCATTGTCTGCCAAACTTGCCTTGATTAAGGCGAGCCAGTTTAACAGCAAGATTGTGCAATTACTTTACGCAGCTTATCGCAATGCTCCGCTCAGGTAATATGGTGGGTTCTGAAGTGCTGAACACAGGGGGCTTTCACCCCCTGTGGCATGGTTTTAGCCGAAGTCAGGCATTTGCGGATGCGCAGCGCCGTCTTTTTTGTCGGCGGGCTTGTCGGCAATCATGGCATCGGTAGTGAGCATTAAGCCCGCAATCGACGCCGCGTTTTGCAATGCCGTGCGGGTGACCTTGGTGGGGTCAATAATGCCGAACTCCAACATGTCGCCATAACCACCGTTTTGGGCGTTATAGCCGAAAGCGGCGCTGTCGTTGGCGCGGATCTTGTCTAACACCACACTGGCCTCAACACCGGCGTTGTTGACGATCTGCCGGAAGGGTTCTTCCATCGCCCGCAAGGCGATTTTAACCCCCACCTTCTGATCTTCGTTGACGGCCTTCACGCCCGCCTTGCGCAAGACGTCAGCGACTCTTACTAGGCTAACGCCGCCACCGGGCACAATACCCTCTTCCACCGCTGCACGGGTGGCGTGAAAGGCGTCATCGACAAGGTCCTTCTTCTCCTTCATTTCGACTTCGGTCGCCGCGCCAACCTTGATTACCGCTACACCGCCAGCCAATTTCGCGACGCGCTCTTGGAGTTTCTCACGGTCGTAATCGGAGCTGGAATTTTCGATTTCGGCGCGAATTTGTGCGACGCGCGCGTCGATATCGCCACGCTTGCCATAACCGTCAACCACGGTGGTATTGTCCTTATCAATCACCACCCGCTTAGCGCTGCCCAATTGCTCTAGGCTAACGTGTTCAAGGTCGAGGCCAACCTCCTCTGCGATCACGGTTGCGCCCGTTAAAATGGCGATATCTTGCAGCATCGCCTTGCGACGGTCACCAAAGCCCGGCGCCTTAACGGCCGCCACTTTGAGAATACCGCGCAAGTTGTTGACCACGAGGGTCGCAAGTGCCTCGCCCTCGATATCCTCGGCAATCAGCAGAAGCGGACGGCCCGCCTTCGACACGGCTTCGAGGATGGGCAGCAGCTCGCGAATATTGCTGATTTTCTTATCTACCAACAACAAATAGGGGTTGTCGAGTTCGACCTGCATTTTCTCTTGGTTGGTGATGAAATAAGGCGAGAGGTAGCCGCGGTCAAATTGCATGCCCTCAACCACTTCGAGTTCGTTTTGGAGTGACTTGCCTTCCTCAACAGTTACCACACCGTCGCGACCCACTTTGTCCATGGCCTGAGCAAGGATTTCACCAATATCGGTATTCCAGTTTGCCGATACCGTGGCAACTTGGCCAATGGCTTTGTTGTCATTGCAGGGCTTAGACATTTTGCTGAGTTCGCTAGTGGCGTCGACCACGGCAGCGTCAATGCCGCGTTTTAAATCCATAGGGTTCATACCGGCGGCAATGGCTTTGTGCCCCTCCCGCAGGATCGCTTGCGCAAGTACGGTGGCCGTCGTTGTGCCGTCACCTGCAACATCGGCGGTTTTCGACGCGACTTCCTTCACCATTTGCGCGCCCATGTTTTCAAACTTGTCTTGCAGTTCAATTTCTTTCGCGACTGAAACGCCATCTTTAGTGATCCGCGGTGCGCCAAAACTCTTGTCGAGTACAACGTTGCGGCCTTTGGGACCGAGGGTGACTTTTACCGCATCGGCGAGAATATTCACGCCATCCAACATGCGCTCACGGGCATCGTCTGAGAATTTAACGACTTTCGCACTCATGCTGCTTTCTCCTGTATTTCTGCTTGTTCTACAACGGCAAAGATTTCATTTTCTTTGATAATCAGGTAGGTCTCACCGTCAATTTTTACCTCGTTTCCGGCGTACTGACCAAACAGTATCCGGTCGCCAACCTCGACCGCCAACGGCCGTTGCTGGCCATTCTCCAATAAGGCCCCGGCCCCTACTGCAACCACTTCGCCCTGGGTGGGCTTTTCTGCTGACTTATCTGGAATAACAATACCGCCTTTGCTCTTAGTTTCAGCGGCAAGCCGTTTTACGAGTACCCGATCATAAAGAGGCTTGATACTCATGAGTTAGTCCTCCAACAAAAAATGACAAGCGTATTTTCTATTTCCCAATAGGGAGTGAAGAAAGGGGCTATTGATTGGCCACTCCTTCTGATTTTCAAAATGGGATCCCAACTGAATTTTTCAAGTACTTTTTTTATATCTTTTTTTTCTAAAATAAGCGGTTTTTTATAATTGGTTTTTTTGCTTATATAGCTAGAGAAAGGTGTAGCGGATGTGGAGACAAGCATGGCAAACGGCCCAAGCCTATCCCTAAATCACAAACTGGCAGGCTATTTTCACCTTAGACTACAGGAGCTTAGCCGACGGCAGTCGCCCCCCCCACAAGATGACACGCTCTGGTATATAGGCGATATGTTGGCGCGCTTTGGTAACAGCGACCAGTTATTTAGCTACGAAGACGGCCGCATTGATATACGTCCCCTCGCCTTACTTTATAAAGATGCCCATGAGGCTAGTAATGTTCGCGAGCGCGGCCTAATTCTTCGCCAACTCGGCGATATGGCGCTGTTTATGGGCGCCCTCTTTCCAGAAAACTACCAGCGCCGAGGACTAAAGAAAGACTATTTTGTGGGCATGGGGGGCGGCGCGTATAGCTATCTTTCTGAAACAGAATTGCAACATCGCCACATCTTTACGGAGCTAGCAACACGCTTTACACGAATACTTGAGTTGATTGCACAAGCCTGTGAAAAGCAGACCGCTTTTGATGACGGCGACGTACTAACGCTTTATCAGCGCTGGCAAAAACATCGGGAGCCCAGAGTTGCGGCGCAGTTGCGCGCCTTGGGCATTGGGATTTCCGACACGAATTTTTTACATTAACGCGGCTTTGTGCGCTCAACATACCCGTCGCGTCGCCTAGCCTGTCGCTCAGCCTTCTATATGTAAGGCCTCGTCATCACGCCAGCGTACCGAGCCTGATGGCCGGTTTAGCCAGCGTGACACTTTAATGGGTTCAATACCGATATGCATTCTGACGGCTTGACGGTGTAAGTCACTTTCTTCGATTGTTCGCCACCCCGCAACCGCAGGTAATCATGCCACGTTGGGCAACTAAAGCCCTCTAACCAGCGCTCTGGATCGGCAATATCGCGAGATATCGACCAGCCGTTAGCACCGTTACGAGAGCGCACTTGCTGTTGTTGACGCATCACATTGTAAAAATCACGCGCCTTTTCTTCCGGTATACGATATTGCAGCTCGATACTAATCGGGCCACTGCGGCCACTAATTCCCAATGTGACATCTGGGTCAGATGCAAGTTGCTCGTCTAGCTCGGTGGATTCGCTGCGGTCGGCTACCGGCAAAAAAACCCCAAAGGGACAAAACTAAGCCTGCCGCAGCGCCCTCTAAGGCCAGTACAAGGCCGTAATCTCTGGCGACAACGCCCCACAGCCACACCTAAGGTAAACGATGCGCTGCAAGAGGCGATAGCCCGACCCGTTACCCAGCGGGGTACCAGCAATTGCACTAAAACACTAATTGCGGTGGTGCTCATCATCCACCCCATGCCAGCAAGCAAGCAAGCAATAAGTATATACGCGGCCCATCGCTCGGCGTACAGGCTGCATATTCAAGACGTAGCGCAACCCAGAATTAATTGATCGCAGCAAGCGCTCTGGCGGTAGCCGTGAAACTTCTGGTTCGCGCTTCCAGCGTCGCAGTGATTCCAGCATGGGCATAAATGAGATCGCATTAACTGCGAACGCCGCTGTTGCGCCAAAGGCAAGCACGATTAATCCACCAATGGCCGGCCCTAAGCTACGTGCTAAGTTAAAACTTATATTATTCAGTGCCACTGCCTGAGAGAGCAGTCCCTTAGGTACTTGCTCGGCGTTCGACACAGTAAATATACTCGAATCACACGATTTAATCGCGCTGGCCGGCCCGCTATTTTCCCTCAACGATTTTCGCCCGACACTGACCAATCCAGCCGGAAGTTTAAACTACATACTCAATGGCGGTATTATCGTGTCGTCCGGTGTAAGTGCCGTACCGCCGCTGCCCATTATTTCTCAGCCTTTAGATATATCGGGCCTTGGACTGCCGGAGATTAGCGGTGCTTTGCCCGCTAACACTTTGCCGCTTGAGCTAATCAGCCCAAGTAGCGGTATAGATCAAGTACTCGGCCTTCGATCGCAATTTACCGTTCGTATTCCAACACTTTGAGCCCAACTAAATAGTAATTGGTCTTGTTTTGATTTTATACTTATTCTACGGTCACCGATTTGGCCAAATTGCGTGGCTGATCGACATCTGTGCCTTTTAAAATAGCAACGTGGTAAGAAAGCAGTTGTAAGGGAATTGTGTAAAGAATTGGTGCAATTACATCACTGACGTGGGGCAGTTCTATGATGTTCATGCCTTTTGCTGCAGTAAATCCGGCCGCTTTATCACAGAACACAAAAAGCTGCCCGCCTCGCGCCTGAACCTCTTCGATATTTGATTTTAATTTTTCTAATAGCACGTCGTTGGGTGCAACGGCAATGACCGGCATATCGGCATCGACCAGCGCCAGCGGGCCGTGCTTTAACTCACCTGCCGGATAACTTTCGGCGTGAATATATGAGATTTCTTTAAGCTTTAATGCGCCTTCCATCGCCACCGGCCACTGAGCACCGCGCCCTAAGAACAAGGCATGGTTTTTGTCGGCAAAGGCATTAGACATTTTCTGAATTTTTAAATTTAAAGCTAGCGTTTCTGTAAGTAAATCTGGCAATTGATGTAGCGCGCTAACGATTTCATTTTCTTCATTTTCGGTCATATCATGATGACGTCCGAGTGCAACCGTTAGAAACAGCAGTGCCACTAATTGCGTGGTAAAAGCTTTGGTCGAGGCAACGCCAATCTCTGGGCCAGCCTCGGTCATGAGATACAAATCTGACTCTCTAACGAGTGAACTCTGCGCCACATTGCACACCGTTAGTGACGCTGAGTAGCCAAGGGTTTTGGCTAATCGCAACGCCGCTAAGGTATCGGCGGTTTCGCCAGACTGAGAGATGGTAACCAATAAGGTATTTTCTTGTACTTTAAATTTCCGGTAGCGAAATTCGCTGGCAACCTCAACTCGGCAAGGCACGCCTGCCAGACCTTCGATCCAGTATTTAGCTACCATACCCGCGTGGTAACTGGTGCCGCAGGCAACGATTTGAATTGATGAAACGGTTTTGAGTATCTCTTCGGCGCGCGCGCCCATGGCCTCGGCCAGTATTTTTTTGGCGCCTAATCTGGCCAATAAGGAACGTCGAATTACTGCGGGTTGTTCGTAGATTTCTTTGAGCATGTAATGGCGGTAAATGCCCTTGTCGGTCGATTCTGCGGCGGTATCTATTTGGGTAATGTCACGAGATACTAAGTTAAAATCACTGTCGCGAATAATATATTTATCTGTGTATATTTCAGCAATATCGTCTTCTTCCAGGTACACAAAACGATCAGTAACCTGACGTAGTGCAAGCTGATCTGAGGCAATAAAGTTTTCACCGATACCCATACCAATAACTAAAGGACTGCCCTTGCGGGCACAGATAAGGCGGTGAGGCTCCTTGGCGTGAATAACGGCCAAACCGTAGGCACCGTCTAGCTCTGGAATGGTATCGCGCAGCGCTGTTAATAGATCACCACTTTGTTGGTAGTGGTAATGCATTAAATGCACGACGGTTTCGGTGTCGGTTTGTGAGACAAACACATAGCCGAGTTTGGCTAAGCGCTCCCGCAGTTCAGCGTGATTTTCAATAATGCCGTTATGCACTAAAGCGATGTCACCGGAGCAATGGGGATGAGCATTTACTTCCGATGGTTGGCCATGCGTGGCCCACCGAGTATGAGCAATACCGAGGTGGCCTAGCAACGGCGCGCTATCGAGTGCGTCTGCCAAGGTTTGAACTTTACCCACTTCTTTACGGCTATCTAGTTCTGCTGCGGTGGTAATGACAGCCATACCCGCTGAGTCGTAACCTCGGTATTCAAGACGCCTTAGGCCCTCGAGCAAGATTCCCGGAACCTCACGTTGCGCGACCGCGCCGACTATGCCACACATACTTTGGTTTCCTTATTTAATCGCGGGCTAATTTCTTCGGCCGCTGCCAACCGCTTATATTACGTTGTTTACTGCGCGCTACGGCCAATTCGCCGTCGGCAATATTGCCAGTGATAACCGAGCCAGCGCCAATCGTTGCAGCTTTGCCAACGCTAACGGGGGCAACCAGCGCGGTATTAGAGCCGACAAATACCTCGTCAGCCAAGTTGGTCTGGTATTTATTTACACCGTCGTAATTGCAGGTGATGGTGCCGGCACCCACATTAACATCGCGGCCAATCTCGGCGTCGCCAATATAACTAAGATGGCTTACTTTACTGCCAATGCCAATATTGGCCTTTTTGGTTTCCACAAAATTACCGATTTTCACCTCTGCCGCCAATATTGTGCCCGGCCGCAGGCGAGCAAAGGGGCCGACGCTACAATCTGCACCTACAACGGCACCCTCGAGTACACAGTTTGCTTTGATCTCTGCATTACTGGCTATTTTGGTATCGCGAATATGGCAGTTAGGCCCAATACGGACGCGATCACCAAGAATTATTTCGCCTTCAAAGACACAATTAATATCGATGTAAACGTCATTGCCTGTTGTTAAGCTTCCTCGCACGTCGATGCGACTGGCATCAGCTAGGCTGGCACCGGCAAGCATGAGTTTATCGGCATAACAGCGCTGGTAAAAACGCTCTAACTCTTCGAGCTGAATACGGTTATTCGCGCCCTGAACTTCCATGGGTTCGGTCGCTTGGCAAACATTTATTACCACGCCATCGGTGACCGCCATCGCTATAATATCAGTGAGGTAGTATTCGCCTTGGGCATTGGTGTCGCTGAGCTTAGGCAACCAGCGTTTTAGCGCAGTGGCAGAAACACACATAATGCCGGTGTTTACTTCCCGGATTTTGAGCTGATCGGCGCTCGCGTCTTTTTCCTCAACTATCGCAGTTACGCCATCGGCGCTATTGCGAATGATACGACCGTAGCCACTGGGGTCCCCTAATTCAACGGTAAGCAATGTAATTTGCTCTGCACTGGCCTTGCAGGCGCTAGCGGCAATTAATTTTTGGATGGTTTCTGGCGTTGTTAAGGGTACGTCGCCGTAAAGGATAAGGACTTGGGCGTTGTCACTTACTGCTGGCAGCGCTTGCGCGACGGCATGCCCGGTGCCTTTTTGTTCACTTTGCAGTGCCCACGCTATAGCGGGTTCAGGAATACTGTGTTTTACCTGATCTGCGCCGTGGCCAATTACCACATGGGTTTTATCACTTGCGACGGCAGCGGCTAAGTCAATAACATGGGAAAGCATGCTTTTGCCCGCGATAGGATGCAATACTTTAGGAAGAGTTGACCGCATCCGGCTACCTTGACCAGCAGCCAATATAACCACTTCTAATGTCATTACTATGCCCTTATTCCAGCGCTGTATTTAGTTACGGTTTAATTGTAACGGGAAATAATAGCGGATACGAAAAAGGGCGACCGGAGTCGCCCTTTTTCTTAAGACAATAATCTTGCCTTATTTGCTCAGTGATTTCCGAATTTGCTGCAATGTCCGAAGCTGAGCGCTTGCTGCCGCTAATTGCGCTGCTGCTCTTGAGTAGTCGATGTCACCACTCTGATTCAGCATCGCTTGCTGAGCGTGTTTCTGTGCTTCCATTGCCGCAGCCTCGTCGAGATCGCCAGCGCGGATAGCGGTGTCAGCCAGAATACTCACCACATTGGGCTGTACTTCTAGAAAACCACCAGAAACGTAAAAAATCAGCTCGTCGCCGTTGTCCTGCACGATACGTACTGGGCCGGGCTCAAGCGATGTCAGCAACGGCGCGTGACCATAAGTCACACCCAAGTCACCCTGGGTACCGTTTGCAACGATCAGCTTAGCGCGACCAGAAAACAACTCTGCTTCAGCACTAACGATGTCACAATGAATAGTCATAGCCATATTTTAGCCTCTCAGGCGTAAAGCTCGCTTGCGCGAGCTTACAGTTTAGCCGCTTTCTCGATTGCTTCTTCGATGG
>NZ_JBFHDY010000098.1:0-13770 GCF_041584495.1 Zhongshania sp.
ATTGCCAAGGACTACCGTTGCGTAGCTAAAGCCCAAAACAAAAACAATCCAAAAAAACGTTATATTGAATTTGCCATAGGGACTGCGAACGCCCCAAAGCCCGTTGCAATACAAAAAAGCAAACTGCCAAGACTAAGCAGTGTCAATCATTTCAGTAATTGCCGGCGCTTAAGGAGCTTGATCAAGGCCGTATCGCTGATATCGCGAGCACGCCCCTCGCTAGTAAGCAACCGCTCTCGATCAACAAAAATTAAAACCAACAAGGAAGTGACCAAGGCGGCCACGACGCCCCATGTATAAAGCCAGAACGGTAACGGCAAGGTATAAACAACATTAAGGATCACACCGATATCAATCACACCCAAGCCTGTTAGGACATCCCAATAAGCCCATTCCTGCTTAGATATGAAAAGTCGGTAGCCGAAAACGATGACTGCTGCGGCAATTCCGAAATTTTAGCTATTGCGATGGCGCTGCGCTTTCCAATCGCCTTAAGGGCTATTACACTCATGCGCTCAATAATTCACTCACGAGCAAATTTATCGATGCTGGCAAGCGAATCACAGCGCCAACAACTACAAGGGATCATAGAGCAGCTCAGCATAAGCATGGAAGCGAGCCAAACCCTAGGCGGCGCCAGCAGCGAACTGACCGAGATTGAATCGACATTACAGCAGCTAAATCAAAAAATGCTGAAACTCAGTAATCGCAAGATATTAAAATTCCACGACCCAGACTACGGTAATGATTTACGTAAAATTCTACCCTGCAGCCCGTTTAGCGGTTACTTCAACCCGATGGCGGCCAAACTTAACATCTATAGCGTCGACGCTACGGTGGTCGCCGAAGGCGCCTTTGGCCTTATTCATCAAGGCCCACCCAATTGCGTGCATGACGGTATCATCAGCGGGGTATACGACCAAGTATTAGCCTATTGTGGCATTGCCAATGGCACCCCCGGCTTTACTGCGAGCCTACGAGTTAACTATCTCAAGCCCACCCCACTCTTCAAGCCCCTGCGCTTTAGCTGCCAAATTAGTAAAATCGATGAGCGGCAAATTCACATCGAAGGCAAATGCTATTGCGTAGAAGGGCTACTAAGTACCGCCGAAGGCCTATTTATTCATTATGAAAAACGCGACAATCCCTAGTTCAGCAGATTCAATTAAAGGACCGTATCAGCAATGATAACAAAACAATTAAGTCCCCTTGCTCTGGTATTCTGCCTGCTACCAAATACTGGCGTGGCCGCCGAGTACAACACTGAACCGACCCAAGAAGTTGTCTCCGTGACCGCAGATCGTATCGAGAAGCAAATACGAGAGCAGAGTCTGGCCATCAGTGTTATCGACAAACAAGACATCGACAATATCGGCCACACTCACATTAGTGAAATCCTGAGCCGGACTCCCGGCGTATGGATCAGCCGCGGCAATGGGCAAGAGCACCTCACCGCCATTCGCTCGGCGGTCCTTACTGGCGCAGGTAGTTGCGGTGCATTCTATTTTGCTGAAGATGGTATTCCCCTGCGTGCACCCGGCTTTTGTAATGTGAATGCCTTATTTGACGTCAATGCCGAGCAAGCCGAGCGCATCGAAGTCATTCGTGGTCCAGGTACCGCCGTTCATGGCTCAAATGCCTTAAACGGCGTAATAAATATCATTAGCGCCGCGCCCTCGGAAGAAGCTGAGACACATCTTTCACTGGAAGGTGGCCCAGATGATTATGGCCGCGTAAAATTCAGCCACAGCAATACTAACGGCAAGCATGGCTACCGCCTGAGCGCTCAAGGCAACCACGATGGCGGCTATAAAGACGATTCTGGCTTTGATCAACAGAAGCTCAATTTTCGTCATGATTTCCACGGTGATATATGGACAATTCAATCCCTGTTGTCTGCCAGTAATTTAAATCAAGAAACAGCGGGCTACCTGATCGGTAAGGACGCCTACAAAAATGGCAGCCGTAAGCGTGAAAACCCCAATCCTGAGGCCTTTCGCAATAGTCAGAGTGTCCGTTTTTATAGCCGCTTTGAACGTGAAGGCGACAAGGATTCACGATTTGTCGTCACCCCCTATGCACGTTTTACCGAAATGGCCTTTCTACAACACTTTCTTCCAGGCACGCCCCTTGAGGAAAATGGCGAACGCAGTGTGGGCGTGCAAACCGCTTTTTACCAAAACTACAGTGAAAACGTCACCCTCTACAATGGCTTTGACATGGAGCTTACTAGCGCTTATTTAGAACAAAGCCAAGCGCTCCCAGGCGTCGGCCCCTTCCCGACCGGCCAACACTATGACTACGATGTCGATGCATTCTATGCCGCGTGGTTTGTGGGCGGTGATTGGCAGGCGACAAAATCCACCAAAATTAATTTTGGCGCGCGCTACGACCTGCAATTTTACGACTACCAAAATAATATGATTAGCGGCAACACTGCGGCTGATGGCAGCCCTTGCCTCCCAAGTGGCTGCCGTTACGCTCGTCCAACAGATGACAAAGAGCATTTTAAAAACAGCTCCTTTAACGTCGGTATTATCCAAAGCCTTAGCGCCAATACTGACCTTATAGCCAACGCCAGCCACGGCTTTCGCGCCCCCCAAGCAGCGGAGTTATATCGCCTACAGGCACAGCAGCTCAATGCTGATCTCGACAAAGAGTCTCTGAATAGTGTGGAATTTGGCTTTCGGGGAATTTGGCCAGTTCTGAACTACCGCTTAGCCCTGTATTGGATGCAAAAAGACGATGTCATTATTCAAGACAGTACCCGCCGCAATATCAACGGCGGCAAAACCCTAGACCGCGGCATTGAAGCTGATTTTAATTGGCAGCTCAGCCAAACTCTGCAGTGGCAGCTACAGGCCAGCTATAGCAAGCACCAGTACGGCAATGACGCACTGGCGCCAGAAGGCAATGAACTGGACACCGCACCGCGCCAATTAGCGAGCACCCGTCTGCGTTGGCAGCCATTTATTAGCAGTACTTTTGAATTTGAAGTGCAGTATCAGGGCGACTACTTCTTGGATGGCGACAATCTGCATCGTTACGAAGGGCACACCCTGGGCAATGTGCGCTGGCGCCAGCAACTAAATGAGCAGATTTATACGGTATTGCGAATAAACAATATTGCCGATATAGACTATGCAGAACGCGCCGATTATGCCTTTGGCAACTACCGCTACTTTACCGGTGCACCCCGCGCAGCTTATATCGAACTCGGCATCGACTTCTAATGCTTTAGATACGGCCCTATTAGGCCGTATCTTCCTTGCGTTTTACGTAAACCAAACATGATGCTCTGCATAAAAAACACTCGCAGACCTACTTACGAAAACGCCGCCAAGCCAACCGCCTTGCGCACCTTCGCTAACATCGGCGCGGCGTGGGCCCGCGCTTTTGCTGCGCCTTTCAGCAGTTCAGCTTCGAGCAGGGCTCCATCGAGCAATAGCTCGTCATAACGTTCGCGGGCTGGCGCAATATGAGCGTTAATTAATTCAAACAGTTCCTTTTTAGCCTGCCCCCAGGCAATACCCTCAGCGAATTTTTTACGCATTTCTGCCGTTTGCTCCTGGCTGGCAAACGCCTGCCAAATTTCGAATACAGTAGAGGTGTCGGGATCTTTCGGCTCACCAGGTTCCAACAAATTCGTTTTGATTTTATTAATGTGCTTTTGCAATTTCTTTTCAGGCAAAAATAGCGGGATGGTATTGCCGTAGCTTTTACTCATTTTACGGCCATCTAAGCCACTTAGTACCGCAGCGTCATCACCAATAACAGCCTCTGGCAGCACAAAGGTGTCGCCATAAAGATGATTAAATCGCTGGGCCATATCCCTGGCCATTTCAAGATGCTGTATCTGATCGCGACCAACCGGCACTTTACTGGCGTTAAAGGCTAAAATATCAGCGGCCATCAAAATCGGGTAGCTAAACAAGCCCATCGTTACGCCAAAGTCAGGATCATCACCCTTTTGCTCATTGTCTTGCACCGCCGCCTTATAGGCATGGGAGCGATTCATCAAGCCCTTGGCACACACACACGTTAAGATCCAGCTTAACTCCGTAATTTCAGGAACGTCAGATTGGCGGTAAAAGGTGGTCGCATCGGTGTCGAGACCAAGAGCCAGCCACGTTGCGGCAATTTCGCGACTCGATTGATGAACCACAGCCGGTTCGTGGCTTTTAATAAGTGCGTGATAGTCGGCCAGAAAGAAAAACGCGTCGTACTCACCGCGCTGGCTTTCCGCGATAGCAGGTTGAATCGCCCCTACGTAATTACCTAAATGGGGTGTGCCGGTGGTGGTGATACCGGTAAGAACCCGCTGCTTGCCCATAATATTATCCTATTGCCAATATAAATAAGGCCGCCACAGCGACCTTGAATATGATGCGAATTTACAGCCGCTTATAATACTGACTCACCTCCTTGCTGTCACCGCAGATTGCCGCTCCAAAGCAAGCTCCACTCTGTATTTCAGCCCTCGGCTAAGCACTCTAATAGCTGACGGTACAAGGGCGCCAGTTGCGGCCATGTCAGCGCCGCAACATCAGCCACAGGCAGGCTGCCCGTACGCTTGCAGTTCAAAAAATGGCCAAGCTTTTCACTCGCGCCTATCGCCTCTTCAGCAATGTCACCACAGTGAGGATAACGAAACATTGGTTCAAACCATTGGGGATAACACAACCGGTCTGGAACCAGTGGCGTGCAGCCCGCTGCGGCCGCCTGCAACACCGCGAGGCCTTGAAAGTCGTGAATCGCAGTCGACATCACCACGTCGCAGCGCATGATCAACTCTTCGTAGTGCTGGGCATCTTTTACAAAGCCAAACTGATCCAGGCTCAGGCTACTGCTGCGCCGAATGAGCATTTCAATTTGCTCAAATTCCCGGGGCCGTTGCCGAAATTGTTGCCCCGCAATATAAATATCCAGTGGCAGGCCTCGTTTGTCGCACTCCGCGATTAAGGCCAGTAGACGGTCTGGCCCTTTGTCATACTCCCAGCGGTGATTCCAAAGTACTTTAAGCCGCTCACCCGCAGGCCGCAGCCCAATTGTTTGACTGCCGACAGCAAGCCCTACTGGCAGAACGCTAGCACGGGAAAGTAGCGCTGCTACTTGCTCTCGCGGCGCATAATCCGGCAATTTCGCAAGTAGCTGATCGCAGCCGTCCAACATGGTCTGGCGATTATAATCGCTATTAAAGACCACCTTATCCGCCGCTAGCGCGGTATATAGATTCAGTATTTGCGGTTCTACGCCTTGGCGCTGCAGCTGGCTTTGGGGGTAAGCAAATTGATTTTCATGAAAATACACTAATGTTGGCCAGCGACTAAGTTCAGGAACCAGCCCCCGCAGGGCTGACAGATCGGTCATTGATGTCGCTACGACCACGTCATAGTCTGCTGTAAGAATGTCGCGATTCATCATCGCCCACGTCAAGCTATTGCCGCGAATACGCCAGCTAAAATAGCGTGGCGGTAAGCTCAATACCGTCCAACTAAGCTCTGGTAAATGCCGCATCAAGCCGTCTAACCAACTGCGATGACTGTCGGCGTGATAGGCCGACAAAACTAAAACCCGCATTTGTGTATCACCCCTTGTAAAACGCGCTGGCTAAAATAAAGCAAATTGACCCAGACGATAAGCTCCATTACCCTCTTGGCCATTATTTATTCCAACCGCTGAGAAATGACTATGCATCAATATAAAACCCTGTTGTGGGAACAAACCAACGGTATCGCTACAATCACTTTAAATCGACCTGACTCCGCCAATAGCCTTAATTTAGAGATGGCCCGTGAGTTGATGCTCGCCGCCATGCGCTGTGATGAAGACGACGATATTCGCGCAGTAATTATTACGGCTAGCGGCAAAATGTTCTGCGCTGGAGGCGATGTTATGAGCTTCCTAAATGCCGGCGATGATATTGGCATATTACTGAAAGAAATTACGGCCTATTTGCATTCTGCAAATGCCCGCTTCGCCCGAATGTCGGCACCTCTGATTGTTGCCGTAAACGGCACCGCCGCCGGCGCAGGCTTTAGTTTAGCGATTTCAGGTGACTTGGTTCTCGCCGCCGACAATGCCAAGTTCACCATGGCCTATACTGGCATTGGCGCCAGCCCCGATGGCAGCTCAACTCACTTTTTACCGCGCTTGATTGGCCTGCGTCGCGCTCAAGAGCTGATGTTGACTAACCGCGTTTTAAGTGCCGAAGAAGCACTGGACTGGGGAATGCTGACCAAAGTCGTCAAGGCCGACGAGCTGTTAACAGAGGCCCAAATGTTAGCCCGTAAAATGGCCGACGGGCCCAGCCTCGCTCACGGCGAAATTAAATCTTTATTGCTATCTAGCTATGCCAACACCCTCGAAACCCAGCTCGAGTTGGAAAGCCGCGGCATCGCTAAATGCATGAGCAGCAGCCAGGGCAAAGAAGGACTTAAGGCATTTAAAGAAAAGCGCAAGCCGACGTTTAACCCCGGCTAAACTAAACCCCAGAGTCGGTGTTGCAAACCGAATGTCAGTTTGCGACACCCAGCGCCGCCAAACCGTAGAACGCGACTAACACTTTCGTTAGTTTAAACGCGTCCTGGGTTCCCGCCAGCTCCCTGATCGAATGCATAGCAAAGGTTGGCACGCCAACATCCAAGGTTTTAACTCCGAGTGCCGCCGCAGTTAGCGGCCCTACCGTGCTGCCACACGCCATATCACTGCGCACCACAAAGCTTTGCACGGCCACGGCCTCATCTGCGCACAGACGTCGAAATAGCGAACTGGTGTCGCTGTTAGTGGCATAGCGCTGATTGACATTATTTTTAATAACCGGACCGGCATTTAACAACGGGCCGTGATTGGCATCGTGACGATCACTAAAATTAGGGTGAATACCGTGAGCATTATCGGCTGAAATCATCATGGAATTCGCCAGCGCTCGCTGCAGACTCACCTCGTCGCCGGCAATCCGCCGCAAAACCGACTCCAGCATTGGCCCCTGCGCCCCTACCGCCGATTGACTACCTACCTCTTCGTGGTCATTGCACACTAATATCGTATGAGACTGGGCATCACTCTTTAACAAGGCCTGCATACCAATATAACAAGACAGCAAATTATCCAGTCGCGCACTGGCAATAAAATCGCCATTCCAACCCACCATTGCGGCATTCTGACAATCGTAAAAGCTTAATTCGTAGTCCAGCACCGTCGCAACATCGGCGACCCCTTGCGCGGCTAACGCCTCGGCCAACAAGACGCGAAAGTCCTGCTTCTCGTCGCTTTGCAACAACACTACGGGCAAATCCTTTTGCGGATTAACTGTCCGACTATTATTTGCTTCGCGGTCAAGATGTATTGCCAAACTTGGGATCAAGCCAACAGGACGCGTGATATTCAGCAAACAGCTACGTATATCCCCTTGGCTATTTTCATAATTTACACGTCCCGCCAAACCTAAATCTCGATCAAACCAAGGATTAAGTAAGGCGCCGCCATAAACCTCCACGCCAAGCTGAAAATAGCCATGACGATGTAATTCCGGCGTCGGTTTAACTTTTAGGTTTGGACTATCAGTATGCGCCCCTACCATTCGCCAGCCGCGTTGCAATAAATTGCTCTCGCCACAGGAAAACGCCACTAACGACGACCCGTTGCGTACCACAAAATAACGACCGCCGGGCTTGAGCTGCCATTCATGACGTTCATCCAGCGCTTCAAATCCCGCTGCGCGCAAAGCGATGACCATGGTCTCTACCGCGTGAAATGGCGTGGGGCTCGCGTCTAAAAAGCGCAGTAATTCTTGATTAAAACTATGTATATCGCTCATTTATTTCAACCTTTAACGACGCACTCAGCGCCTTGCTGTAACGCGAGTAATAAACTGGAGGTATCGAGGTGACCGCCATCCAAATTTTGAACTTGGCCGTAAAATTGGTCGACCAGCGCGGTAACCGGCAGACTTACTTTACGCTGCCTAGCCTCGTCCAACACATAGCCAAGGTCTTTACGCATCCAATCAACCGCAAAGCCGAAATCAAACTCGCCGGCCAGCATCGTCTTTGCACGGTTATCCATTTGCCACGATTGGGCAGCGCCAGCACCAATAACATCGAGCACCGCGTTCATATCTAACCCGGCCGCAGCGCCAAAGTGTATGCTCTCAGCCAGCCCTTGAATCAGACCAGCGATACAGATTTGATTCACCATTTTAGCCAACTGCCCTGAGCCAACCGGCCCTAGACACTGATAACGAGTAGCATAGGCCGCCAAAACAGGTTCAATTCGCGTAAATACCGTTTCATCACCGCCCGCCATTACCGTCAAGCGACCGTTAATTGCACCCGCTTCGCCGCCAGATACTGGTGCATCAATAAAAGAGATACCGCGCTCCTGAGCGCAAGCAGCCATTTCTCTCGCCAAGGCTGCCGAGGTAGTTGAGTGGTCAATAACCACGCCACCACGAGGCATAGCAGAAAACACCCCGCCGTTTCCGGCTAACACCTCGCGCACATCCGCGTCTGCACCTAGGCACACCGCAACAATTTCAGCCTCGGCCACGGCCGCCGCCACCGTAGCACTGGCGGCAATTTGGTATTGCGTAGACCACTGCTGCGCTTTGCCCTTGCTGCGGTTATACACCGACAAATCAAACCCTTTTTGCTGCAAATGACCAGCCATGGGATACCCCATAGTACCTAAGCCAATAAAACAAACTTTCATATCCAGCCTCGTGTTTTCAATACTTAATTAGCCAAGACTGCAAACAAAATGCCGGCTAAAACAACGCGATAAATCGCAAAGGGCATCATTCCCACCCGCTCAACCCAGCGCATAAACACATGAATACAGGCATAGGCGGTCACCGCCGACACGGCAAAACCAATAAACAACAAATCCCAGGGAACATCGACACTACTCTGAATTAACTCCAATAACTTGTAGGAACCTGCCGCCGCAATAATTGGCATCGACAATAAAAAGGAAAAACGTGCGGAATCACTGCGACTCAAGCCCAACATCAGCGCCGCCGTAATGGTAATGCCCGAGCGCGACGTTCCGGGAATGAGCGCGAGGGCTTGTGCAAAACCAACAATCAACGCAATACTCAAGCCAATATCGGCAATATGCTTGGTGTGCTTGGCGTACCGGTCAACCAGACCCAAGATCACGCCAAAAACCAATGTTGTAATCGCCAACACATAACCGGTTCGCAAATTTAGCTCAATAAAATCATTAAAAATAAGCCCGGCAACAACGGCCGGAATAGTGGCAACAATAACCATCCACCCCAAGCGGCTATTTTCATTTTGACCACCGCCGAAAAAACTGCCAAACCAATCTTTTACTATTCCGACGACTTCAACGCGAAAATACCAAAGTACCGCCAGCAGCGAGCCTACATGTACTGCAACGTCGAACGCCAAACCTTGATCAGCCCAGCCAAGGAGTGTCTGAGGCAACACCAAATGCCCAGAGCTGGACACCGGTAAAAATTCAGTGAGACCTTGAATTGCCGCCAGAATTACGGCTTGAAACGCATCCATTGTGTTGTATTCCCTCAATCAATATTAGGATTTTTGCCAAGCGACGCTGTCGCGTAAATACACGGGTTGGGCTAACTCTGCAGTGGTGTATCGACCCGCTAACAATTCACGATTTGCCAAGCGTAATACTGCGCTAGCTCTGGGGTAAACCTCGACGTCAACCACATCCATGGTGCGGCTTAGACTAAAGCGCGACTGGTATACCCAGCCACTCCCTATTCCCACAATTTGGCCGCCTTCTGGCATGGCCTTAATACTTTCTGGGGTACGCAAACTATCGGGGGTGGTCGCTTCGGCAAAACCGGAGACAATTTGATATTGCCCCCAATAAATTTCATCCATGCGGGCATCTAAGGCAGCTAAAACAATATCGCCGTCGCTAATTTGTCGATTTACTGCAGCATCTTGAGCCAATGCCTGTAAAGTAGACACCGCGACAACGGGAATATTTTGCGAAAACGCAAGACCTTGAACAACCCCGGCGCAAACTCGTAAACCCGTGAACGAGCCGGGGCCCGCCGCAAAACCAATAGCGTCAATTTGCGACAAGCTCAGATCTGCTTCAGCGAGAATTTGGGCTACCATTGGCAAAATAAATTGAGTGTGAGCACGGGGCAGCATACGGAAATCTTCTATTTCTCGGCCCTGATGTAATAAGGCTACCGAGCATGCTTCTGTTGAAGCCTCTATCGCGAGTAAACTGCTCATGAAGGGAAAACCAAAAATGAAGTATGGCATGAATCATACCATACTGAGATTAAGCACTTCATAAATTAGCAAGACATTCATTCACTATGACAGCAAAAAAAAACACCACTCAAACAAATACAGTCACCGCCCTTATCTTGGCCGGCGGCGCGGGCCGCCGAATGAATGGCCAGGACAAAGGCTTACTTCTGTGGCAATCCAAGCCCCTCATTGCACACATTATTGACCGCCTACCTAAAGATGTTGCCCAGGTCTTAATTAGTTGTAATCGAAACATCGACCAGTATCAGCAGTACGCCGTTACCGTCTGCGATGTCTTACCGGACTACCAAGGACCACTAGCTGGGCTCTATGCCGCCTTGCAAACCATTAGCACCCATCAGACACTCATACTACCCTGCGACTGCCCAACACCACCAAGGGACTTGCTAGAAAGACTAAGCGGGGAATTGACAAAACACCAAGCGGATATTTGCTACGTCCACGATGGCGAACGCGGCCAGTACCTATTTGCTTTACTCAATACTAAGCTCAAAACCCACTTGGCGGGATATTTACGCTCGGGCGAGCGCAGTGTCAATCAGTGGTACAAGCAACTGAATTGCGTGCGTGCCAACTTCAGCGATCAAACCACCGCTTTTCACAACATCAATCAGCTCAGCGATTTTCCGCCGACCGAAGAAATTTAAAACATAAAAAAAGGGGAGCTGATTAAAGCCCCCCTTTTTTTATGCAAACAAGAAATTAATTGCTAGTCGGCTCAGTCGAAGTTGCTACCGGGCTTGCCGTTGGTGCAGCTGCTGCTTTCGCCGGCGCACGCTTGGCGCGAGGCTTCTTAGCCGCCGGTGCCTTTTTCGCTGCTACTTTCTTGGCAGCGGGCTTCTTAGCCGCCACCTTTTTAGCTGGCGCTTTTACTGCGGCTTTCTTCGCAGCCACTTTCTTTGCAGCGGCAGGGGCCGCAGCTGACTTAGCGGCAACCTTTTTAGCTGGCGCCTTTTTTGCTGCAGCTTTCTTAGCACCACTAATTTTAGCGTTCAACTGTTTTACTGCCAACTTGTGCTTGGCCAGTAATTTCTTCTCAATTAAGGCTAATTTGGCTTTATTCGCCGCGGCGCGCTTTTTCTTAAAACGCTGTTCGAACAATTTTACCGCTTTTTCCAGATCAGCGTCTGCCTTTTTGCTAAGCGCCATTGAGCGCTCAGCTACTTTTTGGGTTATCGCGGTTTCAGATGCCTTGATTCTGGCAACTGCTTTAATGTTGGCAAGGTCAGCTTTACTTGCAGCCACTTTAGCGCGAGCTGCTTTTAACTTCGCATTCACTTTCTCTGCTGCAGCAACCGCACGCTTAACTGCATTTTTATCTGCTGCACGGGCGGTCTTTTTCGCCTTGGCGCGCGCCGTTTCAATTTTGGTTTTAGCCTCAGCAAGCGCCTTGCGCTCGCTGGCAACTAATGCCTCAACTTTTTTCAAACCTGCCTCAGCTTTAACAACTGCGGGGTTCGCTAAAGCGGCATTTTTACTTCTTGGCTTACGCTTTGCTGGGGCGGCTTTTGCACGTGCTTTTTTTGCTGCGGGCATCATGTATTCTCCTTGGCGTCGACGATGCTAGTTTAATTGCCCTAAAAATAGCACATAAAATAACCAACGCAAAAAAAAGTCGTTGAATTAAGTACAAATTCTTACTTTTTTACGAAAATAAATGCGTTTTTTCTTCAATAAAGGACTGACAAAGTAAAAACATAAGATTTTGATGCGCCTCGCTGTCATTCAAGCACGGTATGTAACGAAATTCTTCTCCGCCATTTTCAACAAAATATTCATGAACTTCACCGTCAATTTCTTCAATTGTTTCTAAGCACTCAACCGCAAAAGCCGGGCATAAAACATCCAGCTTTTTTATCCCAGACATTGCCAAGCTGATTACTGTTTTATCTGTGTAGGGCTGCAACCATTCCGCTTTTCCTAACCGCGATTGATAGCTGAGCTGCCACTCGTTGCTATTTAGGCCCAGCGTCATTGCCAGCGCCGAAGCTGTCTCTTCGCAGTGGCGCTGATAAGGGTCGCCCAACTCTACATTTCGTTTCGGTATGCCGTGAAAAGACATCAATAAGCGCTCACCACGGCCATGCTCAGACCAGTACTGCCGGACGCTCTGTGCCAAGGCTTCAACATAAGCCGCTTGGCGATGGTAATTTCTAAGCCACGACCACTGGGGGATATCTCGGCGCCGCGAAAAAATTCGATTTATTTCATCATGTACTGCCGCCGTGGTCGTTGCGGAATACTGAGGAAATAGCGGCAGAAAAAATAAACGCTCGCAACCCGCCGCCAACAGTTCATCAACCGTGTCTGAAATTGATGTTTGCCCATAACTCATTGCCAAACGAAGTTCAATTTCGTTATTCGGGTAACGCTCCCGAACTTTTTTTGTTACGCCATCAACTAAGCGCTGGGAAAAATACCTTAGCGGCGACATATCGTTCATCCAAATCTGCTGATATGCCTTAGCAACTCGAGGCGAGCGGAATGGCAAAATTATGCCATAGAGAATAGCAAGCCAAATTAAACGAGGTACTTCCACAACCCGGCGGTCAGAAAGAAATTGCTTCAAGAACTGCCGAACAGCAGAGGTAGTCGGCGCGGCGGGGGTACCCAGATTAATAAAAACAATCCCTGACTTCATGTTTGCACCTGCGTTAACAAATATCAGCAAGATAATAAGACATTAAGCATACTAAATGATAATAAAAAAGGGCGCCCTCAAGGCGCCCTTTTTGATCTTTCTTAGCGATTTTAACCCGCAAGTGCGGCAAAAACCTTACGTGTGATCTCTTCTACCGAACCAACACCCTCGATGCGGGAATACCGCGGCGCATCACTGCCCTGGAGATTGCTATAAAAAGCTACCAAGGGCTTTGTTTGTTCGTGGTAGACCTTTAGACGGTTGCGAACCGTGTCTTCGTGGTCATCTTCACGCTGAACCAGCTTTTCGCCGGTAATATCATCCACCCCATCTACCTTAGGAGGGTTATAAGTAAGGTGATAGGTTCGGCCAGAGCCCTCATGGCTGCGTCGCCCACTCATGCGCGTCACAATTTCTTCGTCAGCTACGGCAATTTCGAGCACATTATCAATGCTCACACCAGCGGCAATCAACGCTTCAGCTTGTGGAATTGTCCGAGGGAAGCCGTCAAACAAGAAGCCATTTTGACAATCGGCTTCGGTAATCCGCTCTTTTACCAAGGCAATAATAATTTCATCAGATACTAGGCCGCCAGACGACATCACCTCCTTCACCTGTAAACCCAAGGGGCTGCCAGCTTTCACAGCCGAACGAAGCATGTCGCCGGTAGAAATCTGAGGAATCGCAAATTTCTCGGAAATGAACTGTGCCTGAGTACCTTTACCTGCCCCAGGAGGGCCCAATAATATAACGCGCATAGCGGGAAACTCCCCAATAATTACAATTTATAGCCTGCGCCGTAGGGGCCGCCGCAGCAAAAGCGCACAACGATACACAGCAATC
>NZ_JBFHDY010000099.1:0-13466 GCF_041584495.1 Zhongshania sp.
AAAATGGAAATGATGACACGACGAGCGTATGGTTTTAGAAACTTTGAAAATTACAGATTACGCGTTCTAGCCCATTGTGGGTGGGACGGTGTGATTAACAGGGTTTAATGAGTGCCATCCCCCGTTAATGGGGTAGAGCCATCCCCCGTTAATGGGGTAGAGCCACTTAATATGGACTTAAACAAGAAAACCACATGGCGATAGAATCGAGATATTCCTGTAACCCTTTGATTTATATGGTGCGCCCGAGAGGATTCGAACCTCTGACCTCTGCCTCCGGAGGGCAGCGCTCTATCCAGCTGAGCTACGGGCGCAAAATGGGTACTTAACGAAGCGCGACACTATAACAGAGAGGGTTTCCGGCCTCAATCTACCTCCGTCATTTACTTGCCAATATCGGCCTAAATTCGGTTTGAGGCCATATTATCCAGCCATCTGCCTAAGCCAACTCTAGCCACTCTTTAAGACTGTTGCCAATATCGGTAATTTCCTCGCCGCAGACTTCGTGCTGCATGGGGTAACTGCGGTATTTGGGCTTAAAGCCCATGCTTTGCAAAATTTGATTAGCCGTATGCCCCATCGATTCCTGCACCATGGGATCTTGGCTGCCATGAAAAATATGGATCGGTAACGCTTTATTCGCTTCCGAGAGTTTCACTTCTTTGGCAGTGGCGAAATACGTCGACATGGCCATTAAACCCGCCAAGGGCTTGGGGTATGAAAGTGCAGCGTGGTAAACCACGGCGCCACCCTGGCTAAAACCCGCCAACACAATGCGCTCGCTACCGATACCGGCATCCAATTCGCGTTGAATTAACTCTCTCACCGCTGCCGCAGATGACTCTATCTGGTCCAGATCAATTTCACGTTCTATCGACATAGTCAGTATGTCGTACCACGCGGGCATCACCATGCCGCCGTTTATTGTGACGGGAATTTCTGGGGCATGGGGGAACACAAAACGAACACCGTGTTGGTCTGGCAAACCAAGATGAGGGACTATCGGCACAAAATCGTGACCGCTGGCACCCAATCCATGCAGCCAAATTACAGTCGCATCGTGCACGCCTTTCGGTTCTATTACTTGACATTTGAGCAAGGTTTCGCTCCTTAGCGGTTATAAATTTTGGATAGAATATCACGATCAGCCTAGTCAAGCCTCTACACAATCGCACGGCCCAATGCCTGACACCACGCTAATTCGGTATTAAGTTTCACACGAGTATCCCGCTCAACTTAGCTCGCAAAGTCGCCGCGAGAATAATTCAAAGACTAGCGCAATGCCATCGACGTCGACAATACGCCAGCATTAGCAACAAGCGCCATGGACAAAAGCCTTTATACTATAGGCCTTATCATTGTTTGATTTGGAGTAGCCCGATGCTGTTTGATGAAAAGGAGAGAAAATTGCTCACGCTCACAAGGGACGATGCGAGTCACCCATTAGCAGCCTATGCAAAAAATGATTTCAAGCTGGATGGCTTCGAATGGCCTTCGGTAGAGCACTATTACCAAGCGATGAAATTTGATGACGCCGAATATCGAGAACAGATTCGCCTAGCAGCTCACCCAGCGGATGCAGCTAAACTCGGTAAAAGTAAACGGCACCAACGCCGCAGAGACTGGAAGAAAAATAGCATAACCTACATGACCCGCGCTACCTATATTAAGGCCCGCACCTATCCAGAGATCGCTCAGATGCTATTGGATTCCGGCGACATGGAAATTAAGGACCTTAGTCAGTACGACTACTTCTGGGGCAGCGGCCGCGACCTGCGCGGTGAGAACGCCTTTGGAAAGATGCTGATGGGTGTTCGGAAAAAACTGAGGGAAGAGCTGGTAAAATGATTCATATATCGTGTTAGAGCGCCAAACAGTATTAAGCTGAAACACCGCTGCCCCATAATTTAGAGATAAAAAAGGCTTAATTTTCAACAAGTTGATACAATAAAGTTGCGAGCAAACACTGCAATAACAGGGGGCCAAGCCTTTTGCATCATAACAAGGCCTTTTCACAATTGTTAAAATTGGCTTCGAGACATGAGTTTGAAGGTCTAGCAAAACAGCACCACGAGGGCCACAAACTGCGCAAAATGTCGCGGTGATCTCAATTTTCCCTTAGGCTTGGCCTCAGCTTGCCTGCGCGACATTGTCAGCAATCTGTCTGCTCAAGCGGCTCAGCTTTACCATCTCGGCAGCAATCATGTTACGCGCAGCGCCTTAATCACGCGTAAACGAATCTCAGCCTTACACGCTTTATGAAGCCTTGTTTCATAACCCGATGCCACGCTACCGCCTCAAAGCACGGGTTTCGTTTCAAGAACAAGCTGTATTCTCTGGATTCCACTACGACTGATCTGTGTTTTTCTGTTTTCCCGTGGGCAAAATTTCGTCGCACCAACGGCGCCGTCAAAGTCCAGTCGGTCTTGACCATCAGGGTTTTCTGCCCAGCTTTGTCCGTATCACCGACGGTAAACCGCATGATGTCACCGTCGCCCACGCACTCGCCCTACCCACCAACAGCATTGCCGTAATGGATCGCGCTTACATAGGCTATGTATGGCAGTGATTTTTCTTGCTTTTTAATAATAAGGTCACGCCAATCAACAGCCTCCGCTCGACGCTTATTTTTGGGTGTAAAAATTACCTCAACCCTCGCATTCACCTCTTCGAGCTTAGCAATAATCTCCACATTATCACCAGCACTTGCTACAGATTTACCTCGTGCAATAATTTTCCTTGATCGCGATCTTGCGCTTTTAATTCAATTTGAAATTTGTGTACCGCGCTAACCGCTGCCGCCCATACTTTTCGTAGTGATACTTATAAAATGCATTTTTCCCTTATCCTGGAGCATTATCAAAGTATGTCGAGTTGCCGCGCCCAAGAATAAAAGCTGAGGATATAATAATTAAAAATAATTTTATTACTATTTCCTTATTAACAGAATCTCCTTGCGTCATTATATTGGCTTCATAGCGTTGAGCAATTGCCAAGCGGAATAACATCACTCGTTATACCTTCGAGAAAATAGCGTTTTACATAACAATTAGAACCTTATTTTTCAGAGGCCTCTATTTTGATTCGGGAATTTTTCCGCCCCAAGCGGGGCAGCTGAAACTGAAGGCATAATGCAAATTTACAAGCTGCGGCTTGCCCTTATAGCTAAGCACTATGTAACGAGCGAAAATATTTTATCGCAGAGAATTACTACCAAAATATTTTCTGGCAATGTATCGCCAGCTTATCAATACTATATTCACAGCACTTCAACAGGAGAGAAGGCGATGATTAATAGCAAGGATGATGCTATAACCCCGAGCAGCAATAACGATCTTTTCAGCACTCACATTGCACTATTACTGGGCGCAATGGCCGTCTTAATGCTCTTTATACCGGAAATTCGCTAAGCCGGAATAACCGTGCCCGACACGCCAACCGCCGTTGCTATTTGCAATATTAGCAACACGGGCGCCCCTATTTGGCGCTTAACCCAACACCCGCCAATGCGTGTTGTTGTTGGTTTATTATCTCTATAAGTGCCCCCGAAGCAGACCATTTATTGATCGGAGTCTTTTCATTACGCGTACAAGGAGTACATTGAAATTAACTCCGCGTCTTGAACGGCAGCGAAGTACACAGGATATTTCGCCATGCTACATACGCTGGAAGAACACAGTATCGTAAAACGCAGCCTCGCGGATTGCTTCGCTTACCTGCGCGATTTTTCCACCATTGAGCAATGGGACCCGAGCGTATTCAGCGGTCGCAAACTCACTGCCGGCCCGGTCGATATTGGCTGTCAGTATCAGCTTGAGCTAAAAATCCCCGGCGGCCAACAGATCGTAATGCACTACACTCAACTCGCCATTAAAGAAAATGAATTACTCGTGCTAGAGGGGCACGGTGCCAATTTTACAGCCATAGACACATTACACTTTAAGGCCATTAACGCTGACACCACCGAAATTCATTATCGAGCAGCGTTAAATTTCCAGAATTTATTGTCGCCAGCTTATTCGTTGCTTAAACCTATCCTTAATCGCATTGGCAAACATGCCGCGCGGGGCTTAAAACGGGCACTTGAAATTCCAGCCACCCCTAAACAGAGATTCAAAGACCGCATCAGCGACCACCTCCTTTTACCCTCCGTCCTAAATTTTGGTCGCCGTGGCTACTTACGGCAACCACGAAAATCCCACGCATCTCGACTCGACGGCAAAGTCATTGCCATTACCGGCCCTACCGCCGGACTGGGGCTTAGTGCCGCGAGTGAGCTCTCCCGTCTCGGCGCCAAGCTTATTTTAGTCGGCCGTGACAACTCGCGCCTAATTCAATCTACCAAGCAAATAATGGACTTTAGTGGTTGCAGAGAGAATCAACTTAGTTGTTATGAAACCGATTTCTCCGACCTTCATGACACAGCCAATGTGGGCCGCCAAATCAGCGCAGAACACCCCTGTATTGACGTATTGATAAATAATGCGGGAGCATTGTTTAACGAACGAGAAGTGAGCGATGAAGGTGTTGAACGTAGTATTGCAGTAAACTTTCTGGCACCCATACTACTCACAAAAGTACTCAGCCCCAGTCTACATAAAGAAAGCCGCGTAATTAATGTGGTGTCTGGGGGGCTTTATACCCAAGGAGTTGCCCTCGACGATATGCTGTTTTGCAAGCCACCTTACAATGGCAGCAAAGCCTACGCCCGCGCCAAGCGCGCACTCCTCACTATGAGCCAGCACACAGCAACGACGGCGATTGTTCAGAATATGCATCCAGGCTGGGCGGCGACACCCGGCCTCGCAAAATCGCTGCCGGCATTTAACAAAGCTCTTAGCCCGCTACTCCGTGACCGTCGAATGGGTGCCGACACTATGGTTTGGTTGGCCTCAGCGCCGGAGCTAGCCAACTTTCGGCATACCAAACTATGGTTTGATCGGCAGATCCATACCGATACTGTGCTACCCGGTACCCGCACTACTAAGAGCGACATCGAAAAACTTCGGCAATGGCGCGATGGCGTCTTACGCAAGTACCTTAAACCAAACAGACATGGACGATTTCCTACACAAAAGAGTGCCGATCTCCAATGTCTAAATGCGGCCAAGGGAGTAAACTAATTTTCGTCAAGGATGACGCTGGTGCATACAAGGATGTACAGCACCACTCGCCGACTCATTGAGTCGGCACTTACTCTTGCAGTTCAGCATTGCAGTAGCGCATTGCGTTATGCGATGACGAAAAAAAGCCCCGACTCGCGGGGCTTTTTTTATTTTACCAGCCGCTTACTCAGCGCCAGCAATCGAAATCAACTCAACATCAAACACCAACGCCGCATTCGGGCCGATCATTTGGCCTGCCCCACCGGCGCCATAAGCGAGTGATGGCGGAATAAACAACTTCCACTTGGAGCCTACGGGCATAAGCTGCAGAGCTTCAGTCCAACCGGGAATAACACCACCCACGGGGAAGCTCACAGTTTCGCCACGCTGGTAGGAGCTGTCAAACACGGTGCCATCGAGCAGTGTGCCGTGGTAGTGCACTTCAACGGTATCGTCCGCTGTTGGCTTGGCACCTTTGCCTTCAACCAAAATCTGATATTGCAGGCCGCTTTCAGTAGTCACTACACCCTCAACACTGCCATTTTTGGCAAAAAAGGCGTCTGCCTCGGCCTTGTTTTTACCGCCCGCAGCTTGAGCCTCTTCCTGACGCTCGGCCAACTGCTTCTGCTGATAAGCCTGCAGGGTACTCATAATCTCTTCTTCAGTCATTTGCATTTCGCCACCGGCAAGGGCATCACGAACCCCGGCACTAAAGGCGTCAACATCCAAAGGCAGATCATCACCGAAACGAGCGCCAATGTTCGCGCCAATACCGTAACTTACTTTGCCAATTTCGCTATCTAAATCAGCTTTTGATGACTTATCACCGCCGCAAGCCGTCAGCAGACCACTCATTACCACCGCACATACCAGTGTTTTATTCATGTAACTACCTTAATTTTATGGGTAAAAAAAACCGTCGTGGATTCGACATGGACTCTCAGACCATAGTCTGCCACAAGCGTTCCAACAGACACAGTGGCAAGACCAATAAATACTTAGTAGCACTGGACGTTACAGAGATAGATTCTCCGCGACAAGTTTGTATAATGAAGATTGATGTTATTTTAACCACTTACAGGGTTAAACTCATGGCTAGTAGTAAGAATAACAAGGGCGCATCCGCAAGTAGCCCCATAATAGTGTTAAACCAACTCCAATCTGAGTTATATGAACTCAGAGAAAAGCATATTCACGCCCTTGAAATAGCCCTCGCAACACTAGAAAAAGAAGCGGACAAACAAAAAACCGTACTCGATAAGACCCGCGCGCAGCTCAAGCAATGCCAAGATCGGCTAAAAGACCCAAAAAATACCAAACCCAGCGCCCAAGGCCGGCTAAAAACCAGTTTAGCGAGTGCCCAACGCAATTTTGACAGCGACCAAGCCACGCTGGCTCAGCTACGTGGCAATATCATTGAACAGCGCTTAGTCCTTCGCAAAGAAAAAGCCGTGCTCAAAGCCATGCTTGAGACCGACAAATCACTCAGTAAAACAAGCAATAAACCCGCAGCCAAAGCAAGTCCAGCCAAGCAAGTCGCGGCGCCTGCACCAAAAACACCCGTCCCGGCAAAAGCAAAAGTAGCTGCAACTAAACCAGCCCCCGCCCCCAAAGCCAAGCCCCAAGCGGCCGCAAAGCCCAAGCCTGCAGAGCCCAAATCTCCGCCTAAAACAGCCGAAACTGGCGCTATGCCCGCGATTAAGGCCGAGTTAGCCAAAATCACACTGGAGACAGCGCCAGACCAGACATCAGTAAATCTGCCTAAGCCCAAGCGTCGGGTTCGACGCATGAGCGATATACCCAGCCACCCGGATAAAGCGGCGGATCGCTTAGCCAGCTTATTTGATGATTTTTAGGTCGCAGCCGCCAGCGACACGGCCAATTCGCTAAGGCAAGCTGCCAACTTAAGTTGTTCGCTACCTTTATAGTGTTTGGCATACATCGTTAAATTGGCCAAATAGCGATTTTGGCTCTTAGGCTTGGCATTGCCAGAAAAACCACCTAATTGCTGGGCCAGCGCCTCAATTTGCAAACGCTCGGCCGCCAATTCAGCATTTTTCAAAGCGCGGTACAAGTCTTGCCGCTTAGGGCCTTCGGCTTTACGACGCAATGCTCGCAGCGGCAGCACATAGCTTTCGCGCAATTCGGCCGATACCGCCACCAACTCAGCCACCTGGGTCGCCGACCAACAACGCTCGGCACAAGCCCAATAACCGGCCGCCAACAACATATTTACATCCAAGTCATAGCGATCTTGCAGGACTAAACACTGGGCTTGGATCGCCGGTTGCGAGTACACTGCCAGCGCATAATCCCAGAGCGGGTAATCTTGTAGCGCGCCTTGGGGTCGGTCATCGACAAATTTTTCATCCATTAGGAATAACTCACGCTATAATCGCGGCCCATCATGATAGAACTCCTGAATCTCAGCTTACAACGCGGCGGCAAACCCTTGCTAGAGGCTGTCGACCTCCGAGTGAATCCCGGCGAGCATATTGCGCTAGTTGGCGCCAATGGCAGCGGTAAATCCAGCCTTTTTCAACTGCTCTGCGGCAGACTTGTCGCCGACAGTGGCGAACTGCGCCTGCCCAGCAATTGGCAGATTGCCCAAATGCGCCAAGAAGTCGATGCCAGCGACCAGCCTGCCATTGAATATGTGATCGACGGGCACCATCGCTACCGTGAAATAGAGGCGAGTATTGCCGCTTGCCGCGACGACCACCAACTGGCTGAGCTTCACGGCGAACTCGACCTGATAAACGCCTATCAGATTCGCAGCGACGCCGAGCGCCTCCTTACCGGCCTGGGTTTTAAGCTGAATGAGCTAGAAAATCCGGTCACTGATTTTTCTGGCGGCTGGCGTATTCGTCTCAATTTAGCTCAGGCGCTGATGTGCCCCTCAGACCTGATGCTACTCGACGAACCCACCAACCACCTCGACCTTGATGCCAGCCTCTGGCTGGAGCAGTGGCTGCACCGCTACGAGGGCACCCTGTTATTGATTTCTCACGACCGTGATTTTATCGACGCCTGTTGCGACCATGTTGTTCACCTTGAGCGCGAAACCCTAACTCGCTATCGCGGCAACTACTCAGCCTTCGAGCGCCAGCGCGGCGAGCGGATCGCCCAGCAACAGCAGGCCTTTGAAAAGCAGCAAGTCGTCCGCGCCCACATGGAGGACTTTGTTCGTCGCTTCCGCGCCAAAGCCACCAAGGCCAAACAGGCACAGAGCCGCCTTAAAGCATTAGAGCGCATGGCCGATATTGCACCAGCGCACATCGACTCGCCTTTTCATTTTAAATTTTACGAGGCCACTCAGTTCTCAGACCCCCTGCTGAGCTTGTCGCAAGCCGATCTCGGCTACGACAGCGCCATTGTTAAAAAGTTGAATTTAAGCATTCACCCCAATACGCGTCTCGGCTTACTTGGCGCCAACGGCGCAGGCAAATCGACGCTGATGAAAACCTTGGCTGGCAGCCTCAAACCCCTGCATGGTCAACGCCAACAGGGCGAACACCTGTACATGGGTTATTTTAACCAGCACCAGCTAGAGTCACTGGATTTAGGCGCCAGCCCGATACTGCAATTGCAACGTCTGCGGCCGACTGCCCGCGAACAGGAAATTCGCAATTTCATTGGTGGCTTTAATTTTCACGGTAGCCATGCTGAACAAAGCTGCGAAAACTTCTCCGGCGGCGAGAAAGCCCGACTGGCACTGGCACTCATTGTTTGGCAAAAGCCCAATCTCTTGCTGCTTGACGAGCCAACCAACCATTTAGACTTGGAAATGTGTCACGCGCTTACCAGCGCCTTACAAAATTTTGAGGGCGCGGTAATTCTTGTGTCCCACGACCGCCATTTACTGCGTAATACCGTGGACGAATTTTTACTGGTCGACAGTGGCAAAGCGGAGCCCTTTGACGGCAGTTTGGACGATTACCGCCACTGGCTGCTCAACCGCGATAAAAGCGCACCTGCAAGCGAACTAGACAACAGCGCGCCCTTGGTCGACAAAAAACAAGCTCGCCAAGACGCCGCCGCCCGCCGGGCGCAACTCGCGCCATTGACCTCAAAAATCAAAAAACTCGAACAGAAAATGAGTAAGCTCGGCGAACAACTTTCCGCGATTGAAGCCCAACTTGCCGATATTAGCCTTTACGATGAAGCAAATAAGAATAAGCTTAAACAAGTACTCGCTGAGCAAACGCAGCTGCGTACAAAGAACGATGACACCGAGGAGCAGTGGCTAGCACTGCAGGAAGAATTAGAACTGCTGGAAGCCGGGGTTTAAGCCCCGGCTCAGTTTCTTACTTAGATTTCATTGCCTGCAAAAACGCCGCCATACCTTCTTGGTTGGCCTTGTCGAGCTGTTGTGAAATGTCCTGACCCGCCATACGCTTGCTCCACTGCGCCAAGCCCGGCACTTCGGCAACAAGGTCCCACTGATAAATAGCATGGGCGCACATGCCCGCGGGAATTAAGGCGTAACGCAGCACAATATCCGCCATGCTCATGCTATCACCCGCCACGTAGGGACTTTCCGGCAACTGAATCAACGCCGCCAAGGCCTTACACCCCTTGGTCAGAGTTTCCCGCGACTCAGCTTTAATATCATCGCTTACCACTTTGCCCGCCAACACCTCGGGAAATAAGCGCCGCGCAGGCAGCTCAATATACAACTCCGCCACCTTCATAATTTCATTTACTTTGGCACGCTGAAACGCATCCGCAGGGTAGAGCGGCTTTTCTGGGTAGGCGGCCTCCAAATAGCTCAGAATAACGCTGGTCTCTGCTAAGCAGCCCTGCTCAGTTTCAATACACGGCACCTTACCCATGGGGCTTTTAGTAATGTACGCAGAATCTGCACCGGGGAAAGTCGTAATTTCGTCAAACATGAGCCCCTTATAAAGCATCGCGTGTTTGACCATATTGAAGTAATTACTTACTGCGAAACCGTATAATTTGAGCATGGCATTCCCCTCTCGTTTTCATTAGATCCAACCCGTTCCGGCAAGGCGACAATGTTACCATCAGCAACATACACCATTGCCACTTCCAGCGCAGCATCGCCAAACTGACAAGATGGTAATTTGCTCAAGTGCCTTATATTGGCTAAGGTGCCCAACTTAAGGTGCTTTATAGCACTCCTTTACCGCCACACCGAGTACACCATGACCATTGCGCTGCCCTTAGATATGACCGACATCAAAGGCTTTTTGGCCAACGACGAAGCCGAGGCGTTGTATCGTTATGCGCTGAGTATGGCTGGACGCGGGCCGGTATTGGAGGTGGGCAGCTACTGCGGTAAATCCACTATTTATTTAGGCCTCGCCTGCCAGCAAAAGCACGGCGTTGTCTACGCCGTCGACCACCATATTGGCTCAGAGGAGCACCAGCTCGGGGAAATGTTTCACGACCCCGAACTTTATGACACCAGCGCAGCGCGCTTTGATACGTTTAAAGCGTTCCGACACAATATCCGCCGTGCCGGATTAGAAGATACCGTTGTGCCCCTCGTCGCAAACTCTGAAGTGAGCGCCCGTCACTGGCAGACTCCGTTGGCTATGGTCTTTATTGATGGCGGCCACAGCCTCGACGCCGCGCTCTGTGATTATCGCTGCTGGGCCACACACATTATAAAGGGCGGCATACTCGCCATTCACGACTTATTTCCAGCGCCAGAAGAAGGTGGCCAAGCCCCTTATGCTATTTACAAATTGGCCCTGGCCTCGGGCCTGTTTGAAGAAATTGCTCGCGTTAACACCCTAGGTTTACTCCGCCGCCTGTAGGCTGCTTAGAAATAAAAGCGGCGCCGATGAGTCGCCGCCGGCCCACCACAATAATGAATACAGCCCTCGCTAGCGTGGCGGATCAAGATGGGCGCCAAGACTCGCATTCACCCTAAACCAACCCGCAATACTATAGCGCAGACGATTTGCCGCGGTGACCTCGTGGGGGAAGCGATCACTGAGAAACACCACCAAGCTACCCATCAATGGCGTTATTCTCGCAATGGGCTCTAGCGACGCGCCTTGTTCGTCGCTGTACATGAGCAAATGGCCGCCGTCAGCCGAAGCCCAGCCCGGGTTTAAATAGAACACCGTAGACAAAACTCGGTTAGTACGCCCTTTAAATGCATCGACATGTTTTTTGTAAAATGCACCCTCGCAATAGCGCGAAAAATGGGCCTCGTAATCGAATAATCCCATAAAAAGTCGCTTATTTAAGCCTAGGCGCAATTGCTCCATCCACGCTAAATAACTGGCTTCAACAGGGTCTTGGGTCGACAGCCAACGAATCTCATCTTTGCGCACAAAGGGATTAAGTTGGAACTCGTCGGCGCGCCCCACCCCCGCAGCTTGAAAGACCTCATCTTCAAAAGACGCAATCCGCAGAAACATAGCCTCGCTGATGCTAGGCGGCAGTGCAAGCGGCAAAACTGCGTAGCCAGTCTCGACCAAGGCATCCGCTATTTGATCAAAGATCAGCTCCGCATTTGGGGCTGATACTAATAATTCCGCCGTCACGCACTGCTCCCACAAAAAAGCGCCTTTGTAGCGCCAAATGTGCCACCTTGTCATCTATTAATTGCTGGCGCAGCCTATTTATTTTACTGCGCTACGCCATACCCGGTGGCCTTGAAATTCTTAGAGCAACTAAGCAGTGTAAAAATGGCTTGTAAGCCTATGACATTCCAAACAAAATAAAGCCATTCGCCCATAACATACGCCACTGCCATGTCTGCACCAACCGATTACGTTAAATGGTTCCGCAACTCTGCGCCCTATATTAATGCCCATCGCGGTAAAACCTTTGTATTGATGTTTGGCGGCGAAGCTGTGGCACACCCTAATTTTGCCAATATCGTGCATGACATCGCCTTGCTCAATAGCCTGGGGGTGCGTCTAATTCTGGTACACGGCGCCCGTCCGCAAATTGAGCAGCGGGTCATGGACGCGGGCATAGAGAGCCGCTACCACAATGATTTGCGGGTCACCGACGATATTGAGCTGCGCTGTGTCACCGATGCCGCCGGTTCATTGCGCGCCCACATTGAAGCCCTGCTGTCGATGGGCGTGGCTAACTCACCCATGCACGGCGCGGCCATTCGGGTATGTTCCGGTAATTACGTCACTGCGCGGCCCATTGGCGTAGTCGATGGCGTCGATTTTCGGCACACCGGCATGGTGCGTAAAATTGACGCTTCGGCGCTTCAGCAGCAATTAAATAATCAGCATATTGTGATCCTGTCACCGATTGGCTATTCGCCTACTGGCGAGGTCTTTAATCTCACCGCGGAAGATGTGGCCGTGCACACGGCCGCCACCCTCAAGGCCGACAAGCTGATTTTATTCACCTGTGATGAGGGCTTGCTCAACAGCGATGGCCAGCTAATTCGTCAATGTGAATACCGCGATGTCGACAGCGAGCTAATTAAGCAGCCGCTACTAAAACAAGACAGCATAGTGCAGGCGGTGGTCGAAGCCGGCGATATTGGCATCAATCGCTGCCATATGGTGTCTTTCCAACAAGACGGCGCGCTACTACAAGAATTATTCACCCGCGACGGCGCAGGCACACTGATTACTCAGGAGCATTACGAGCAATTTATGACTGCCGATATCGACGATGTCGGCGGCCTGCTTGCTATTATTGAACCGCTGGAAGCCAAAGGCGTCTTGTTAAAACGCTCACGTGAACTTCTCGAAAACGAAATAAACCATTTCAAAATTTTGGTTCGCGATGGCATGGTCGTCGCGTGTGCCGCACTGTACCCGTATCCGGAACAGCGCAGCGGCGAGATTGCCTGTGTCGCCACCCACCCAGATTATCGCGGCGCCGATCGCGCCGAGCGTCTGCTTGAATTGCTGGAAAAAGAAGCTCGCCAGCAGGGCCTAGACTCGGTGTTTGTTCTCACGACGCAGACCGCGCACTGGTTCCAAGAACAGGGCTATGTGGAGTGTAAAATTGACGACCTGCCCCCGGCTAAAAAGCAGCTGTACAATTTTCAGCGTAACTCCAAGGCCTTCCTAAAGGCGCTCAATTAAGATGCGGGTGCCCAGAGTCTATGTCGACCAGCCACTCACTGGTGGCGAGCTGAGTTTGGATGAACGCGCCGCCCACTATGTTGGCCAAGTTTTACGGATGCGCGCGGGGCGGGAGTTAATACTCTTTAATGGCGACGGCAATGCCTATGCGGCGACCATTATTGAAGCCGCAAAAAAACACGTTTTATGTCAGCTCGACACCGCGCCGCAAGCAGCCATTGCCGCCTCACCGCTCAAAATTGAATTGGGCATTGCGCTATCCAAAGGCGACCGCTTTGATTGGGTCATTCAAAAAGCCACGGAGCTGGGGGTG
>NZ_JBFHDY010000100.1:0-13257 GCF_041584495.1 Zhongshania sp.
CTCCTTTGCCTCAGCTAAATCAATGAAGCCAGTATATAAAGAAACCGCTGATATAAAAGTGCAAAATTTTGGGTCAATAGATCAGTAATTTGGATATATTTGATAATACCTTGCTGAATGCGTTTGCTGTACTCATATGGACTCCTGCCTTCGCAGGGGCTGTGCTCGGCCTGCGCAGGCAAGGACGACTGTTCCCTAAACGTCATCCCTGCGCAGGCAGGGATCCATGTGAGCGCAGCGAATGCCGTATCGCGCTAAGGTTTAATGCTGGGATGGACCCCTGCCTTCGCAGGGGCGGTGCTCGGCCTACGCAGGAGTGACAAATGGGGTAGCTTGGCGCATTTTTTAATTATAACCGTGCGTCATCCCTGCGCGGGAGTGACGATTTATGCCAGCTAGATAACTAAACCGTCATATGCCGCCGAACGTCTTCTTCTACCATTTCGTCACCACGGCCAGACAATATTACTTCGCCGCGATCCATTACCGCGTAGTAATCTGCGAGCTCCCGGGCAAAATCAAAGTATTGCTCCACAAGGACAATCGCCATCTCGCCCTGCTGGCGCAGGATGGTAATCACGTTATGAATATCTTTAATAATAGAGGGCTGAATCCCCTCTGTCGGCTCATCTAATACTAATAAGCGCGGCTTTGTAATTAAGGCACGAGCAATTGCCAACTGCTGTTGTTGGCCGCCAGATAAATCGCCGCCGCGACGTTTGAGCATGCTTTTTAGCACCGGAAACAAATCAAAAATTTCAGGGCTAATTTTACGTTGGCTCCGTTTGAGCGGCGCGTAGCCGGTATAAAGGTTTTCTTGCACGGTAAGCTGAGAGAAGACTTCGCGGCCTTGCGGTACATAGGCGACGCCCGCGCGGGCGCGATCTGCTGGGGCCATCGTGCTGATGTCTTTGCCATTAAGCACAATACTGCCACCCCGCACCGGATGGCGACCGGTAATGGCTCTTGCCAGGCTTGACTTACCTACACCGTTACGACCGAGTATGCAGGTCACCTTGCCCTTCTCTGCGCTAATATTTACTTTGCGCAGCGCTTGGCTAGCGCCGTAATAGAGATCTACCTCATTAACTAGCAACATAGTTTTAACGTCCTAAATAGACTTCAATCACCCGTGGATTAGCCGACACAACTTCTAGACGACCCTCAGCCAAAACACTGCCTTCATGCAGGACGGTAACTTTACTGTCTAGCGCCTTAATGAAATCCATATCGTGCTCGACCACCACCACGGTGTGCTCGCGGTTAATTTCTTTTAATAGTGCAGCGGTTTCCATGGTTTCTTGATCGGTCATGCCCGCGGCTGGCTCGTCGACCAGCAATAGCTCCGGCCCCTGCACAATCAACATACCAATTTCCAACCACTGCTTTTGACCGTGCGATAAGCTGCCCGCCAGCTCACTGGTTTTGGCTTTTAGACCGACCAGTTTAATTACTTCATTTACCCGGTCGCCCTGCTCACTGCTCAGCTTATGCCAGAGCGCGCGGATAACACTGCGATTACCTGCTAGCGCCAGTTCCACGTTTTCCCAAACAGTGAGGGTTTCAATAACCGTGGGCTTTTGGAATTTACGGCCAATACCCAAGTTGGCTATATCCGCTTCGTCGTATTGCGTCAGGTCAATGCTGTCGCGAAAGCGTACTTCCCCCGAGTCCGGCCGGGTTTTACCCGTGATGATATCCATCATGGTACTTTTACCTGCGCCGTTAGGGCCGATAATTGCGCGCAATTCGCCCGGCGCAATATCTAAAGACAAATTATTAATCGCTTTAAAACCGTCAAAACTTTTGGTCACGCCATTAAGGTACAACATGCTTTGCAATTCTGAGCTGTGAAAGCCCGGACTTTTTACAACGGCACTCATGACTCTGCTCCTTGCGATGTCGGCGCGTTGCGTTCAGCGCGACGATCTTGCAATTGTTTAACCACGCCCACGATGCCCTTAGGTAAATACAAAGTGCTGACCACAAACAGCGCCCCCAACATAAACAGCCACACTTCTGGGAAGGCGCCGGTAAAATAGGTTTTAGCGTAGTTCACCGCCACCGCGCCGATGACCGCGCCAAACAACGTGCCCCGTCCGCCGATCGCTACCCAAATAACAATTTCAATAGAGTTGATGGGGCCAAACTCGCCGGGGTTGATAATACCGACCTGAGGCACATATAAAGCACCAGCAATGCCAGCCAATATCGCCGACACCACAAACACAAAGAGCTTAAAGTGCTCAACCCGATAACCCATAAAGCGTGTGCGACTTTCGGCATCGCGTATTGCCACCAACACGCGACCGTATTTACTGCTCACAATCGCGCGGCACAAAATATACGCCAGCATCACGCTCAACGCCGACAAAGCGAACAATACACAGCGGGTGATATCTGACTGCAAATTAAAGCCGAGAATATCTTTAAAATCGGTAAGACCATTATTGCCGCCAAAGCCCATATCATTGCGGAAGAAAGCCAACAGCAAAGCATAGGTCATGGCCTGGGTGATAATCGACAAATACACGCCGGTTACTCGCGATCGAAACGCCAGCCAACCAAACACAAAGGCCAATGCGGCAGGAACCAAGGCCACCATAAACATGGCGAAGAAGAAATTATCAAAGCCATACCAATACCACGGCAGCTCGGTCCAGTTCAAAAACACCATAAAGTCGGGCAAGTCAGCGTTACCATACACCCCGCGCTCACCAATCTGCCGCATTAAGTGCATGCCCATGACGTAGCCGCCGAGTGCGAAAAACGCGCCGTGACCGAGACTTAAAATACCGCAGTAGCCCCAGATTAAGTCCAGCGCCAGTGCGAGCAAGGCATAGCAAAGATACTTGCCCAGTAGCACGACAATATAGGTGGGTATATGCAACAAACTGCCTTCGGGCATTAGCAAATTACACAGCGGCACCAACACCATGGCGGCAAACAACGCCATTAACAAATAGCTACCCGCTTTATCTGCTAGCAATAAACGGCCAATGGCACTGCGTTCAAATATTTTTGTATTCAGCATGGTCAATTAATCCTCTACCGAGCGGCCTTTAAGGGCGAACAAACCGCGAGGCCGCCACTGAATAAACAGAATGATGAACACCAGCACAAAGATCTTGGCCAGTACCGCACCCGCGAAAGGCTCCAAGAATTTATTGGCTACACCGAGGCTCATCGCCGCGAAGAAAGTGCCAAATAAATTACCCACCCCGCCAAACACCACCACCATAAAGGAATCGATAATATAAGACTGACCGAGGTTCGGGCCGACATTGGTGAGCTGGCTCAAGGCCACTCCGGCAATACCTGCAATACCTGAACCTAAACCAAAGGTTAAGGCGTCTACCCAACCGGTACGGATACCCATAGAATTGGCCATAGCGCGGTTTTGCGTAACGGCGCGCATTTGCAAACCGACAAAGGTTTTCTTTAACAAAAACACCAGCAGCAATAACACAATTAAACTGAAGGCAATGATGTATAGACGGTTATAGGTCAGTGACAGTGCGCCGTTAATTTCCAGCGAGCCACTGAGCCAGCTTGGCGCGGTCACCGATTTATTCAACGGCGAGAAAATACTGCGCACCGCTTGCTGCAAAATCAGACTCACACCAAAGGTTGCCAGCAATGTTTCTAGCGGACGCCCGTATAAATGACGGATGATGCCGCGTTCTATCACAATACCCACAAGACCGGACACCATAAACGCGGCGGGAATGGCCACAATAATTGAGTAATCAATATAGTTTGGCATGAGTAATTGGATGACGTAGGTGGTGTACGCCCCTAGCATCATCATTTCGCCGTGGGCCATATTAATCACGCCCATAACGCCGAAGGTAATCGCCAAACCCACCGCGGTAAGTAACAGCACGGAACCCAGGCTCAAGCCAAAAAACGTATTCTCAATTAATTTGTAAATTTTTGCTTCGCTGCGCATTTGCTTTAGTACTGCAGCGGCAGATTCTCTAACTAAGTCATCCGACTCCAAATAGTTGCCGTCGCTGTCAGTAAGTTGCATGGCCGCGAGCAGTGACATGGCGTCGCTATTGAGGCTGCCGCGAAAGGATTCGATAGCCTCTAACCGCAATACCTGTTCATCGGAATTTAAATTTACCATCGCCGCCGCGAGCTTGAGCGTTTCGGTCACCTTGGCATCAGATTCCATCACCAATGCCCGCTCAATGGCGGGCAAAAACTCCGGCGCGGGACTGCGCACCAAGTTTTTGGCGGCCTGCAATCGCACAGCGCTGTCTTCACTGCGCAGTGCAATTTCGGCCAGCACACCGCGCAATACCGTGCGCAGCTCATTATTGATACTAATTTTACGCACTGCGCGACTGCCCACTACGCCGAGATCTTCATTGCCAATCACAGCGACCACGCTGTAGCCATCGGCGTGACTACGAGCGTAAACCAATTGTTTCGCTTTTTTGGTGTAGTACAAATCACCTGACTGCAGCGCCTCAAGCACAGCAACGCGCTGTGGCAAATTTGAGTTGGCAATCATATTTATTAAGTTAATTTTGTCTTCTGTACTTTTTGCCGTAACGAGTTCATTCAGCAAAAGCGCAGCATCTTCACTTTGTGTTTTAGTTTGGCCTACCATCGCAATCGGCGCGGCAGTGCTTTGCATAGGCAATATAATGACTAAGCAAAATAGAATAAATCGGAATACGGCATGCGTATCGATATGCGTCAGCTTCATTGAAAAATCCATTTGCAATAGATACTCCGCCAAGAATTAGCGGGGTATCTTTTTTGAAAAAGAAGTCCGGGGGAACTTCCTTTATTTAGCAAGCGAACTCGCTAAGAAGGCTTAGTAGTTTTGACCCGAGCACTTCTTGGTTTCGGTATTGTAGTTACCGCACATGATTTTAGGATTCTGCCAATCTGCTTCAAGCTTAGCGCTCTCCGGCAGGAAGTCAGTCCACGCATCACCAGGAACGGCCGCTTCGGTTTGCCATACGATATCGAACTGACCGTTTTCTTGAATCTCACCAATTAGCACGGGCTTGGTCAGGTGGTGGTTGGGTAGCATAGTAGCCACGCCACCAGTCAAATTCGGAACACTAATTCCGATTAGAGCATCGTGTACTTTATTTACTTTAGTGGTTTTGGCTTTTTCGACGGCTTTCACCCACATATTAAAGCCGATATAAGTCGCTTCCATTGGGTCGTTGGTAACGCGCTTGGCGTCGCCGATATACGCCAGCCATTTATCAATGAAGGCATCATTCATTTCGGCATCTGCGCTCATGAAGTAGTTCCACGCGGCAAGATGACCGACAAGCGGGCCAGTATCGAAACCAGACAATTCCTCTTCACCAACCGAGAACGCCACTACTGGAATGTCTTCTGCAGATAAACCTTGGTTAGCCAGTTCTTTGTAGAACGGCACGTTGGCGTCGCCATTGATGGTTGAAACCACCGCGGTCTTTTTACCCTGTGAACCGAATTTTTTAATATCGGACACAATGGTCTGCCAATCAGCGTGACCAAAGGGTGTGTAGTTAATCATGATATCTTTTTCAGCCACGCCTTTGCTTTTTAGGTAGGCTTCAAGAATTTTGTTGGTGGTGCGTGGGTAAACGTAGTCAGTACCCGCCAAAACCCAGCGTTTTACTGAACCGCCCGCTGAACTCATTAAATAATCAACTGCAGGTATTGCCTGCTGGTTGGGCGCAGCGCCGGTGTAGAAAACGTTTTTAGAAGACTCTTCGCCTTCGTACTGAACGGGGTAAAACAACAAACCATTTAACTCTTCAATAACCGGCAAAACTGATTTGCGCGATACCGATGTCCAGCAACCGAAAATAACATCGACCTTATCTTTTTCTAAAAGCTCTTTGGTCTTTTCAGCAAACAGCGGCCAGTTAGATGCGGGGTCAACCACAACCGCTTCTAATTTTTTACCGAGTAAGCCGCCTTTTTTGTTTTGCTCTTCTATCAACATCAGCACCGTGTCTTTCAGTGTGGTTTCACTGATCGCCATGGTGCCAGATAGCGAATGCAACACACCGACTTTGATGGTGTCTGCCGCCTGGGCAATCGAGGCGCTTAGCGACAAGGTCGCGGCCGCCAACACAATACTGCTGTGCTTGGCGAATGCCTTGATGGATGATTTCGTTTTCATACTTCGCTCCCAACTCTATTTTTATACCGCTAATTAATTCAATCGCATTGCGATTGCTCAACGGACCCTGGTAAATCTACCAAGAGGTGTTAGCAGAATTGGTGCCAATCAGGGGAAAGTCTTAGTTTGCGGGGCTTAGCGAGAAAAGCAGCGCAATGATTTAGCATAGCGCTACGCTGCCAGCCTTATCCGCGTGCAGTACGCCGCACAATAATTGTGCGTGCGCACCAAAGAAATACAATCTAAAAATCAATGACTGAGCAATAAAGTAAAGCCGAAGCCAATCGCAAACATTGCGGATAAAGTCTGCAGGCCGTGCTGCATGTGATGGTGACGCTGACCCAAGAAAGCAAAGCCACCACGCAAGGCCAAGCCAACCGCCGCCATTGCAGCAATCAGCCCCAAATTAAAAAGTAAAACATGAGCCATTCCAAGCGAGGGACTAGCCAAGCCCGCAGCAGGAATCACTGCCAATAAGGGTGCAGAGCCCGCACTACCGTGGATCAGCCCTACCCAAACAGCAGACCGACGAACGCCCTGTTTTGAATCATGATGCTGATGTTGGCGCCATAAATGGTAAAAACTTAAGAGACCAATCCCAATCAACATCCACGCAACCAAGGCCTCGGCAGCGGCACTGAAATCGTAGGGAATGGCCGAGCCCGCCAGCAGTACCGCACTGGCCACACCAAGGACGGCCAGCCCATGCCCCAGCCCCCAATGCAACGCAAAGCGCAAGCTGTTACGGCCCTTATCACGCCCGCTCATACCGCCCACTGCGGCGAGATGGTCGGGGTCAAAAGCATGCACCACCCCCGCCGCAAAGCCGATGAATAAAACACTAAACAAAGGCGACATACTCATTCCCCTTTAATTCAAGCGCCGAGCATGCCCTGCTCAACAATAAAATCAACAATTGCGGCAACGCCGCTGCCGTCTTTTAAATTGCTAAAAATAAACGGTTTGTCGCCACGCATGCGCTTGGCATCGCGATCCATTACATTGAGGTCGGCACCCACCAAGGGAGCCAAATCAGTTTTATTAATAATCAATAAATCTGAGCGGGTAATACCCGGCCCGCCTTTGCGGGGGATTTTGTCACCCGCCGAAACGTCGATCACATAGATGGTTAAGTCCGACAACTCGGGGCTAAAGGTTGCCGCTAAATTATCCCCACCGCTCTCGATCATGATTAAATCCAACTCGGGAAAGCGGCCACTGAGTTCAGCCACTGCTGACAAATTCATCGAGGCGTCTTCGCGGATTGCGGTGTGAGGGCAGCCGCCAGTTTCCACGCCGAGAATCCGCTCTTGATCCAGCACCTCGTGGCGCAGCAAAAACTCAGCGTCTTCTCGGGTGTAGATATCGTTGGTGATGACCGCGATGTCAAAGCGCTCGCGCAACTCGGCGCACAGGGTTTTAACTAGGGCGGTTTTACCAGAACCTACTGGGCCGCCAATACCAAGCCGCAGTGCAGGCTTTTTCATATAAATACTCCACATATAATGAATAACAAATTCTATGATCGAAACAAACGTGAATACTGGGTTTCATGCTGAGCCGAGGCCATTGCCAAACCCGGCAGACCAACACCGAGATCATCATTGTGGCGTGTTTTCGCTGCACTCACACTGGCCTCTAATTTCGGCATCAAAGCCAACAATAAGCGCTGACCATCGGTCTGCCCTAGCGGCACCAATTTAATGGCCGCCGCCACCTGATTCTCTAACCAACTCCAGGCGAAACCGCTGAGCGCGTCATCGCTATTAACTTGCCAATGCTGGGCCGCCAAGGCGAATACCGTGGCAAAACTTACCCCCACGCCTTTGGGCCAAGCCAAGGCATTGGGCACTTCCAGTGAAACCAATAAGCGCAGCAGCGCTTCGCCCATTTGCACGTCTTCTAATAACAATTCCTTGGATTCACGCGCCGCCTGTAAATAGTCATTCCAATAGGCGACATCGTCCAGCGCGCCAGCCTGCCATGCCGTATGCAAACGCTGTAAGACAGGTAAATCTAAACCACCCAAGCTGTGGCTTAACACCTCGCCAATCCAATCTTCTGCGCCCGCCAAACTCTTTACCCAGCCTCGCTCAACCGCATACTCCAAACCCTGTGAGTAGGCATAAGCCCCCACCGGCAGGGCAGGACTAACGAGATGCATTAAATGCAGTAATGGACTAGTCATGATGATGGTGGTGGCTGTGAATACTGCCCGCGCCACTATTATGGTAGGCGCCGTTCTCGGGGTGGAAGGGCTTTTCGCCAATTTGAACCTCTAAACCTAAGCCGCGCAACATATCGTCCAGCACATGGTCGTGCTGATAGCGCAATTCCCCCGCATCAATCTGCAAGGGCACATGACGATTGCCTAGGTGGTAGGCGGCCCGCGCAAACAATAGGGCGTCGTCAGTGTGAACCAGCGACAGGGTTTCTTTAGCCGCCACCACCGATATTTGCTCGCCATTTTTGGCGATTAAAATATCGCCATCGGCAAGCACCTGACCCCGCTCAATATACCAAGACAAATCCTGGCCGCAGCGAGTTTTACCGCGAAAACGACTGCGCTGCCGATCTTGATAGTTCAGCACAATACTCATTTCTGGCGCTAAACCCTGGCCCTCACTTGCTACCTCAAAACACTCAAGCATCACTTACTTCCAAATTAAAATTAATTTTTCTCAACTAATTAGAACCAGAAAATCAAAACAAACAATAACGCTGAGCTAAGGGCAGCTCAGTAGCCGGTTCACAAATTAATAACTGGCCGTCGGCGCGCACCTCGTAGGTATCGGGGTCGACCTCCATCACCGGCTGATAACTGTTCAACACCATATCGGCCTTGGTCACATTGCGGCAGTTTTTCACTGCGACTAGCGGGCGATCTAAACCCAGTGCGCTGCCAATATCAGCATCAATCGCGGCTTGGCTAACAAAACTCACCGAGGTCTGCACACAGGCTTTACCATAGGCGCCGAACATCATCCGGTAATGCACCGGCTGCGGGGTGGGAATCGACGCATTGGGATCGCCCATGGGCGCGGCGGCAATGGCGCCGCCTTTAATAATCATGGCGGGTTTAATGCCGAAGAACGCTGGTTTCCACAACACCAAATCGGCAAGCTTACCTACCTCGATAGAACCCACCTCATGGCTAATACCGTGGGCAATGGCCGGATTAATCGTGTATTTGGCGATATAACGACGGGCGCGGAAATTATCATTATCTGCGCTGTCTTCTGCCAGCGGACCGCGCTGCACTTTCATTTTGTGAGCAGTCTGCCAAGTGCGACACACCACTTCGCCGACTCGGCCCATAGCTTGGGAGTCGGAGGCAATCATCGAGAAGGCGCCAAGGTCATGCAGAATATCTTCAGCGGCAATGGTTTCCTTGCGAATGCGGGAATCCGCAAAGGCCACGTCTTCGGGAATATTGGGATCAAGGTGATGACAGACCATGAGCATATCCAAATGCTCGTCCACAGTGTTCACCGTATAGGGCCGCGTCGGATTGGTCGATGACGGCAATACATTGGCCGCGCCGCAGGCTTTGATAATATCCGGCGCGTGACCGCCGCCAGCGCCTTCGGTGTGATAGGTATGAATAGTGCGGCCTTTAAAGGCGGCGAGGGTATCTTCAACAAAGCCCGACTCATTCAGGGTGTCGGTGTGAATCGCGACCTGCACATCGTATTTGTCCGCCACACTCAAGCAGCAGTCGATAGACGCTGGCGTGGTGCCCCAGTCTTCGTGGAGTTTTAAGCCCATGGCACCGGCTTTAATTTGCTCTTCCAGCGACTCTGGCAAACTGGCATTGCCCTTGCCGAGAAAGCCCAAATTCATGGGAAAGCTCTCGGCAGCCTGCAGCATTTTGCCCATATGCCAAGCCCCCGGCGTGCAGGTAGTGGCATTGGTGCCCGTCGCTGGGCCGGTGCCGCCACCGATCATGGTGGTCACCCCGCTCATCAAGGCTTCTTCAATTTGCTGGGGGCAAATAAAGTGGATGTGCGAATCGATGGCTCCTGCGGTTAAAATCTGACCTTCACCAGCAATCACCTCGGTGCAGGGGCCAACAATAATATCCACATTGGGCTGTATATCCGGATTGCCGGCTTTGCCTATGGCGCAAATTCGACCGGCCTTTATCGCCACATCGGCTTTAACCACGCCCCAGTGATCTAATATCAAAGCATTGGTAATCACCGTGTCAGGGGTATAGGCACCGCCTAACTGACTCTGGCCCATGCCGTCGCGAATGACCTTGCCGCCACCAAACTTCACTTCTTCGCCATAGGTCGTAAAATCTTTTTCTACCGAGATCCACAACTCAGTGTCTGCCAAGCGCAGGCGGTCGCCCACGGTGGGCCCATACATTTCCGCGTAGGCGCGGCGATCTATCGTAGCCATTACTTATGCTCCTTGCTTGTCGAGGGCGCCCATCACATCGCCACGAAAACCATAGACTTCGCGCTTGCCCGCCAACGCCACCAGTTCGACTTGGCGGCTTTGACCAGGCTCAAAGCGCACCGCCGTGCCCGCCGCAATATTTAAACGAAAACCCCGACTCGCCACGCGATCAAAAATCAGCGCGGGATTGGTTTCAAAAAAATGATAATGCGAACCGACCTGTATCGGCCGGTCGCCACTATTGGCGACATCAATCACGCAGGTATCGCGGTCGGCATTGAGGGTAATATCGCCCTCGGCTGCGATTAATTCTCCGGGAATCATAAATACTCCGTTATGCCTATTTAAACGATAGGGTTATGGACGGTGACCAGCTTGGTACCGTCGGGGAAGGTCGCCTCCACTTGCACCTCGTGAATCATCTCGGCAATGCCGTCCATCACGTCATTTTTAGTTAATACCTCGCGACCCGCGCTCATCATCTCGGCTACCGTGCGGCCCTCTCGGGCGCCTTCCATTACCGCCGCCGAAATCAGCGCAATCGACTCGGGGTAATTTAATTTAAGGCCCTTGGCCATCCGGCGCTCGGCCAACAGGGCGGCGGTAAACAGCAACAATTTATCTTTATCTCTGGGACTCAATTCCATGACGGTGTCATCCTGTTTTCAATGAATTCTCATTTCAATGCTAATTTAGGTGTTCCAAATCCGCGGCGGGCAGGCCTCTCGGCCATTAAATTGCGGCCGAAGCTGTGCCCACAGCCACGTAAAACCTCTGCGGCACTGCTCCGGCGAATCACCCAAATAGCGCGCTAAAAAAATATCCCGCTTTTGCGATAAACCCCACTCTGCCGGCAACCAAGCATTTTGCTCAGCAAGCTCACTGAGGCCGTCACGCAACTGATCCATCATGGCCTGATCGCAAATCATCGTCGCGAAAAAGCTGCCGCTCACTGAGGCGCCAGCCATGCCCCAAGGCGCATTCAGCATGGCGCTCCCCCCCCGCCATTCGGTGCGTTCAACTAATAGTGGTTTGCCGTCGCGGCGTATGTCGATTTTTTGCCGGCAACGTCCCTGGGCAAACCCTTCACCACTGGCGCGGCGGCCCAGCACCACAATATCCCATGCACATAAACGGGCATTGCCCTGCAGAGCGAAGTGATTACTCAATTCGGCTTCAGCGCCTTCAAATACAATGGTTTCTTGGGGCAGCCATTCCAAGCAGGCGCCGTCGGCGACATCGGCGCTTATACCCTGGGATTGGGCAGTTTTAGCCAAGTCGCTGCGGTACACCTTGCCCGCCGAGGGCGTGGTTAGCAGCGCTTGTGCACCGGCGTCCAAATCCACCGCCACCCGCAAGATATCACCGGCCACCATGCCACCCGGAGGATGCAGGAGATAGACGTGGCAGCAATCGCCTTCTGGGTAAAATGGCCGCTGCACCCGCAATGGCCCCTTGTGTAAAATCCGCACCAAATTAGTGCGATTTATGCTCGCACGCAAACCCAGCTCAATCGCCGCTGACCACGACTTGGTCGGCGGTGTCGCTGAGCAGGTGTCAGCAAGCCCAGCGCTTACGGTAGCTATAGCCGTCAACGGCAATTCCTTATTAGTAAAAGTCAATTTCTACGGTCGCCGAACACTTAAAAGCTCAACGCATTACATTAGTTAAGAGCAATATCTGTACCATCACTGTGCGTTTTTATTAGCACTGCGCCAAATCGGATCTGATTGCTGCCAAAAACGCACCATTATTAAGCCGGCAAGAGGGAGATGCTTGACGGGAGACGGTAAACGCTAAGATAAAATCTAAACCCGACTTGCCTTTGCGTCTTCCGTCTTCCGTCTTCCGTCTCCCGTCTCCCGTCTCCCGTCTCCCGTCCAGCATTTAGCTAGCGCGAGGCGCCACACATCTCCCATGCATCGCCAATAAACGATACACTTAGCCAATCAACGAGGTAACGATCCATGGCTAAACCCGATTTTATTGCTCAGCTGGCGCAACAGGCCAGCAAGCTGATGAACAATGGTCCTGAAATTCAGCAGGACATCGAAGAGAAAGTGCAGGTGTTACTACAAGGCGGATTCAGCCGCTTAAACGTGGTGTCTCGTGCCGAATTTGACGCCCAAGTCGCTGTGTTGAATCGCACCCGCAGCAAATTAGAGACACTGGAGAAACAGCTCGCGGAATTAACTGAGCAATTAGCAAACCAAACCGGCAGCAATACCTAAACATTGTATTTCAAAGAATAGCGCCGCCTTCAAGGATGAAGACATGCCCCTCGCTACCGTATACAGCCGCGCCAAGCTCGGCGTGCACGCACCACTCGTTACCGTAGAAGTCCACTTATCGGGCGGCTTACCCGCCTTTAATATTGTCGGTTTGCCTGAGGCCAGCGTGCGCGAAAGCCGCGACCGAGTGCGCTCTGCACTGGTTAACTCACGCTTTGAATTTCCGGTGAGTCGTATTACCGTCAATCTTGCCCCCGCCGACTTACCCAAAGAAGGCGGCCGCTTCGATTTACCTATCGCCATCGGAATCTTGGTGGCCTCTGGGCAATTGCCGACCGCACCACTCGCCAATTGCGAACTAATTGGCGAACTGGGGCTGAGCGGTGAATTGCGCGCGGTAGACGCCGCGCTGCCCGCAGCGGTGCAAGCTGGCGAAGCGGGGCACAGCCTGATACTACCCGCCGCCAACGC
>NZ_JBFHDY010000101.1:0-13217 GCF_041584495.1 Zhongshania sp.
AATAATGGTACCAGTGGGCGGACTCGAACCGCCACTCCCGAGGGAACCAGATTTTGAATCTAGCGTGTCTACCAATTTCACCACACTGGCATGTGATTGGGGCGCGATTATAGCAAGCTTTTCTCTGGGGTCAATCGACCATGACAGTTTTCTTAATATATCTGCAATTTAAGTGCTGAAACTCGGGATTTGCTTGCCTCGGTGGAGTCTTTTGGCAAATTCCGCTAATCTTGCGCCCTTCCAAATGAAAGCAGACATTATGCGGCGCAGCGACTTTAATTTTGAGCTTCCCGAAAGCCTCATCGCCTATTATCCAATGCCAGAGCGCGATGCCAGTCGTTTATTGGTATTGAATTCCCGGCAACAATGCGAGCATCGTCAGTTTAAGGCGCTGCCGGATTATTTGCGGGCGGGTGATTTGCTGGTTTTTAATAATACGCGGGTAATTCCTGCCAGGCTATTTGCCACCAAAGAAAGCGGTGGTCGAATTGAAATATTGGTTGAGCGGATTGTCGACGAATATCGCGTGTTGGCGCATGTGCGCTCGAGCAAGTCGCCAAAGGCTGGCGCGACGCTCTTGCTCGCAGCAAATAATACCGATGCCCCCGGCACAGAGTCTGTTGCCGTCCTTGGTCGCCACGATACGCTATTTGAACTTGAATTTGCTGAGCCGGTGTTGACGGTGTTGTCTCGTTTAGGGCATATGCCGCTGCCGCCATATATAGAGAGAGAAGATTCTGCCGAGGACCGCGAGCGTTATCAAACAGTTTACGCGAGCCGCGATGGCGCGGTGGCCGCGCCAACGGCAGGTCTGCACTTTACGGAAAGCTTAATTCAGCAGTGTGTGGCAAAAGGCGTCGAGCTTGCCTTTGTGACCTTGCACGTGGGGGCAGGTACGTTTCAGCCAGTGCGCGCCGATGATATTCGCGACCATCAAATGCATTCGGAATATATCGAAGTGCCCGAGGAAGTTGCCGAGCAGGTGCGTGCCACCCGTGCTCGTGGTGGCCGCGTAGTGGCGGTGGGTACAACGAGTGTTCGCAGCTTGGAGTCCGCTTCGCAATCTGGCGAGATTGCGGCCTTTGCCGGTGATAGTCGAATTTTTATTTACCCCGGCTACCAATTTCGCAGTGTTGATATGATGGTGACGAATTTTCATTTGCCGGAATCGACTTTGATCATGCTCGTCAGTGCCTTTGCAGGCCAGGCGGCTGTACTAAATGCCTATCGCGAAGCGGTGGCCGAGCAGTACCGATTTTTTAGCTATGGTGATGCCATGTTGGTGTTTCCTGCTACTAATACCGAGATAACAGGAAATACTGTATGAGCGACTGTCGCATGAAGTTTGCGCTAAAAACCACTGATGGTATGGCGCGGCGAGGATGTTTGGATTTTCCTCGGGGCAAAGTCGAAACCCCCGCATTTATGCCGGTGGGTACCTACGGCACGGTAAAGGGTATGTTACCGCGGGATATTCATGAAATTGGCGCCGACATTATTCTGGGTAATACCTTTCACCTCAGCCTGCGGCCGGGTACAGAAGTGGTAAAAGCCCACGGCAGCTTGCATGACTTTATTGGTTGGAGTGGGCCAATATTGACGGATTCGGGTGGGTTTCAGGTTTGGAGCTTGGGTAAACTGCGTAAAATCACTGAAGCGGGGGTGTCGTTTAAATCGCCGGTGAATGGCAGCAGTGTTTACCTTGACCCCGAGACCTCAATGCAAATTCAGCGGGATCTGGGCTCCGATATTGTGATGATCTTTGATGAGTGTACGCCATACCCGGCAACAGAGGCCGAGGCGCGCACATCTATGGAGTTGTCGCTGCGCTGGGGGGCACGCAGTAAGGCGGCGCACGCGGGTAATGATGCGGCGCTGTTCGGTATTATTCAGGGCGGTATGTACCCTGAGCTGCGCAGGGAGTCGCTAGCAGGGCTGGCTGAGGTTGGTTTTGATGGTTATGCTATTGGTGGCCTGTCGGTGGGGGAGCCCAAGGAGGAGATGCTGAAGGTGCTCGATTCCCTTGCAGATCATTTGCCCACCGACAAACCCCGCTACTTAATGGGTGTGGGTAAGCCCTCGGATATTCTCGAAGCCGTAATGCGGGGCGTAGACATGTTCGACTGCGTGATGCCCACTCGCAATGCTCGTAACGGCCATTTGTTTACCTCTACTGGGGTGATTAAGATCCGTAATGCAGCCCATAAAACCAACACTGCGCCTCTGGATGCGAATTGTGATTGCTATACCTGTCAGAACTTTAGCCGCGCCTATTTGCACCATTTAGATAAGTGCAAAGAGATTCTTGGTGCGCAATTGAATACCATCCACAATTTGCGCTACTACCAAAATCACATGGCGGCGATTCGTTTGGCGATAGAGGAAGGGCGTCTCGCGCAATTTGCCGCAGCGTATTATGCCAGTCAAGAAGTGCGGCCGGATCAGGCTGAGCAGCCTGATCGGCGGAGTGAAGAGGATGACGAGTCAGGTGCTTAAACTCGTGTTTTTTGTGCCAGCTAGTCATGTTGAGGTGGTTAAGGCGGCTGTGTTTGCGGCGGGAGCTGGGCGTCAGGGATATTATGAACACTGCTGTTGGCAGGTGTTGGGGCAGGGGCAGTTCCGGCCAATGACCGGAAGCTCGCCGTTTTTAGGTGAGCTTGGTAATCTAGCGTCGGTCGCCGAGTATCGGGTTGAATTGCTTTGTCCCGCCGACCGCGCCAGCGCGGTGAAGGCGGCGCTCGTCGCTGCGCACCCATTTGAAGAGCCCGCTTATGAATTTTTACCGCTAGTGCAAATATAGCCCAGGTTTTATGGCATTCTTAGTCATGTTGGAAGGCTGTGTTGTTGGCGAAAATTGAGGATTTCTTATGCTGTATGAATTGGGTGATCGGCGCGTCACACTTGAGGGCGGCGCGCATTTTATTGCCGATAACGCGACGCTTATAGGTTCGGTCACAGTGGGTGATCAGGCGAGTATTTGGTTTAACGTGGTTATTCGCGGTGATGTAGACGATATCGTGATTGGTGCGCGCAGCAATATTCAAGATGCATCCGTGCTGCATACCGATGTGGGTATCCCAATGCATATCGGTGAGGATGTCACTGTGGGACATAAGGTGATGCTGCACGGTTGCACCATTGGCGCCGGTAGCTTGATTGGTATTAATTCAGTGGTACTTAACGGTGCGAAGATTGGTCGGGGCTGTTTAATCGGCGCCAACTCGCTGGTAACTGAAGGTATGGAAATTCCTGATGGTGCTCTGGTCATGGGCGCGCCAGCAAAAATTAAGCGTATGCTTAGCCCTGAAGAGCAGGCGGCGCTGCTGATGTCTGCGGCACATTACGTGGAAAATGGTCAGCGCTTTATTGCTGAGCTTCGTCCCCAGGTGGTGCCAGAGAAATGAGCGTAGAGATAAAAGATAAGCCAGTGGCTTCGCCTTGTGTGTCGGTCTGCGCTCTGGATGAGTACGATATCTGTACAGGCTGCTATCGCAGTTTGGATGAAATTAGTGATTGGTCGGCGTTAAGCAATATGGCGAAGCGCGAGGTGATTTTTCTGGCTAATCAGCGCTGCCGCAGCAAATATGACCTTTAGTGGCGTGTTTTGGGCTTAATATAGGCGCGAACTGACTGAATAAGATTGCCTTTCATTTCGATAATTTCAAAGCGGTAGCGGCCTATTGATACGCCGACTGAGGCTTCTGGAAATGATTCTAATTTTTCAAGCAAAAGGCCGTTTAGGGTCTTGGGGCCGTCGGTGGGTAATTCCCATTTTATACTCTTATTTATATCGCGAACCGTGGTAGTGCCATCGACTAAATAGCTGCCGTCGGCTTGATGAATTATGTCTTCAGTGTCGGTGCTTAAATTGGAGGTAAACTCGCCAACGATCTCTTCCAGTAAGTCTTCAAGCGTGACTATGCCCTGCATAACGCCGTATTCATCGACCACTATGCCGAGTCGGCGTTTTTGCTTTTGGAAGTTAAATAGCTGGGTGTTGAGCGGCGTGCCTTCGGGAATGAAATAGGGGTCTCGTATAGCTTGCAGCAGGGCGTCGCGCTGCACGCGCCCCTGTTCATCCACGCTATTGATAATGTCGCGTTGATGGAGGATGCCGACAATATTGTCGATGTCGTTTTGGTAAACGGGTATGCGGGTGAACTCGGCATCGCGCAATTTGTGGATGATGGTATCGGTGTTGGCGTCGATATCAATGCCGAACACTTCATTGCGCGGAATCATAATGTCGTCGACGGTGATCTGCTCAAGATCGAGGATATTCATTAACATCCCCTTGTGGTGTTTGGGGATTAAATGCCCAGCTTCACCAACGATTGTGCGCAATTCCTCTAAGCCAATATGTTCTGAACCGTCGTTTTTCTCGATGCGCGTTAGCCGCAAGACAAAATGGGTAACGTGGCTAACCATCCAAATGACGGGAAAGAGCAGCGATTTTAGTGGTAGCAAGACATGACTGACCGTGTAGGCAACGGCTTCTGATTTATAGGCGGCAATGGTTTTAGGGATAATTTCAGCAAATATTAAAAATACCAAGGTCAGCAGTATTGATGCTGGCACCACCGCGTTGTCGCCGTACATGCGAATGGCAAGAATGGTAGCGATCGACGCGGCTAAATTGTTAACTAGATTATTGCCGATCAAAATCGTGCTGATAAGACTATCGGGTTCTTCCAGTAGTTTGGATGCGCGTTTCGCGCCGCGATGGCCTGATTTGGCACGATGCCGCAGGCGATACCTGTTGAGGGACATCATTCCGGTTTCGGAGCCGGAAAAAAATCCGGACAGAATGATCAGTGCAGCTAATATGCCAAAGAGAAGACCCAGCGGTGCCTCGTTCAAAAAGCCCAGAACCCCTTAATATGAAATGAGTGCCAATCTTGAAGAAAAATGTGAGGCACCACAAGCGTAATCTCGGCTTCGGTATTAATGGATGATTAGTGATAGGGCAATTTTGGTGCCAAGGTAGCCCAGCAATAAGCAGGCAAAGGCCCATAGTGTCCAGCGTATGGCGATATTGCCGCGCCAACCTAAGGCCGCCCGACCGCATAATAAAATCGCCAGTAGCACCCAAGATAATACTGAAAACACGGTTTTGTGGAGCAGGTGCTGAGCGAGAATGTCGTCTACATAGACGGCGCCAGTCGTAATCGCCAAGCTCAGCAGTACGAATCCAGCCCAAATTAGCTCAAAAAGCATCGCTTCCATGGTCTGAAGTGGCGGCAAAATACTCGGCAGGCCCTTCAGTCGGTGGTCGCGCAGCATGCGGTTTTGCAAGGCGAGAACAGTGGCCTGCACTGCGGCAATTGTGAGCATACTGTAGGCGAGTATGGACAATAGTATGTGGCTTAACACGCCGGGGCTCTGGTGCGGTAAGACTTGCTGTGTACCAGGTATGAGAAGTTCGGCAGTTAAGCTAATGGCGGCGAGGGGGTATAGGGCAATTAATAAATTGTGTAATGGGCGACGCAAGCTGGCGCTGAGCGTGATGACACAGATTAGCCATGTGACAAGGGATAGCACCTGAGCAACGCCAAGGTCCATACCAGCGGGAGTGGAAATAGCAGTGAAGGCCGCGAGCGCGTGACAGCCGGTGGCCAGTAAGCCGGGCGCTAGGCTGCGGTAACTTATCGGCGTGCTAATTAAGCGGTATTGGATGCCCGCGGCAACAAGATAGAGCGTGATGGCTGCGATGCTGCTGTATAGATTCATAGGTTCAGTATGGCCAATATGTCGTTGATGTGTGTACTGAGCGTTGGGTCTGTCTTGAGACTCGGTTATACTGCTGCGCTATCGTGTAAGCCGGAAGTACACAAGTGGGTAAGATTGTAAGCGGGTTCGCGCAATAATGTCGACTTGAACCACGTTTTCCCTGAAACCTTCTGCAGAATCAAAGATATTAAGAGAGTTTACGCATGTTTGAGAGCTTAACGGAACGTCTATCGCAGACCCTGCGCCATGTTACTGGTCAGGCGCGTTTGACTGAAGACAATATTAGCGACGCCATGCGCGATGTGCGCATGGCCTTGCTCGAGGCTGATGTCGCGCTGCCGGTAGTAAAGGACTTTGTTGACGCGGTGCGCGGTCGCGCGGTTGGGCAGGAGGTGAGTAAAAGTCTCAGCCCTGGTCAGATGTTCATTAAAATCGTCCAGCAGGAGCTGGAGCAAATTATGGGGCTTAAAAATGAAGCCCTGAATTTGGCTACCCAGCCACCGGCCGTTATCTTGATGGCGGGCTTGCAGGGGGCAGGTAAAACGACCTCAGTTGCTAAACTCGCGAAATTCCTGCAAGAAAAGCACAAAAAGAAAGTGCTTGTAGTTAGTGCGGACATCTACCGGCCTGCGGCAATCAAGCAGCTTGAAACCCTCGCGGCAGATGTGGGCGCGGGATTCTTCCCCAGTAATCTCGAGCAAAAGCCAGTCGATATCGCTACAGCGGCGATAGCCGAAGCGAAGCTGCGTTTTTACGATGTGCTGATTGTTGATACCGCGGGTCGCCTTCATATTGATACCGATATGATGACCGAAATTAAAGACCTACATGCGGCGATCAAGCCAGTTGAGACCTTGTTCGTGGTAGACGCCATGACCGGTCAGGATGCGGCTAATACCGCTAAGGCCTTTGGCGAGGCCTTACCTCTGACTGGTGTGATTCTAACCAAGGCCGATGCCGATAGCCGCGGTGGTGCAGCCTTGTCGGTGCGTCATATTACCGGTAAGCCGATCAAGTTTATGGGGGTTGGTGAAAAGACTGATGCACTTGACCCCTTTTACCCAGACCGTATTGCGTCGCGCATTCTCGGTATGGGCGATATGCTGTCGCTTATCGATGAGGCCGAGTCTAAGCTCGATAAAGACAAAGCCGAAAAACTCGCCAAAAAGCTTAAAAAGGGTAAGAAATTCGATCTGGAGGATCTGCGTGATCAGCTCCAGCATATGCAGAATATGGGTGGCATGAAGGGTTTGCTGGATAAGCTGCCGGGTATGGGCAATATGGCGCAAATGGCCCAAAGCCAGATCGATAATAAAATGTTTACCCGCATGGAAGCGCTCATCAACTCCATGACCCCGGCTGAACGCCGCAATCCGGATTTGCTCAATGGCTCCCGCAAACGCCGTATTACCATGGGTTCGGGTACTGAGATTCAAGATTTGAACCGTCTGCTTAAGCAACACAAGCAGATGGCTAAGATGATGAAGAAGATGGGGCAAAAGGGTGGAATGACAAATATGATGCGTGGCATGGGCGGAATGATGCCGCCCGGTGGTGGTCGTTTTCCTGGTATGTGATGTCTTTGCTCAGTGAGTAGCGCCTAAAGACCGTTAATTCTCTCGTGGAATTAACGGTGTGCTACAGATAGATTTAATCTTTTGATTGATTCTTAACGCATTGATAACTAAGGGTTTGGTGTTTTAAGTGGGTGATTTTTTCTCGATATTGCCGTGATGGTATTGTTTGGGGTGATGGCCTTGGAAGAAAAACTGCGCCAAGTGTTTCATATATCACTTAATTCCCTTATAATTCCGCGCCTTTATGGCTTCGGTCAGTAAATGCTTCGAATTTTTCGATAAGCAGGCGTTTTTTGCCTGCCCAAATGCTAGGAAATGGAACAAGAATGGTCATTATTCGTTTGGCACGTGGTGGTTCTAAAAAACGCCCATTTTATCATCTAACAGTTACTGACAGCCGCACCTCTCGCGACGGCCGTTTTATTGAACGCGTTGGTTTTTTCAACCCGGTTGCCCGTGGCAATGAAGAGCGTCTGCGTGTTGATAATGCACGCGTTGAGCATTGGGTGTCTAAAGGCGCGCAAATGTCTGATCGCGTTGCAAAGCTGCTGAAAGACGCATCTGCTGCCGCTTAAATGTCAGCGCTTGCCCCGCAAGGCCGGGTGATAATCGCGAAGATTACGGCGGTTTATGGGGTGAAAGGGTGGGTGAAGATACATTCTTTCACCGACCCGCTAAGTAATTTTTTTGGCTACAGCGATGTTTACTTTTGCAAGTCTGGAAAGTGGCAGCGCGCCGAGTTTGACGAGTGTCGGCCTCACGGCAAAGGCATAGTCGGTCACTTGGTGGGCGTTGATGATCGCGATGCAGCTGCCGCATATTGTGGTTTAGAGCTTGCTGTAGCTGATGACGCCTTGCCGGTGTTGGAAGGTGATGAGTATTATTGGCATCAGTTGATCGGTCTGAAGGTCAATACGCTGCTGCCGTCCGGTGACAGCTGCTTATTGGGTGAGGTCGATCACCTTCTTGAAACAGGTGCCAACGATGTGCTGGTGGTGCGTAAGTGCGCTGGCAGCATTGATGATAAGGAGCGTTTGATTCCTTATGTGCCGGGGCAGTTTGTAAAGGATATCGATCTTGATACCAAGATCATGTCGGTGGACTGGGATCCAGAGTTCTAGTTAAACGGAGCAAAGGCGCTAGGCCAGCGAGGCTGGGCCACAGGGGGCAGTGTCGTGGAAATATCGGTGGTTAGCCTGTTTCCCGAGATGTTTGCCGCAGTGCGTGATTACGGCGTGACGGGGCGAGCAGTTCAGAACGGTTTGCTCAGTATAGCGTGTTGTAATCCTCGAGATTACACCATTGATCGTCACCAGACAGTGGATGACCGGCCCTATGGGGGCGGCCCAGGCATGGTGATGAAGACCGAGCCGCTGCAGCGTGCCATTGCGGTTGCGAAGGCATCGGTCGCGCCGGGGGCGACAGTGATTTATCTGTCACCCCAGGGGCGACCGCTAACGCAGGCTGGCTTGACGGAGTTGGCTACAAAGCCTTCGCTGGTATTGTTAGCGGGGCGTTATGAAGGTGTAGATGAGCGCCTGATTGACGGCGAAGTCGATGAGGAATGGTCGATTGGCGATTATGTGTTAAGTGGTGGTGAGTTAGCGGCCATGGTAATGATTGACGGATTGAGTCGTTTATTGCCGGGTGTGTTGGGTCATCATTTGTCGGCAGAGCAGGATTCTTTTGCCGATGGTTTGCTGGATTGTCCGCACTACACGCGGCCTGAGTACTACCGAGACATGGCGGTGCCAGACGTGCTGTTAAGTGGTAATCATGAAGCGATACGACGCTGGCGGCTGAAGCAGTCACTGGGTCGGACATGGTTGCGGCGCAGAGATTTACTTGAACAGGTAGAGCTGAGCGACGAACAAAATAAACTGCTGGCGGAATTTGTCCGCGAGCTTGACGATTAATTGACATCTAGCTGCGAAGCTACAAACCTTTGAATTTAGGAGCATGCCATGAGCACCAACAAAATTATTGCCGCACTGGAAGCAGAGCAGTCCACCAAAGAGCTGCCAGATTTCAGCCCCGGTGACACCGTTGTTGTCCAAGTGAAAGTTAAGGAAGGTGCACGTGAGCGTCTGCAGGCTTTCGAAGGTGTTGTTATTGGCATTCGTAGCCGTGCCCTGAACTCGGCTTTCACTGTGCGTAAAATCTCCCACGGCGTTGGTGTAGAGCGTACTTTCCAGACTTACAGCCCGCTGATTGAAAGCATTCAAGTCAAGCGTCGCGGCGACGTTCGTCAAGCTAAGCTGTACTACTTGCGTGAACTGAGCGGTCGTGCCGCACGTATTAAAGAAAAGCTTGGCGCTAAAGCGTAAGCTTTCTTTTGCGAAACAAAAAAGGCAGCCATTGGCTGCCTTTTTTGTTTTAGGATGGGCGAAAATTCTGAGTTTACTTTTGCAAAGCCGAGGTTGCTGGCAGTATGGACCCCAGAATGCAAGATACCCATATTATTGAGCTCTATGCAGATAGCTTGTGGTTAGAAAAAAGGGCTTGAGTGCAAATACAATTTCAGCCTACCGTCAGGATTTGCAGGCCTTTAGCGATTGGCTGGCATCTCGCGAGCAGCGTTTGCTGTCTATAAGCAAGGCTGATGTCTTGAGCTATCTCGGCGCTCAGCGGACGGGGAAGCTCTCTGCTCGTAGTACAGCGAGGATGTTATCCTGCTTGCGCGGTTTTTATCGGCTGCAGTGCTGAGAACAGCGTATAGCGGTAGATCCAACGCTGGACATTGATTCGCCTAAGCTGGGGCGGCCCTTGCCCAAGTCGTTGAGTGAGCAAGATGTTGAAGCTTTACTGGCCGCGCCAAATATAGATGACCCTCTCGAACTGCGCGACAAGGCCATGTTGGAGTTGCTCTATGCATCGGGTTTGCGTATTACAGAGCTGGTGGGTTTAAAGTTTGCTCAACTCAGCTTATCTCAGGGTTTGATGAGAGTTGTTGGTAAGGGTGATAAAGAGCGTTTGGTCCCCATCGGCGAAGATGCAAGTCTCTGGATACAGCAGTTTATGAGCGCCGGGCGGCCGCGTTTGCTGACTGCTGGAGTGGCGCCAGATGTGGTGTTTCCTAGTCGCCGCGGGCAGATGATGACTCGGCAGGCTTTTTGGCATCGCGCTAAGTATCATGCTTTGAATGCGGGGCTTAGTAGTCAGATTTCTCCGTATACTTTGCGCCATGCTTTTGCAACACATTTGATAAATCATGGCGCTGACTTGCGGGTCGTGCAATTATTACTGGGTCACTGGGATTTGAGTGCAACACAGATTTATACTCATGTTGCCAGAGAGCGGATGAAGTCGTTACACAGCATGTATCATCCACGTGGTTAACGTTGTCTGAGGTGACTGAACTTGTTGCCTTGAAGGGGTTCTTAAAATACTGGGTTGGCAGTACTACGATTATTTTTTGGAGAAATTATTTGAATATTTTAAAGAAGCGCACTGCCGTTCGGGCTTTGTGGTCGATTGTTTTAGCTGGGCTAATACTGCCTGCGATGCAGGTCAATGCCGGCAGTGTAGTGGTAGATAAGGCGGCCGAAACTGCCATTAGGGCTTCTTTTAAAGCCACCCGCCCTGATATTGTGATTAGTAACGTTGTTGCCAGCGAAGAATTGCCGGGTCTTTATTTGGTGAGCATGCAAAACGGCCCGGTGGTGTATGCCAGTGCAAATGGTAAATATTTTATCGTCGGTGATATGTTTGAAATTAGCGCTGCGGGAATTGAGAGTGTTGCCGAGAAAAAACTCGCGCCGCGGCGTAAAGAGTGGCTAAGTGAAGTTAAGCGGGAGGATATGATCATATTTAGCCCTAAAGGAAAGGCTAAGGGCGCGATTTATGTCTTTACCGATGTGGATTGCGGATTCTGCCAGAAGTTGCATCAAGAAGTTCCGCAGCTGAATGCGGCGGGAATTGAAGTTCGCTATTTGGCATACCCCCGCGCAGGCTTGGGAACGCCAACCTATGACAAAATGGCATCGGCGTGGTGTGCTGACAATCGCAATGCCGCAATGGATGCCTTAAAAAGTGGCGGTTTTGTTACGCAGAAGAAATGTGATAACCCCATCGCGGCTCAATATCAGTTGGGGGCGGCAATGGGTGTTACCGGTACGCCTGCTATTGTGTTAGAGAATGGCAGTTTGATTCCCGGCTATAAGCCTGCTGCTCAGCTTATACCGATGGTGCTTCGTTAACTTCCAGTGTTCTTAGGCAGCTTTCGCACGCGAGAGCTGCCTGTTGGACTACTCAGTTCAGGTATCGTCTTTACCAGCTTACATGGCGTCGAAACCACGGTTTAGTTCTGCGGGTAAATAGTCTGCGGCTATGCGTGGCGGTGGTACGCGATAACGGTTCAGCTCATCCCAAGTTAGCAGTGAATAATAATCGCGAATATTGCGGACATAGCGCGCGGCTTCGTCACCGCGCGCATAGCCGTAGCGCGTGGGCTCAAACCATTTTCTTTGCCGCAATAATGGCAGATTTTCGCGGACGTCGTTCCATAGGTTGGGGTTGCCGCCTAGTTGTTCGGTGATGACCCGTGCGTCTTCAACATGGCCAAGGCCAATATTATAGGCGGCGAGGGCAAACCAGCTGCGATCGGGGCTCTCTATTGAGCTGGGCAGCCGACTTAGCATTTTCTTGTAGTAGCGAGCACCCCCTCTAAGACTTTGCATGGGGTCGCGCCGGTCATCTACGCCGAGTTCTTCAGCGGTGGCGCGGGTGAGCATCATCATGCCCCTGACCCCGGTGGGTGATCTTGCGTCCGGATTCCAGTGGGATTCTTGGTAGCTTATGGCGGCAAGCAATCGCCAGTCTAGGTCGTATTCAATAGCTACTTGCTCGATCATGCCCTTAACTTCTGGCAGCCGCTCTTCTTTAAGTTGGAGAAATGCGTGGGTGTTAATAAAGGTGCGGCGTTCATTGAATGTGAAGTTACGCTCCACGAGACGTGGCAATTTGCCGTTGTCGGTCATGACTTTAAAAAACTCAGCAACGGCTTTGGTTAGCCCCGCATTGGCAGGTGTCGCCAGCATAGCCCAGGCCATTTTGTGGGGGTTGTCGGCGCTAAAGCCGATGCGGAAGCTGGGGTAAAAGGCGCGGTTGGCGTAAAACTCATTGGAATTGATGATCGTCACGTCGATTTGGCCATCGGCGAGCTGTTCAAGTAGGTCAATGGTTTCAAAGTCTCGGCTTTCAGCCCATGTTAGATCGGGGTGATTTTGTTTTAATTCCTTCAATAAGTTGACGTGGGCAGTATTTCCTAATACTCGAATTTGCTTGCCGATTAAGTCTTTCGCGCTTTTTATGGGGTCATTTGCATCGCGGTTGTAGATAAAAAATTGCTTGACGCTTAAGTAGCTTGGGCCAAAGACAAGCGAGTCTTGGCGTTCAGGAGTGATGCTTAGGCCTGCAGCAGCGATATCAGCGCTGCCATTCGCGAGGCTATCAAACACTTCGTCGAGCCCGACTACCGGAATTATTTGCAGTTTTACCCCTAAATGCTCGGCAAAGGCGTGGGCCAATTGATACTCGAAACCGGCTGGTGCGCCCTGGCTTTCATAATAAGTAGTGGCGCCATTGCGTGTTACTACCCGTAAAACGCCGTCTTCACGAATTTTTTGCAGGCTGTCGCTATTTTCACTGCAGTGCGAAAAAAGGCCGATAACAAGCACTGCCAGTAGGGCGCGCAGCAGCAATCGTCGTGTTTTGGGGCAGTCTGGCAAGTGTGTTGCTCCGAGAATCTTGGGCTCGATTGTAGCGCTTAGCGATTGATCGCACCATAAAGAGTATTTGGGATAAAATTTCCCGCGTATTTCCTTTACAATGGCCGGCTTCAATCCATTCGATCAAGGTTGTCGCCCCGAATGCTCATTATTCCAGGTGCTCCGGCGCTTTCAGATTTTC
>NZ_JBFHDY010000102.1:0-13191 GCF_041584495.1 Zhongshania sp.
CGTAGGCATAGCGCGCGGGGATATTGGCCGCGCGAAGCAAGGCAATTAATAAACTCGCGGTGTCTACGGCGTTAGCTTTTCTAGTTTCCATGGTGTATTGAGCACCTTGGATTGAGCCATAGCTTGGAATAAAACGGATGTTATTGTGCACCCAAGTGTAAATTTCGACGGGGTTATTATTTAAGCTTTGCGCCAGCGCCTTGATCTCGTCACTGATGACGGCGTCGATGGTTTCCGCCAAATCGGCCTCACTTGGCAAGCCCATTGGGTTTAGCATTTCTGGGCTCAGGGTATTGGAGGCCAGCTGGGTATAGCCCTCAAAGGGGTTCAACCCCAAGGCAAGTTGAATTTGACCTTTCGTTAGACTTGGCTCTCGCACCTCGGAGCTTGGCGAACCCCATGGCATATGATCTGGGTCGAGGTAGCTATGTGAACGTTTAAATTTTTCTGCCACTAGGACTTCGCTCAATTCATTCAGCAGCTGACTTTGCTCGTCGGCACTTTCAGTCGCCGTAAGTCTGCTCAATTTTTCGTCAAGATCTGCGTATTTTTGTTTAATGAGTTGTATCGCACTGGTGTGACGTTCCTTAACAAGGGCATTGGCCGATTGCGGTAGGGTTTTACGCTGGGCAATTAGCGCCGGTTCTTGCTCTAAAGCACCGATAGCCTCTCTATAAGCCTCTCTTACTTGCTCGCTAAGCTCCACGACGCCGGCGATATCGTCTGCGCTCAGCGGCGCGTCACCAAGCCCAAGCTTTTCCAGCATACGTTGCAACCATGATTGCTCTTGCTTACGACGCGACACTGATTCAGGCAGATCTTTGGCAAACTTTTGCTGCAGCTTCTGTAGACGGTGAGCAAGTTTTTTTGCTGGCGTGTTTTCCTGAATCTTTTCTATTCTCTGGGATTTTTCATTGCCTTTATTTATTTCTTTGGCAATAGCCGAGCCAGTGGGCGACAGATAGAACACAAAGGTGAACATCACAACGGTAAAGATAGACGTGGCTCTTGCCTGCTTGCCACCACGAAAAACATCCAATGTCTGGCCAATCATTCCTTTGTCCTCAATATTCAGTGGCTATTTTCACTGCTGCTTGGTGGCAGTTTTTAGTCTTCGCTTAATAATGAAATTGACGATCTCTGTCTTTGCAGTTGATATAAAATCTGATCAACAAGCAGTCTTAACTCAATTGCTATGGCATTGTCCTTGTCCCCAAGCTCGTCTGCTGCAAGCAGCAAGGACTTGACCGCATTGTCGCGTCTGGCGTTGCTTATATCGGCTTCAGCGCTGGCAACTTTCTTGTCAATAAACCGGTAACGATTATCATCAGGGAATTGCTCAATCAACAATTGCACTGTGTTGTAGGCACTTGCAAACGGCAGCCTCTCGCCAACGGGACCCAACTCCAAACGCCATTCACTGTTATCTACCAGTAGCGTTCGATTGATACCAGCATTAACGTCGACGAATAGCGGAACAGAATCCACCTCGGTTTCTGGTAATTGAATATAAAACCGTTTTGAAATTTCAACGGGCGCAGCGAGATCTTGCTGCCACAGCCACGTACCATTTTCCAAACGCTGAACGGCAGCCGTGTCTATGACGCCACCACCATTGGGTAAAGCGAGGATCACATCAATTGCGGCCCGCCGGCTGAGATTTTCAATACTGATATCGACTGGAATTACACGTCCAGCAGCAGCCGACCAGCTCAGCGGCTGAATTTTAGTTAAGGCAAAGAGTAATAATTGTTCATGCAAAGATTGGTCTTGGCTGGCACTGTTCAGCAGATCATAAGCAAAGTAGGCATTGTGCCCTTTGCCATAGGCACCGTAGCTTATGGCCGCGGGCGCATCTGGGAAGGCACATTCCTTACTTGCGTTCTTACCAGCGGCAAACACTGCCCACACCTCGGCATTACAGTGGGCCAACGCCAAGCCCGAGATTAAAGCGCAGTGAAATTAGACGCGCCAAATACTCACTGGGCAGCTGCTCTGGATCATTACTAAGCACAGCAAGCGCCGCGGCGTCATCGACAGTTGCGCCATCGCCCAATTTGACTGCAGCGACAGATTCAGAGGTAGCTTGAATATCCGACGCCACATCAAACTCTGTCACGATGCGGCCATCGCTACTCTGAGCAGATTCGAGCCAGTGCAATGCGGCGGTAATGGCCGAGGAATTATCTGAGATTTGATGACTTGCGCCGTTATGGGCGTATGAAGAGGATACCAAGAGTGCGAGCGCAAAGAAGGCCAATGTCGCGCAAGCTAAAGCCGAGCGTCGTTTTTCGCGCACAATAATCATCTCACCATCACCAACTTTTGTATTTATTTATACAAAAGGAAGCTCAGCAATGGCGTAAAATCCATTTAATATTGGCCTAAAAATATGACCAAGCGGCTTCCTTGCCGAGTATCACTATTTGTTTTCGAATGACAGACTACAACAACATTATTTCAATGGGAATATTTTAAATTATCGATTTTTATTTATTTCTACTCTAGAAGACGCTTAATGCTTTCTTATTAATTATAGGCAAGCTTTAAGCAGCCACAACTTTTCTTGTGTAGGACACTGTCCTTTCAGCCCGCCGACCACTTCTTCACTACTTAACAATGTGGACTGATAATGGCCGCTGTAGTGATGAGCGAGTTCCTCGTCGCTAATTGAAAACGGTGGTCCGGCCAGCTTGCTTTGATCGTAGTCATAATTAATTAATAGCTGAGGCGCGGTGTGCGTTATTTCTTTTAGCAGCGTGGTATAGGCCGCCCGCAGGGTGTCTGGCAAGGCCACTAAAGCTGCGCGGTCGTAGATGGCGTCTACCGGACCAAGTAATTCTGAAGTTAGCGCAAAAATATCGCCAACAAAGATATCCAAATGGTGGGCCTGATAACGCTGCACTGCGCCAAGTTCAGATCGCATGGGCGTAAAACCCAGCTCAGAAAATAATTCTTCGGCGGCGATGGTGCTTAGCTCGGCACCCGCCACGCGATAGCCCTGGTTCAGCAGCCAGCCGATATCCAGCGTTTTCCCGCACAGTGGTAAAAAAACCCTCGCATTATTCGCGAGGCCCAGCCGATCAAAATAGCTTAGCAATAAGGGATTAGGCGTCGCCGCGTGAAATGCAATGTCTTTGCTTTCCCATTTCTTGTGCCAAAATTGCTCGTCCATATTCTTCCTGCTGTTTCTTTAATGCCACCAATATTCAGCTTACGATGCACGTAATTTTTGCAGCGCAGCAACACGATAAATTCGATAGCCAAGAGCCAGAATTAAACACATCCCTGCCGGTAAACCGAGGGCGAAAAACTGCCACTGGCTGAACAAGTAAGCGCCGAGTGCGCCGCCGAGAGTAAAACCAAAGATAATTAAGATAAAAAGTAGTGCCTTGCGTCGATCGAAACCGGCGCCTCGCAATTTCGCGCCTAACATCAATCCTAAGTCGGTAAAAATCCCCGTGACGTGGGTTGTTCGTACCACCGCACCGCTATAGGTTGAAACTAATGCATTTTGCAAGCCACACGCGGCTGACGCCGTATAATGGCCCAGCAATGAACCGTTATTAAGAAAATAAATTGAGAGCAGTAGCAAGCCTCCTTCTAGCGCCAGCAAGGAGTCGTAATGCCGACCCAATTTGAGGGCGCCGCTAGACAGAAAAACACCAGAAATAGCAGCGCCACAAAGAAAGCTGAGCAAGACCCCAAGCAAGTGCATGGCATTGTTAAATGTGCCGCTGGCTAAACCCGTGCCGAGCAATGTTGCCGTTCCAGAAAGATGGGAAATTGACTGGTGCTGAAACCCCATAAGGCCGACGGCATTCACATTTCCGGCGACAAACGCCAGAACAAAAGCCCCGTACTCCACCCACCGAGGTAGCTTGGAAATCATTAGCACATCTCACAACAAATACTGCGCAATCCAATTTAGAGTGCCGCGCAAACTCTATTTCTAACACACTAATGCTATTCACACTATGCGTGTATCGCCGTCATCGAATTCTGCGAGTCGATTTAACCAACCTTTTAAAAACACTTGCTGGGACGGCTTTGCTTCAACCAATTTAAAATAAAAATTACGACGCTCGGCGAGCAAAGTTCTGACGAGACGCGTTGAAAATCGCTGCGCTGCGGTTTTGGCGGCGCGTCGCGTGTTATCGCCCATTAAACCATCTTCTCGCAGTGGCGGTTTAGCCCCCAGTAAATTGCAACTGCGCTGCACAAACAGCACGGCTTGTTTTGGGCCATGATTAACTGCACTGTCGAAAGCAAACGCTTGTATAAGCTCAGGCAACTGATCTAGGCTTGGTGCAAGATAGTAAGTCTGCCGATAAATCTCACGGGCAACAGCCTGGTCAAGCTGTTCAACATCACTTTGACTCGCAGATCGGCCAAGGTGGTGTGACAGGGCCTTTTGACTGATTCCGTAGTTGGTGGGGCCGCCGCGATCTGCGGGGTGGTTGACGTAACCGCCTTCACGGCGGATGACCGCTGTAATCATTTTTTCTATATCAGACATCAGCTTACTCCCTGTAAACAAATACCGTAGATCTGGTGGTTTTACTTCTTTACCACCTTACTCAATTTCTTTAAAAATACGGTGACTTCTCGTTCGGTCTGCTTATCGCCTTTTTCCTGGGCGCTGACTAAACCCTGTTGCCAGGCCGCCTTTGCTTTTTCGGGTTCACCAATATTCTGCAGGGCTTTACCGAGTAACTTCCACGCTGCGGAATAGCTCGGGTCGAGACTGACGCACTGCTGAAAATGCTCAATGGCTTGTTCCACATTGCCATCATCAAGATACGCCTTGCCGAGCCCAAAACGCAATATTGCACTGTCATTGCCTTTGGCCAACATCTTTTCTAGTGCGGCGATATTCACTGCGCGCGTTTACTCCTTTAACTTGCTTAACGAGGGCTGCGGCAAACTCGGCAGCGACTGTCCTTGCAGCTGCAGGGCTTCTCGCGTAAAACGCTCTGCCGCAGCAGGCTCATCTAAATTAACCATGAGTCGCCCCAACTCAAAACACACTTCGCTATTAGGGCTCAGCTGGTAAGCCTGTTCAAAATACTCTCTGGCCTTACCCCACAGCTCATTGCGCAGCGATAAACGCCCAAGTGTCAGTAACAAGACCGCATCATCGCTGTGCTCTTTACACCACGACTCCGCCGCACTGAGTTGGCGCGCTACATCGTAGCCGGCGATCAGACCATATAGTTTCACCAAGTCACTGTGCCAGCTAAGTTTTATAGACTGACGAAGTAATTTTTCAGCGCTGGCAGAATCCCCCGCCGCAACGAGTACGCGACAATAACTTAACAACAGACCGTTATCGCGATGCCAAGTGCGCGGCACGTGTTTCCACCACTGTTGTAATGCCGTCGCATCGCCCTGCTGCGCGGTGTGTTCCAGCTGCCCCATTAAGGCTTCACGTTCTAACTCTGCCGCGCGTTCTTCGCTAATACCGCCGTGCTTGCGCAAATCCGGAATTAGAGCCAAGAGCGAGTTCCAGTCGCGCAGGCCGATATACACTTTTTTTAGCAGCGTCAGCACCGAGGGATGGCGTTCGGCGTTGCGGCGAGCTCGGGTTAAGGTCGCGAGCGCCTCTTCAAGACGACCATTTTCTATCTGCATTTTCGCCTGCGTTAAGGCCACCGCAATACTTGCCTTATTGCTGGTTTGCTCGGCCAGCCCCAGGTAGTGACGACTGCCTGGCGCATCCCCTAGGGCATGACTGGCCCGAGCGGCAAGCAAGTAATTGATGAGAGGCGTTTCGGTGTCTTTGGCCGAATCGGTGAGTAATTTGCGCGCCTTGGCCCAATTGCCCTCGATGAAGGCGATCATACCCAAGGTGGTATGGCTGCGTCCGCGCACTGCGCGCCGCACAGTCCAAAAGGAACCAATGCTGTCTGAGACTTTGGCGCCGCGCCGCAAACTCATAAAAATCAGTATTACCAATATCAGAAATACCGTTAACACCGCCACGCCAACCCAAATGGTCATTTCGACGGTGGTTTGGCCATACGCGATCAGAATATAGCCCGAATCCTGCTGTATCGCCGCCGCCAAGCCCGCAGAGAGGGCAAGGGCCAGCAGCACCGCAATGAAAATTTTCATTTACGCGCCTCTTGCTGCCAACGGTGACTCTTTAAATACACTTTTAAGCTACGCAGTGAACCAGAGATATCAGCCATCTCTGGGCTGACCGGCATCGCTCGCACCGTGCTAATTTGCTTTAGTAAGCCGTCGCGGTGGTCGTCGAGCTGATAATACTCTTGCAACCACGCCGCAGCCTTATCCAGCGCCCGCTGATATAAAACCGGTCGATTTGCCAGCAGCGCCAACTGCGCTTGCTCAAACATCAAGCGCAAACTCGCCCGCAACGCCGCTTCTTGCTCGGGAGCCAACTGGGCTTTAAAGTTTTGGTCGTGGTGACGAATGCGGATATAGCTGCGCAACTTGGCCCAGGCATTGTCTAAGCCACTCTGAAGCCGCTGCTGCCACTCTTCAGATGGCTCTTCTACTTCTTCGGCGCTGTAACTTGGCGCCTGATATAACTTCAACTTCCCGGCTTCAGTGGCTAGGCCCTGCAGGATCAAATACACGCCCTCAATGTCAACATCTGCACTGTTTTGCAAGGCGCTAATTTCTTTGGCTAGCTCAGCGCGCACTGGGTGTAAGGCGGCGTCGTCAAGCTCCCGCAATATGGAGTCAGCATTACTCAGTAATTGCGCCGCCGCCCGAGGATCGTGACTCAATTGCGCCCGCTGATTCGCTAGGCGGAGTAAATACTCCACTTCGGCAAGTAACCAATCTTGGCGGTCGACGGTGGTCAGCGACTGCATTTTGGTTTCCAGCTCCTGACTGCGACGGCTGAGCGCACTCAATTGGCTGCTATAGTCTAGCCGCAATTGTGCCAAAGCTTCGCGCTGCGTGGCGAAGCTTGCCACTAGTTCAGTCTGAGAGGCGCTTAAGGTTTGCAGCTCGGCTTTTAAGTCGCTGCTTACCGATGCCTCGGTTTTCGCCAACAGATATTCCTGCTGGTATTGCCACGCCGCTAGCGCCAAAGCCAGTATCGCAATCAGTAAGGCAAGCAAAGCAATGACCACACCAGAGCGCTTGGGTTTGGCAGTTTTATCTTTTGGCGAGTTTGATTTAGGGGGTGCTGGCGGCGGGGCCGCTTTGGCATCCTGGCTCTTGCTCACCGAAGATTCAGGTGGCACTGACACCGCTGAGGCCGATTCGGAATTTACGTCTTTTTTATCGTCCGGTTTGTCACCGCTCATTATTTTCTCTCTGCTTAAATTCACTGATTAATAGCATGTTCTCGGTCAATTTATTTGTCCACAAAGCCCCTTAAAGCGGCCAAGGTTGCTGCAGTACCGGCATTTTCGGCTTGTATTACTTGGGTAAAGCCCAGCGCGACAGCCAAACTCGCTACCCGTTCGCCGGGCACTAACACCCTGTAGCTCAATGCCGCGTCTTGCAGCAAGGAGTGAAAATAGTGCAAAGTCTCACCGCTGTTTACGCAAACAATATTAATGCCCTGCCTGCGCAGTAACGTATGGAATTGCTCACGATCTAGCGCCGGACTAAGGCGCTGATAACATTCAGCATAGTCTACCAGGGCGCCTCGTGCCGCAAGTTGCTCTGCCAAATACTCACGGCCACCAAGACCTCTGACTATAAGTACTTTCTGGCCTTGTAGATGCTGTAAGACTGGCGTAGCCAACAAGCTTTCACTGTTCATCGCGACCTTATCAACTGTGTCAACGTCGATATACCGCGCAGCTAAGGCCGCAGCAGTAGCCGCACCTATGGCGTGAACCTTCACGCCAACGGGCCACTGAGGCCAAAACTGCTCGATTGCCGCTATTCCGTAGCTCACCGCGTTCACGCTGATAAAGATTAGATGTTGATAGCAATCTAAGTTCATAAACAGCTGTCGGCTGCGCTGCAACTCTGCCTCGTGGTGCGGCGCGGTGAGCGGCGCAATATTAAGCAAGGGCTGGGTTGAGACCTTGGCGCCGGCCGCCGTTAGCGCAGCGACCAATTCAGTGCTGCGCTCTACCGGACGCGTTACTAAAACCCGCAAACTGGCAAGATCAGGCTGGCTTGCTGTTGCCATACACCGCCTGCAAAATAGCGCCTGCGCCTTGAGCCAGCAAGTCTTCAGCAACCGCCACGCCGAGCGCTTCAGCTTGGCTACGTGGTCCCCGCGCCTCGGCGGTAAGAATTTTTCCGCCGCTGGGCTCACCCACCAAGGCCCGCAACCAAAGTTGATCGGGGTTGCTTGGGTCGGCGATGGCATAGCCCGCAATCGGCACTTGGCAGCCACCTTCTAGGCGGCGATTCATGGCCCTTTCTGCCATAACTTGCGTTGCACTAACACTGTTGTGCAAGGGCTTTAATAGCGCGTTAACGCGATCGTCATCAATACGGGTTTCGACACCCACTGCGCCCTGGCCGCAGGCTGGCAAGCTGGTTTCAACCGACATATACGAGGCAATTCGGGCCTCTAATTTCAGCCTAATTAAACCGGCCGACGCCAAAACAATGGCATCGAACTCGCCGTCGTCAAGCTTGCGCAAGCGCGTTTGCACATTACCGCGCAAACTAGAAATCTGTAAATCTGGGCGCTGAGCTCGCAGCTGGCACTCCCGGCGCAAACTCGACGTCCCCACTCGGGCTCCCTGGGGCAACGCTTCAACCGCGCTAAAATGGTTGCTGACAAAGGCATCCCGTGGGTCTTCGCGCTCGCAAATAATGGCCAAGCCCAAACCTGCGGGGAACTCCATTGGCACATCTTTCATAGAATGCACGGCAATGTCGGCGCGACCTTCCAGCAAAGCTTGCTCAAGCTCCTTCACAAACAGCGCTTTACCACCAATTTTTGATAGCGGCGAATCCAGCAATTGGTCACCACGGGTGGTCATTCCCAATAATTCAACCTGTAAACCAGGATGGGCGGCCTGTAGTTCGGCTTTAATGAATTCCGCCTGCCATAAGGCCAGCAAACTCTCGCGGGTGGCGATGCGGATAATATTATCGGACATAAGTCATTCCGTAAGACAAAGTAGACCACCATGATACGCCAGCGACGCCGCTGACAAAACCATTAAGGCCGCCAGACCCGGCGGCGACGGCAATAATAGAAACCTAGGATTTTTTATTTAGACGCGCTCGCAGCGCAGGCAAATGGCGACGGCTAATCTGCGGGCCTTCCGCCATGCCCTGTAAGCGCACTCGATAGGCGGCAACGCCGACCCGCTCAATACCCTGTAAATACGTCAGCGAGACCAAGGCATTGCGGTGTACGCGCACAAACTGCTCACTAAATTCGTCTTCGAGCTCCTTGAGGCTCTCATCTAGCAACAACTCGCCCTCAGGGTGAACCGCACTGACGTATTTATTGTCCGCATAAAAATAGCGCACGGCAGACACGGGCAACAGGCTCATACCTTGGGCGCTATTAACACAAAGTTGCTGACGCGGGCCGCGATCATGATCCTCAGCTGTCATTGTTGCCAAGGCCGATAGCTGCGCTTGATTTAAGCGTGACAAACGAGAAAATACGGCCGCGAGCTTGTCGCGCTGTATCGGTTTAAGTAAATAACCCAAGGCATGTGTTTCAAAGGCCGCCACCGCGTACTCGTCGTAGGCGGTACAAAACACCACGGCGGGAGCAGGCTCATATTCACCGAGCCGCTTGGCCAACTCAATACCGCTCATGCCCGGCATCGAGATATCGAGCAACAGCACATCTGGGCTACAGCGCTCAAATTCACTGAGTGCTTGCTCGGCATTCGCGGCTTCACCAACCACCACAATATCGTCTAATTCAGCCAATAAGCGCGCGGCACGCTGACGCGCCAAGGGCTCGTCGTCAACCAGCAGCACTCTCACCGCGCCATCGTCCTGCGCTCATAAGCTAAAGGAAATGACGCGTGGGCCCGATATTGACCGCCGTCTCGACTGGCGCCAAATTTTGCGCGGTCGCCAAACAGGGTTTGCAAACGCAGTCGTATATTTTCATTCGCCATGCCATTGCCCGCTGGCGCATCCGCATTGGTGGGCAATGGATTGCTAATATCAATTTCCACCATGTCGCCTTTTAAACTAGCGCGCACCACTACCGTGCCACCGGCAGGTAACTGCTGCACGCCATGCAAAATGGCGTTCTCTAACAACGGTTGTAAAAGCAGTGAGGGTACCAGTACTTTGTCGCCAAGCTCCGCTTGCTGCCAATCTACTTTTAGCCGGTCACCCAATCTTGCATTTTCAATGCGCAAATAGCGCTCACACAAATCGCGCTCTTCTACCCAGGGCACCATACTCATGCCGCCCTGTAGATTCGCCCTAAACAATGCCGCTAAATCTTCGACCGCCTGCTCGGCCTTCACCGGCTCAGTACTAATCAAACTACTAATACTATTAAGGGTGTTGAACAGAAAATGCGGGCGAATCCGCGAGTGCAGGGCGTCGAGTCGGGCATGTAAAATGCTTTGTTCGCGCAATCGAAATTGCAAGCTGAGGTAGGCGTAACGCATACCCACACCAAGCAGTAGGCTCGCCACCGCCAAGGTGTCGGCAATCTGCCAAAAATTGATATTCCAAGCTTCGCCTTGCATCACGCCACTGGCCAACCACTGCGCGACCACCGTCACAATCACCACCCAGCAAAGACCAATAACAAAACTGATGCCCGCCGTATATGCCGTGCTCGTGCGCTGAAACAGCGGCTTGCACCAGGTCAAAATTGTCGCCGCACCCAGCAAACACCAAATAATATACATGCCAGACATGCCCAGCAGATACCAGTCAAAATGCTGCAAACCCGATTTGAGAATGGTCAAAGAAAGAGACAATAGCACCGCTAGCAACACAATCAGCAATAGCGCTTGGGGGCTAAGAAGATCGCCAATAAAAGAAATTCGGCTAATTCGGTAATCCAGTGGTTTATCCGCTTCGCGTCGTTGCACAGTGCCTGCCTATGTCAAAAATTAAGCTTAGTAAGCTCTGAGCATAGCAGGCAAAACGCGGAGCGCATATTCAAAAAAGAGTGCGGATACAATCAGTTAATTGGGTAGTCAGTCCAACCATCGGTCCACATCACATTCACCCCTGGTCGAAACGCGCCGCGATAGTTTGCCGCTTCGTCCCAAAATTCGCCCTGAGGAATTGCCTGTGCATGGTTTCTGGCTGGCGAGCTGGCCGCAAGACGGTAGTCGTGGTCGGTCTCGCTGCGCAAGCGTTGAACAAATTGGGGGCTATTACCCAGTTCAGCAGTCTTCGCAAAATACGCGGCCTCATCAAAGCCAGCGTCGTCATCTTGATCGCCAGCCTCAGCGGCAAAATAACTGCGACCACCTTGGCCAATATCGGCAATAAACAAGCCGCCAAAGCTCAGCAGTCCCTGCTCGATGCGCGCCACCGTGCTGCGGTCTTTAATATCAATGGCCTCGCCTGAAAAGCCGTCGATCACCATATTGTAAAAATGCCCGCCCGTGCCACGGCGCAGCGTCATGGCGCGCTGATGGCGCTCACTGCTCTGCATACTCTGCAAGGTGACATTGTAAAACGTGGGCTGCGACACCGGCCCAGCCTCGTGATTAATTTCATCGTTATCTGCCTCAAAGGCATTATCACCCACGCTGGGGTATTGCTGAACTTGCAAAAACTGCACGCGGCCCGTCCAGCCCATATCCCAGTCTAGGGAGTCATCGGCGGCGCCGGTAATCAAAATATGGCGAAGGTCTACGTTGCCACCAAAGATCTCGATGCCGTCGTCTAAGGCGCGGTGCACCTGCACATTGCGGACAATGGTCTTGCTGCCGCAACCGCCCAAGGTCAGGCCATTTAATTCGCTATTGGCGTAAACCTCGTAACCGGCAAACTCAATACGGGCATATTCCAGCACCCCACAATTGTCACTGGCGTCGACGCCGCCAAACATGCCCCGCGTATCGCCAGCCTCGAGACCTTCAATTTGCGCGTCAGCGGTATTCACCGGCGCATTGCCCAGCATCACCACACCGCCCCAGTCACCCGCGCGACGCTTACCCGCTGGCACAGCGCTCGTGAACACAATCGGTTTCGCAGCCGTACCCCGCGCCTGAATGCTACCGTCGCGCGTCACTAATAAGGCACTGCCAGCTCGGCCTTGCACCAGCGTACCCGCTTCAATCACCAGCCGCGCACCGGCCTCAACATACACAATCCCTTCTAGCACCCAGGTTTTATCACTCGTCCATAGCTGCTCCCCATGCAGAGAGCCACTCACTACTTTACTGCCGCTATACAGGCTTTTTAAGTCGTCACTAAATAAAGCTGCACCGACTACGCCGCCAAGCAACAGCACCCCTGCAATCAACAACCAATTGCGCAGGGGTTTTGCGGGCGCGCCAAGCTGCTTAAAGCCAATGGTTTCAGCAATATCTGGATTCATGGCGGCTACTCGACGATCGTGACGTCCCTGCGTTAACGCGGTATTGATATTGATTCGGCGCAGGCCAAGACCCAGCTCCCGAATTTCGGCATTGCTACTCACCGCCGCCTGCTCAATTAACTCTTTGCGGTAAGCAGGATCGTTTAACAAGGTATTAAAATGGATGTAACGCACGCCCTTATCGCCCTGCTTGTCATAGCTCAGCTTTAATTGCCAAAGCATTTCCACTAATTTGGCGCGGGGGGAACTGACGTCGTTCATGGTTCTTCCTTGCGTAATGGCTCAATTTTACGGAAAAACAGTATGGCGACGGGATATGACAATTTTATTACAAGCTGGATCGCAGGCGGTCAGACGCAAAACTGCTATAATGGCGCCCTTTAGGCATCTGTAGATCACCTGTTCACGTCAACGGGAGCAAGCCCTACAGCCAAGCAATACAGGAACAACTGCGCAATGAGTGACAAAGATCCGAGCATCAAACCCTGGGGCGGCCGCTTTACCGAGGCAACTGACCAGTTCGTAGAGCGTTTTACGGCCTCTGTCAGCTTCGATCAGCGCCTTTACCACCACGACATCAACGGCTCGCTAGCCCACGCGGCCATGCTCGCCAAAGTCGGCGTACTCACCACCGACGAACTCAGCAAAATTCAAGAAGGCTTAGAAGAAATTCGCGCCGACATCCTCAGCGGTCGCTTTGAGTGGTCAGTAAGCCTTGAAGACGTGCACATGAATATTGAAGC
>NZ_JBFHDY010000103.1:0-13146 GCF_041584495.1 Zhongshania sp.
CAGGGCATCTTATTATTTTCCCTTCAAAACAAGTCTGGTCGAAAAAGACTCATGGATCAGGCGGAGTCTAATCCAATGCCAATACTGTTTGCCGGGGTATCGGCAATGATGATCTTCTTTTTGGTTTGTTTTATTACCTCACAACTGCTTATTAAGTTTATTGTTTAACTGAAATAATCAATTGAATCTTTGGCCATGTAATAAACGAGATAGCCAAACTCGCCGTACAACAAAGCCTTAAACTCATAAAATGCAATCAAGCCCCATAAGAATCAATGACTTCTCGCGCTACGCGCATTGCCGACAAGGCCGCAGGGTAACCGCAATAAGCCGCCGCATGCATAACGATTTCTCGAATTTCCTCTGGGCTAACGCCATTATTTAGCGCCCCGCGCACATGGCCTTTCAGCTCTGCGTGCGCCTGTAGCGCAATAAGCATAGACACCGTTACAATGCTGCGCGTTTTACGATCTATGCCTTCGCGGGTCCACACTCCGCCCCACGCATGCTCCATCGCCGCCTCTTGCAGAGGCATATCGAAATCTGACGCATTGCCTAATGATGCATCAACATGGGCACTCCCCATGACTTCACGACGAATAAGCTCACCGACATCCCGATCTTCAATACTCATAAAATTTCACCAATAAAAGTTATATCTAAAATAGCATCAGCTGCCGACTTCTGAACAACAAAAATAGCAAAGTTCCAATTGTAACCACAAGTATTTACGGATTTTCGCGGTATTTAAAGAATTTAAGCTAATTAGCGCCATTCATAGCAGCAATAGCGGAAATGCCTGCGGTGCCAACTAGTGGTAGCAGCGCACCCACATTGTCAAACAAAACCTGATTTTATGCGCTTATCTCTCGCTGTAGCGACCTAGCGGTATATACTGGGCAGAGTATAGGCATCGAAGATTAGGCACTATGGAACAGGAATGGAACAAAAGGCGCAAAGCCCTCATCACTCGCCTGAAAAAGGTAGAAGGACAGCTGCGCGGCATACAGAAAATGATGGAGGAAGAACAAAGTTGCGAGCGCGTAGCGCAACAACTGTCAGCTGCCCGTAAGGCCCTCGACAAGACGTTCTTTGAAACCATGGCCTGCGCAATGCAACAAGAGCTGTCTAAAAGCGACAGCACTAAAGACGACGCACTACTGAACGAGCAGATCGGTCATATTACGGCGCTATTAAGCAAATACGGTTAAGGCCTAACGCAAGCCCATTGGTGCCGACAGTCGAGTGACCCTAGACGTTTCCCCGGACGAGCACCCCGAAGCGAATGCTTGCCACCTGCCTTTGAATTGTATCGCTGCCTAGCCAGCGCGCAGCGACAATAAAGAACAATGCAGACATAATGAAGCCTGCACCAAGCCATTCTAGCCTGTTCACCGACTCACCCAATATAACCACACCTGCAACCATGCCCACTACCGGCACTCCCAAAGTGAACGGAGCAACTCGGCGAACTTGATAACGCGCTAACATTTTAGCCCACACTCAGTAGCCCACACCGTTAGTAACAACAACCAAGTGCTTATCGATGCATTAAGCCAATTTTGCTGAATGGCTCTCCCATAACAACTGCATCAGTAAAAAAGGAAGGGGTTACCCACCGCAAAACCATATTTTAATGAATGAGCTTACAAACTCTGGCCAAATTAGCGCTGCAGTCGAAAATATGCGGCGGCAACTGCAATAAATTAAAATTATTTACACATCGCACTAGGCAGCTGCCACCTATCTTTTTCTCATATTCAAGACACCGGACAATTCATTGATACGCCCTGCGCACTTGCATACCTTACCGGCAGTGAGCTCACCATTTTTCTAGCGCAACAACAGTAATGGCTGACGATTTTTCTGCAGCATTTTCGCTGTAAAGCTACCTAATAACATATTGCGCAGAGGATGGTGGCTGTAGGCTCCCATCACCGTCATATCAATTTCATTATCAGTTTGATACTGGCATAAAACTTCGTCGCCACGCCCTTGCAAACACACGGTAGTATATTGAATATTTGCCTTTGCAAGTATGCTCGACGCCGATAACAGTAAACCTTCGCCAAGCTGGTCCTCACCGACATAAACCAAGTGGCACGAAATATCTTTAAATAGAGGGCTATTGACCATCATATCGAGCGCCTTTTTGGCCGCGTCCTGACCATCATAGGCCAGCATCACTTTCTTCGGTGTAGTAAACGCCTTATTCACAACCAATACCGGTTTGTGTAGGGCGCGAATAACCGTTTCTAAATGAGCACCCAACTGCCCCTCGCGATGCTCATCACCCCGCACCCCCATAACGAGTACCCGAATCGCTTCTTCGTGCTCAACCAAGGTCTCTTGAAGGCTTCCGTTACGCTGCCATGTCTCAATATCACTTACGCCATCGGCCGCCACACGCCGGCGCGCAGCATCGAGCATTAGCGTACCTTTTTCCATCAAGAGCCGGCTGCGATGCTGTTCAACTTTAATAATTTCTTCCAACAGTTCTTCCTGACTGCCCAGCCCAATGCTGCCGCTCAGGTCGGCGAGCGGCGCTTGCGGGCGATGTTCCAGGTTGTGCAGCAGTTTTACCGGCGCACCTGTTTTACCAGAGAGCCAGGCGGTATAATCACAAACCGCTGTGGTCAGACTCGCGCCATCAATGCATCCCAATATGTAATTATTATTCATTAGTGCCCTCCGAGAACTTTTTCGATTTCTTCCGGCTTATCGTGAACGCCAAAGCGGTCGACGATGGTTTCGCTGGCTTCATTTAAACCAATTAACTCGACTTCTGCGCCTTCACGGCGAAACTTTAATACTACTTTATCAAGCGCCGCCACCGCCGACACATCCCAAAAGTGAGCGCGGCTCAAATCGATAACCACTTTTTCGTTGGCTTCTTTAAAATCAAAAAACGCGACAAACTTATCGGCTGAATTAAAAAACACTTGGCCGATCACTCGGTAATAGCGCGCGGCGGTCTTTTCATCAATTTGACTGTCGACATACATAAAGTGGCTAACTTTATTTGCGAAGAACAATGCGGCTAACAAGACGCCAACAAATACCCCAAAGGCCAAGTTATGGGTCCACACTACCACGGCAACGGTGGCAATCATCACCACATTGCTCGACAGTGGATTAGATTTCAGATTACGCACCGAGCCCCAATTAAACGTGCCTATCGACACCATAATCATGACCGCAACAAGGGCTGCCATTGGGATAATTGAGACCAGATCACTCAAAAACACCACCATAGTCAGCAACATTACCCCAGCAACCATAGTAGATAGACGGCCACGACCACCCGATTTCACATTGATTACTGACTGACCAATCATGGCGCAACCCGCCATGCCGCCCAACAAACCTGAAAAGATATTAGCGACGCCCTGCCCCTTGCACTCACGGTTCTTGTCACTACCGGTATCGGTTAAGTCGTCGACAATCGTCGCGGTCATTAGCGACTCTAACAATCCGACCACCGCCAACGCTGCCGAATAGGGGAATATAATCGCCAGAGTGTCCATCGTCATCGGCAAATCTGGCCAGAGGAAGACAGGCAAGGTATCGGGCAGCTCACCCATATCCCCCACCGTGCGAATATCCAGCCCAACGAATAGACTAAAGGCCGTCAAACTCAATATACATACCAGCGGCGACGGGATTACCTTGCCGATGACAGGCAACAGCGGGAACAAATAGATCACCCCAAGCCCAGCCGCGGTCAGGGCGTACACATGCCAAGTCACGTTAGTCAGTTCCGGCAACTGAGCCATAAAAATCAATATCGCCAAGGCATTCACAAAGCCGGTAACCACCGAGCGCGATACAAAGCTCATCAGCTGACCGAGCTTTAAATAGCCCGCCACAATCTGCAACGCGCCGGTTAATAGCGTCGCCGCCAATAAGTACTGCAAACCATGATCTTTAACCAAAGTCACCATTAACAATGCCATGGCGCCAGTCGCCGCTGAAATCATGCCGGGCCGCCCACCGACGATGGCGGTAACTACCGCGATACAAAACGAGGCGTAAAGACCTACTTTTGGATCAACGCCCGCAATAATAGAAAAGGCTATGGCCTCAGGGATCAGCGCTAGCGCTACAACGAGGCCGGCGAGGACATCACCGCGGATATTGCCCAGCCAATCTTCTCTTTTCGAAACTAATAGCATACCAAGATTTACCATAATTAATTGTTAGACCGACGCACCAGAACGCTTACGATCGGGCATTATACCCTCTTTCGATTTGCGACGTTTTCAGGAACAGCTCAAGCACCAGATATGCACAGAAAAATAACATTGAGCGCAGCATTTGGCGCTAGGAGAAGCCCGGCGTCCTATAGTATGGCGGCCCCAGAACAATAAGGCGCAAAAACTCAAGCTTAGCAACAGAATAACGGTCAAACGCGAGGTAGCCCCGGCACTCAATATCAGCAATGGAAATGTCGCTACAATCTATTTCAGGTAAAAACGCAGCGTCGGTGCGATATGCTCGACAAAGTACTCAGCCCCCGCTTTAGAGAAATGCCCGTAGTCAATTGCTATAAAGTCTGTCTTCTGGTCTCCCACTCTTGCCAGACACTTTCCTTGGGCATCACAGAGCTCGTTGATAGCGGAAATAAATCCAAGTGCGTGATCTGCAGCAATACGCTCAATCATCGCGTCTTGTTCATTGAGAATGATTGCGGGCTGCATTGGCGACGCAGTCCCGTCCAACAATCTGTTGACGTTGCGATATGACACTCGTTGCGGACTCACCTCCCAGCGCGGCACGGGCCCTATAATTAAAAGCTTAGCCTCCGGAAAAGTCGCCTTAAGTCGCTCTATCGTATTCACCAACACCACGCCCAATTCGGTAACGGTCAAATGGTAGTCATCATAGCCCCAATCGGAATGCAAGATGATCAGATCAGGCTTAATCTGCAACATTTCTCGTAATACTTGCTCGGTATTTTCTGGGCAATCCTTTCGATAAACGCCCTTTACGCCAAACAATGACGGACACGCAGCATGCGTCAACTGAAAGATCGAAAAGTGATCTTGCTCAGACAATGCCAGCAACCCAGGAAAGAGCGATGCCGCATGCGAGTCACCCCAAAGCGCGACCTTATACCCTTCGGTACCCTGCCCCTGCACACAGATATCGTCGTGAACCAGTAATTCAGGCTCTTGCAAGTGACAGATATTCGTTTGCACGTGGTCCCACCACTTAAAATCGATTGTGTCTGTGTAGTACCTTGCGCTTTCCGGAAACCGAAAGCCCAGACCATCAAACTTGCAATTAAGCCAACCGAAGCCGCCCAAAAGCATCAAACCTAAACACAGCGCTTGTATTTTTAGCCTCTTATGCCCGCCAAAGCGAAAAGGGTTTTCAACAAAGCGGTATGTAAACCATGCCAGGAAGACTGAAAGAGCAACAGCGGAAACTCGAAATTGAACCGAAGCCCGGTCACCGTTCGCAAGATTGCCATAAGACAACAGAGGCCAATGCCATAAATACAAGGGATAACTTACTGCACCAAACCATAGCGCTAGCTTATTAGACAGCACGGCTCGACTAAGCAATGCGGTTGCTCCCCCAGCAATAACAAACGCTGTCCCCAGAACGGGTATCAGAGCCCAAATGCCAGGATAAACAATATCCTCCGGAAGAAATAACACGCCGCCGAATAGTAAGATTAAGCCGGCAAAACTAAATACATTGTATGTACCGGCCTTCGCTAGACTGGGTAAACGCCGGAACAATGTCGCCGCCAAGAATTGGTCATATTTCTGCCGGTGGGCGTCTAAAGGCGCTTTCCGAAAAATACTCATCCATGCCATCAGCGCGCCGACAAGCAGCTCCCAAAATCGACCTATAGGCCAGAAAAAAACCGCCTCTGTCTCGCCGCTCACAAAAGCGACATTCAATATAAAAGAAAATGCCGCCACACCGATCATTAACTTCAAGATGCTCGCATTTTTCCGCCAAACAAGCCAAAGCGCTAGCGGCCACAGAAGGTAATATTGCTCTTCTACCGCCAAACTCCACAGGTGCAAGAGCAGCTTTGTTTCAGCCGCCGGATCAAAATAACCAGCCTCACTCCAAAACACGAAATTCTGAATAAATACTGCGCTTGCCGCCGTGTGCTTACCTAGCTCAAGGTATTCCGCCGGTAGCAATAAAAACCAAGCCGCAATATTCGTCATCGCCAAAACAAATATCAGCGAGGGGAAAATTCGCCGTACTCGACGACCAAAGAATTCGCTGAAGCTGAACTTTTCAGTTTGTAAGTCAGATATCAAAATACTCGTAATGAGATACCCAGAAATGACAAAGAAAACATCAACGCCAATATAGCCTCCAGGTAATGCACCGGGAAATGAATGGAATATAACAGCGGATATGACGGCAAACGCGCGTAAACCATCGATTTCTGGGCGGAATTTCATCCACGATCCTCTTAAAGAGCACAATTTACTCAGCGCGAAATTTTACAGCCAGACAAAAGAACAATAAAGGAACAAACGCACAAGATAGGCACGCAACTATCCTACTACTTATAATATTGGGTAAACCCCCAACATACCCTTAGTATGTACGTCGCGTATCCAAAGCGTGATATGAGCAAACGCCAATTCACGCGGTAAATGCAGCGCATATAATTTTCTTATTGTTGGCCGCGCGCTAGAATTCACCATCAAATTCACACAAATAAAAATTTGCGAGTTAGATGCCGCCAATTAACAGAGCAAGCCAAGCTTAAATCGCGCCCACACTATACAGCAATGATCGAAATTGCCATGTATTATGCTGGGCTACTATTAACCTGACGCCTAGCTCGAAGATATACGCCCCAGACTCAATCACGAGGAGAAAGCAACAAAATGTTTGACTACCTAATTGTCGGTAGTGGATTGTATGGCAGTACCTGCGCCCACGAGCTTAGAAACAGAGGAAAACGTGTACTCGTCGTTGAAAAGCGCGATCACATAGGTGGCAATATTTACACTGAAAACGTCGAGGACATACAAGTCCACCGTTACGGCGCCCATATATTCCACACTAATAATAAAGACATCTGGGATTACGTTAATCAGTTTGCCGAGTTCAATCGTTACACCAACTCACCAGTAGCTAATTACAAGGGTCGAATTTTTAATCTTCCATTCAACATGAACACCTTCAATCAGCTCTGGGGCGTGATTACCCCAGAGCAAGCCCAAGCGAAAATTAAAGAACAACAAAGCGAGTTCGCCTCCGAGTCGCCGCAAAACTTAGAAGAACAAGCGATCAAGCTAGTGGGGCGTGATATTTATGAAATATTAGTCAAGGGCTACACCGAAAAGCAGTGGGGGCGACCAGCCAATGAACTACCGTCGTTTATTATCAAACGTCTACCTGTGCGATTCACCTACGACAACAATTATTTTAACGACCGATTCCAAGGTATCCCTATCGGCGGCTACACCCAAATCATTGAAAAAATGCTCAATGGCATTGATGTTCGCTGTAATACCGATTACTTCAACGATCGCAATGCGCTAGACAAGATCGCCAAGACCATAATTTATACCGGACCGATTGATCGCTATTTTGACTACTGTTACGGGAAGCTTGAATACCGTAGCCTACGGTTTGAAACTGAAATTATCAGAAAGGCAAATGTCCAAGGTAATGCGGTGGTCAATTACACAGACCGCGACATACCCTATACACGTATCATTGAACACAAGCACTTCGATCCCGTAGACACCCAAAACTCGGTGATCACCCGGGAATATCCATCGGAGTGGCAAGAAGGCTTAGAACCCTACTACCCAGTCAATAATGAAAAAAACGATACACTCTACCGCCAATATCGCGATCTAAGTAGACTGGAGACCAAGGTCTTCTTCGGTGGGCGATTAGCAAGATATCGCTATTACGATATGCATCAAATCATTGCATCAGCATTAAAGGATTTACAAAAAATGCCATAGGGCTATTTTTGCGGCTACGCACATAATGCAACCGCACGATCGATAGCTACACTACCTCAACCAGCGCCGAGTAAATGCCCTAAGCCAAATGCGAACAACCTGCCGGCGCTTCTGACGTTCGATATTTCTAAGCCCGAAATATTTTATTCGCGGCTTCCTCTTTGCAAGCCAAACGGTAAAAAGCCGCTCAGCTAAAAAACCATAAACCCGCTTTTGATATCCATCATAGCCAGAAACACTAACCACCTCTTCCAGCTCAAATAACAGCGGAAATAGCCATTGGCAGTATTCATCTACCAGCGTTTTATTAGCAACAAACATATTGTACCTAACCAACTCATTGCCAAGCATTACGTCCCGAAATGCTTGATTATAGTCGGGGCACTTTTTTGCTATTATTTCCCGCACAGCCACCATATCAGCTTCATTATGACAGGCCTTATATTGATCGTAGACGCTTTCCTTATGCAACTGATATTTTTTGATGAGGAGAATGTCGTACCTCGCCAAGTAATGTCTTACTTCGCCCTCGCCTAGAATACCGAACAAGTCGCTATTACCAGCTAACCCTGGAAAAAAGCGTCGATAATGCACCAAACCAAGAACATCGGAATTGCTGTTCTTCCACATCCAGTACAGCGCCGTTAGTTCGCAATAAGAGCGATTTTTCCTCGATATATTGTCGCCGACATTATCTTTGCAACTAACAAGTTCGGCCACATTAAAATCACTACCAACAAGCAGGGGCTCATAAATCGCAGGCACCTTAGCAACAAAGTCCGAATGCGTCGCAATGTAAATTTTTATGTCACCACGCTCCTTATTAAAAATTTTCACCGGCCACTCCAACGCGCTAGAAATTAAAAAAATCAGCCAATTTTCACCAACATAAAAAGTAAATAAGCGTTTTGACCACAGTGACCAAGACAATCAGTAACTAAGCTCTGCATTCAGGCTTATCACCAAAACGCCAAAAGGATAAAATACCACTTGCCTCGGCAAATCCTACGACGATATTTTTCTTGCTGTGGAAATAGAGCAAGAAAATTATCCCCATGTTTTTTAAGAAAATAGCGCAATTTAAAATTATAAAAAACGCTATCATAACGCGAATAACAAGCGTAGAACTCTTCGAGTAATTCCCGCTCTCGTCCGACAAGGATATCTGCCGCGAGTACGGTGCGGATAAACTCGCAGACCCGATCGACTTCTCGCAAAGTTTTTAGATACTTAGCCTCAGTTCGCTTCGTCTTCGTTTTCCAGACCGCATTATTTTCATGCTGCCGATAGAAAGACAAAACCTTATTACTGGCCTTAAGCTTGCCTCTGGATGCAGCAACTATCGCTAGCCACTGATCGTGAAAGGGCACTTCACTCATTGCAGGCATCGCCAAACTTAACAACTCTTGCGTTATTAAACTTGCATGACCGGTAACGCAATTATTTAGCATTAATGCCAAGGGACAACGACCTTCCAAGCGATTAACCTTTGGAAAGTTTATATCCAAAAGATTTCCTTCAAAATCGACAGGACTTACCTCGGAATAAATCAGCCAGTTATCACCAATTTCATTATATAAAGTTTCAATTTTTTCGGGGAACCAGATATCGTCTTGATCCGCTAAGGCAATAAACTCGCCCGTGCACTCCCCCATGGCCTTTTCAAAGTTCCGTACAAAGCCAATATTCTCGCTATTACGGATCACACGGATCCGCTCGTCGCGCGCAGCATACTCATCAAGCAACAATAAGGTACCGTCAGTTGACAAGTCATCGACAATCACCAGCTCAATATTCTTATATGTCTGGTTTAAAATGGAATCCAATTGCTCCGCCACAAAGCGCTCGCCATTGAACGTGCACATCGCTACAGATATCTTAGGGGGGGCGCTTAACACGCTTGCAGTCCACAACGATCTATGACAAACCCCGATACACACATTTCAGCACGCGCCAAAACTTTAACTCGCAATATTCGCGTCGCGCTCATTTAAACTTCCGAATCCAAATAGCCATAAAAAATTTCTGCCTCTGCATACCATCCCACCTCAATTAAATCGAAAAAAGAGATTTTATGGCGGGTTTATTCACGCGGTATGTGGCGACTCAAATCAAATCCAAACGTGATAACTCGTTTGTAGATTCGGAGCCATGATGCATAACATGCATATAACATCAAGGCTGCTTCACTACTGCCCAAGTATAAACACCGACCACTATTTATAATTCCGCGCAAAGCACCATACTTAAATTAGAAGGCGCTTTATACACTATTAGCCCGCAACTAGAGCCTTTTTATTACCTTAGCCGGAGAGCCAGCCACTACACAATTACTTGGCACATCTGAATTAACAAATGCATTAGCGCCAATCACCGAATTCGCCCCTATTGTCACGTTTGTTGCTATGACTGCGCCCGCGCCGATCCACACATCGTTTCCAATACTAATATCCCCTTTGACCAACGGCCTGCTCAAAGCTCCGGGTACACCGTACTCGTGGGTACTGGAAAATATTTTAACATGAGGCCCCATTAGCACTCGATCGCCGATGCGAACTGTCCCAAAAGCCTCAACAAAAGAACCAACCCCAACCACAGAGTTTTCACCAAGGGAAAACCCACCGCCAACCTGAATATCAACCAAACGCCGTAACTCAGCGCGAGCGCCAAGCTCAAAAAAATCAGTACTCTTACCGATAAATATTCGAGTTTTCTCTTGTATACGCGCACTACAACTAAGCCCAACAATAGGGGTACGCTTTTTTTTCAAACGAAACCCAAGCAAATAGCGCCGAAACCAAAAATCCAACCTCATTAGACACCCGTTATCATTCAAACATGCCCATTAAATATGATTTACTGACATAGCGAGTGTTCATTAGTTTTTTCACCGCTAACTGCTTATTTCTCAGCATATAATCGAAAAATTTTGCCGACGAATGAACGTCGTACACGATATCATCAAGTTGGCTAGGCAATTGGTCGTATTCAAGATCGAAGTATGCCCCACTCCCTGTCGCAACTCCCTTACCCACACCGGCCACAGGCAAACCCAGTAAAGCGTACTGCAGAAGCATTGTTGAGTTAATCCCAATTACCCCCCCGTAACGATCAAAATCAGTGTACGGATCAACGTCTGAACGCTGATACTTTACATTGTCATGAGCCGGCAAACTCAAATAGCTTGCCCGCGGATGCGGACGTGCAATAAAACTCACTTGTGGGTATTGCTCCGCAAATTTAGAAATAAAAAGCGCCATGCTCTTCACTGGCGATGAAAGCGCAATGTTTGTATCGCCTTCATCTTGCAAAGGTAAAAATATAGGCTTTGTCGAATCAAATTTTTTCATCCCATAAAAACTTGGCAACTTCAACCATCGAAAGTAGCCAATAGACGCTCCCAGCACCTTGCTTCTAGCTCGCGCAAAACTTGTTGCGTTGAACTGGTGATCTTGAAGCCCTTCTTTTAAAAATTGGGCATTAGCATTAGTACCGAATTCACTAAAATAACAGGTACCAGCCTGAGGAAACCAGCCAGCCTCCGCATATATTAATTTTATGCCTTCAGGACAACTTCGCCTTAGCTTGTCGTCAGCATCGGTACGCCCACCCCATACAACAACACACTGAATGCTGTTCTGGACTAAAATCTCTGAAAAAATGTCTTCGTCTTCAAAGTAGTATTTATATTTAGAAGTAACAAACCTTGCTTTGACTGATTTCTTATTACAGTAAAAAAAAATCTCATGACCAAGATTAGCCAGCGAATTCGCCAACGCAAAAAAAACACTGTGCTTAACCGCCCAACGCTCCGGCCGATCCTTTTGGTAAACTCCTAAGGTAAATAGGACTTTCATTACACTTCCTCCCGACCAAATTACAGCAAGCTCACGCGCAGACCAAGCAAATCATGAATGTGCTCATACGACCACGAGTACAAATCCAGCCCCACCAATAAACCCTACCTCCTAGACAACTTTTCTACTCCATGCGGTTCGATTCCAATAACACTGATTCGACACCTTTAAGTTTAGCGCGGGCGCGTAAATAGCGACTTTGACCAAAGGTCAGCAACGCAATAAATTTTCGACGACGATTATCGTCAATATATTTTTCAACCACATTTGGAGGTAAATTATGTTTTCTCGCATACAACACAAATGATCGACCTTTATGGAAGTGAATAAACTCATTCACTGATGTTGTGCGCTCAGTGGATCCCGCACCGACATGAGGAATACTAACATTACGGCAGTGTATAACCTTTAAGCCAGCATCATTGGCACACTTACAAATATCGACGTCTTCCCTATAAAGGAAAAACTGCTCATCAAAATAGCCAATGGGGTCCATTTTTTCTTTATCAAACAATAACACTGCACCAACAAGCCAGTCAGCGGCCTCTATATTCTGATCGACTGCGGGTTCCAAGGCTGGACCGGCTATAGCCGCGTCATGGGCTTTCAACTCCGCCAGCAACTGCTGTATCGCTGACTCGGACAACTCCGTATCTGGATTAAGTATCAGAACGTAACGCGTCTTACTCGCAGCAATCCCTATATTGCACGCGCTACCAAAACCACAGTTTTCAGCGTTTTTAATTAACTCGACATCCTGTCCGTATTTACTCAGTAAGCAATCAGTCTCGTCAGTACTGGCATTATCAACAATAAGCCAGCGCGGCAGCGGAGCGCTAGCCGTACTGCGCAGTGAATCGATATGCCCACCCAATACCTCCGCGCTATTATACGTCACGGTTACCAGGGTCAACTCTGCAGCTAGGTCTTGCATTTTTACTTCCTATTATTAAATCATTTAATACTTATACTGCTATTTTCGTGACCAGCCCAGTCACCGCAAACCGCCACTCGCTCGCACTCACAGCATAGTCCACATAGATCTTAGCGGTACTCAACACCGAGTACGCAGGCCGCGTCGCTGGGGTTGGGTAGTCTGGCGTTGCAATGGCATTCACCACTGGTACGTTGGCTAAGGCACCCCACCGATGAGCCTCCTCAAATATCGCCATGGCAAAACCGTGCCAGCTCACCGTCTCGTCGCCAGCATAGTGATAAATACCGTAGCGCGCTTCTGGTAGATTTTGCTCTTCACGCTCATGCAATTGCCGAGCAACACTGATTAATGCCTGCGCGATATCCCCAGCATAGGTCGGGCAACC
>NZ_JBFHDY010000104.1:0-13093 GCF_041584495.1 Zhongshania sp.
AAATCGACCAGTACAGGTACGTCTGACTTCAGCACGTCTTCTTCAAAGCTGCTGTCGGTGACGTGAACGATGTTGTCGCTCATGTTATTTCTCCGATTACACATCATAAAATTGAGGATGTGCGATGATAGCACAGGATTTGGGCGGAAGTGAAAACAGGCGAGGGTGTAAATTTGACGGCGGATTCATATATAGCAGCAATTGATATGGGCTCTAATAGCTTTCATTTATTGATTGGCCAACTTCGGCATAGAACATGGCGGCCCTGCTATAAGACCGAGCGTAAGGTGCAGCTGGCGGCGGGGAATGCTGGCGGATTTTTACAGGCCGAGGCGCAAATGCGAGCATTGACCTGTTTGGCGGAGTTTAAACAAATACTGGGGGGCTACGATCCTATGCCCCTGCATATTGTGGCCACTGCGTCGCTGCGGGGCATGGCGAATGCGGCGTCATTTTGTGGGCAAGTGCAGAGCTTGTTAGGGGTAATGCCAGAGATTGTCAGTGGTGAGCTGGAGGCCGAGTTGGTTTATCTCGGGGTCGGCAACGAGGCTGGCGATGGCGCACAATTGGTGGTTGATATAGGCGGTGGCAGTACGGAGTTGGCGTTTGGTCGCGGCCCGCGTATGGCGCGGGGGCGCAGTGTGGCGGTGGGCTGCTTGAGCTATTTGCGTTATTTTCCCGAGGGGCGCCTAGGGGGAGCCGACTTTAACGCGGCGCTGGGTGCCGCGCGAGTGGAATTTGAGCGCGCCGCCGCGACACTCGCGCTGCCACCCGGTGTTGCGGTTGTCGGTTGCTCGGGAACCTTATTGGCCGTTGAACAGGTGCTTATGGCCCGGCGTGGTCATGCAGCGGGAATTTACCGAGATGATTTGCGGCACTTGGTGGCAGATTTGCAGTCCTTTACACGTGTGGAGTCGGTATTTTTTGCGGGGCTAGCCGAAGATCGGCAGTCTATTTTTGCCTCGGGATTAGCCATTGTACTTGCGCTTTTTGAGGCATTAAATATCGATGAGATGGTGGTTTCTGAGCGAGGTCTGCGCGAAGGAATTCTTGAGCGCAGCGTTAATGCTGGGGTGGTATCGACTGCGTCAGTAGAGATCAAGCATAAAGGAGGATAGGTATGAAAAAAGTAGCGTTATTGTTAGCGGGTTGCGGCGTGTATGACGGTTCTGAAATTTACGAGAGCGTGCTGACCATGCTGTCGCTAGAAAATCACGATGCGAGTTACCAGTGCTTTGCGCCAGATATAGAGCAAATGCATGTGATTAACCACCTTAGTGGTGAAGTGGCCGAGGGTGAGTGCCGCAATGTGCTGGTGGAATCGGCGCGCTTGGCGCGGGGGCGGGTGAAAAACTTGAATGAGGCAAGCATCGCAGATTTTGATGCCGTTATTGTGCCCGGTGGCTTTGGGGTGGCCAAAAACTTGTCCGACTTCGCGGTTAACGGCACTGACATGAGTGTGCTGCCTGAGGTGCTCAGCTTTATACAGGCGATGCATGGCGCGGCGAAGCCGGTTGGTCTAATTTGTATTGCGCCGACCATGGCCGTGCGCATTTTTGGTTCTGGTGTAAAGTGCACTATTGGCTGTGATGCTGATACTGCGGCAGCGATTACGGCCATGGGCGGTAATCATCAGGTGTGCGCAGTTGACGAGGTTTGCATTGATAAAGACATGAAGCTGGTGACCACCCCCGCCTATATGGTGGCGGGCAGTATCGCTGAGGCGGCCAGAGGTATTAACCGCTGCGTTAGGGAAGTACTGAGTTTGGCCTGAAAGGTAAATTAAAACCGCGTTTTAAACAAAGGTGCGGTTTTAGGCGGGGTATAATGGCCAGCAAACCCACCGTTGTGAGCTCTTTTAATTGCCGTGGCGTGTTAAACGTCGGAGTTTAAATCTTATTTATGCCCCGTTTTTTCTACAGTGTTTTTTTCTATTTAATCTTGCCTTTGGTACTGGTGCGATTGCTGTGGCGGGCGTCGCGGGCGCCTGCCTACCGGCACCGGATTGCTGAGCGTTTTGGGTTTTTTAAGCCCCCAGCGCATACCGGTGGTTTGTGGGTGCATGCGGTGTCGGTGGGTGAAAGTATTGCGGCGGCGCCGCTGATTAATTATTTTTTGGCTGAGCACCCCCAGTTGCCGGTGGTAGTTACCACCATGACACCCACTGGCTCGGATCGGGTGCAGGCCATGTTTGGTGATCGGGTGTTTCACGTTTATGCACCCTACGATTTACCTGATGCGATTGCGCGATTTTTAAACCGGATTCAACCCCGCGCGGCGGTGATAATGGAAACTGAAATTTGGCCGAATATGGTTTGCCAGACCGAGACGCGAGGGATTCCAGTGATCCTCGCCAATGCTCGTCTGTCGGCGCGCTCGGCTCGGGGTTACGGTCATCTTGGCAGTTTGAGTCGAGACGTATTTTCGCGGTTTGGTCAGGTCGTGGCACAAAGCGCCGCCGATGGTGCGCGGTTTGCCGCGTTGGGTGTTCGTGAGGCCAATTTGACGGTGTCCGGCAGTATAAAATTTGATTTGGCCATTTCCGCAGAATTACAAGCGCAGGCGAGCGCACTGCGCCGTCATTGGTTGGGTGAACGCGCTGTGTGGATCGCTGCCAGTACCCATGCTGGCGAGGATGAAGTGCTGCTCGCCGCTCACCGGACGTTATTGGCGCAACACCCCGACGCTTTGCTTATTCTTGTGCCTCGTCACCCAGAGCGTTTTCCAAAGGTGGCTGAGTTGATTGCCAACAACGATTTGAACTTTGAGCGTCGCAGCGCGAGTCTAGCCAGCGCTGTCGCTGCCCCTGTGGCAAGCGTTACATCGGTTATTTTAGGCGATACTATGGGCGAGTTGCTGCTGCTATTAGGCTGCGCAGATATTGCTTTTGTCGGCGGCAGTATAATCGACCATGGTGGTCATAATACCTTGGAGCCTGCAGCCTGGGGTTTGCCGGTGGTGACCGGGCTGAGTGACTTCAATTTTGCTGAAATCAGTGCTTTGCTAGAGACGGCGGGTGGCTTGCAAAAAATTGATAGCGACGGGGCGCTGGCTGGGGTATTGCAGGCTTTGTTTGCCGACCCCCTTTGCCGTCAGCGGCAGGGCGCGGCGGCAAAGGCGGTGGTAGACAATAATCGCGGCGCCTTGCAGCGCTTGCTTGCGATTATTGAAGGCTATCTTAAGGATTAACGCTGGTGGCGGGAGAGTGGTTGCTTAGCGAGACCGATTCTGATGCCTGTAACCATTTATTGAAATAAAGGATGTCGGCGGGGCTTAAGGTGCCGGCATTTAATTTCAATTTCAGCACGTTCACGACGTAATCATAACGCGCATTTGTGTAGTCGCGCATTGCGGCGTAGAGCCTGCGCTGAGCGTCTAACACGTCGACGATATTACGCGTGCCCACCTCATAACCTGCTTCCGTTGCGTCAAGGGCGCTGCGAGTAGAAATAATGTTTTGGTGACGTGCATTAACCGTCTGTACATTGGTATAGACCGCAATATGCTGGGCGCGGGTGCCAGTAATGACTTGGCGCTGGGTGGCTTGGGCATTGTAATTGGCGGCATTGTACTGCTCGTAAGCTTGGCGGCGACCGGCGCTGATGCCGCCACCGGCAAACAGTGGCATCGTCAGGGTAATACGCAGCGCTTCTGATTCGGTGTAGGTGTCTGGTGGTGTTGAAAACGTGCTGCTTGGCATATAGCGGGTGGTGCCATCTAGGTCTTCCTTGTTGGCGGTGAAACTGCCGGTAATCTTGGGTAGGTGGCCCATTTTCTTGGCTTGTGCCGACTGGTAAGCAGACGCGGCACCAGCGGTAGAGACTTTCAGTAATTTATTGTTGGCGAGAGCAAAGTCCACCCACTCGGCACGATCCAATGGTTCGGGCATGGTAATAGGGAAATCAGACTTCAGAGACCACAAATTATTGTGCTCTTGTCCTGTCAGGTTACTGAGATTCGCACGGGCAATCGCCAAATTGCCTTCAAAACCTAGACGCTGCGCTACTGTACTGTCGTACACCGCGCGGGCTTCGTGAACGTCGGTAATTGCGATCAGGCCAACATCAAAGCGCTGTTGGGTTTGCTCGAATTGGCGTTTGGCGGCACGTTCTTCGGCTTTGGAGGCGTCTAAGTTTTCGCGACCGCGCAGCACATTAAAATAGGCTTCGGAAACCCGTATGATTAATTGCTGCTGCTCGTAGGCTAACTGGGCCTCCGCTTGCTCAGAGATCTTTTTACCGGCGCGGAAGGTAAACCAAGCAGGTAGGTCAAATAAAGCTTGGTTCAACGAAACAGAATAAGATTCCGTTTCGCTATCGGTTGATGTCTGTTGGTCAATCGTGGTCGGGCTGGCACCTGGCGTAGAAGAAAAATTAACACTTTTACTTTCGCGGTCGGTCTCCGCGTCTTGGTAGTACGCTTGGGCGGTGACCTGTGGCAGCAGTGCTGCGCGACCGAGTTTCTCGGTTTCAATATTGGCGCGATAGCTGGCTTCCGCTGATTTGAGCTGAGGATCGTTTTTTACCGCTAGCTCGTAAACATCGAGCAAGGTGTCGGCGAATATGGATTGGCTGGTGAATAGCGCGGCGATAGAAACATTGAGAAGATGACGTTTGGCAATCATAGAGTTAACCTGTGCTCCAGTGCGGGAGGTTTAGATAGTCAAGGAGTGTACCAAACTCCAGCGGATTGAGAATGAATATTAACTAAAGTTATGGTTTAGATGGCTAAATATTGGGAGGCGTGTGAGTAGTCAACGCTATCAAATTGATCTCAGCGGCCACTTGGCTGATTGCGAACTGAATTTTCGGCGCTTGCGGCAGTTATTACCCGCCGACGCCGAGGCGGGGGATTGTCTGCGTTTTGGGGTGGCGGCCAATATGGTTGAACTGCTGGTCAAAGAGCGCGCACCTTACACCACCATGCTGGAACTGCGGTTACACAAACCATTGTTGCTTGGGCTGCCAGTGCCCTCTTTACAGGTGCGAGTCTATCATGACGCTAAATTGGCCGAGGTCATGGGTGCTAGCGGTTTGCGCCCACTAAAACCGCGTTATGCCTACCCCAATGCGGGCATGTTGCAACGCGATGAAAAAGCTCAGCAAAACACGTATTTGGGCGAGTGGCTGAGTCTGTGCTTAGCGCTGGGGCATTCGCTGGAGAACCCGCTGAATCTTCTCGAAATATGATAGCGGCTGCGAAATTTACTGGTGCTGGCAAAGGTCATACCGTATAAATCAAGCAATGGATAATGAGGTAACGGTGAAATTGCCTGTTCAGTCTAACAAGGCCCCGCTCTGTGTGGTGCAAATTAGCGATTGTCATCTGGGTGCTGATCTCGGCGACTCACTGCTTGGTATGGATACCGACAATAGCCTAGAGGCCGTTCTTCAGGCAGTGGCCGAGGAGTGTCCCGCAATAGATGTGCTAGTCGCCTCCGGTGATTTGGCCGCCCACGGTGACGCCAGCGCCTACCAGCGTTTGGCTGCGCGCCTGAAGGGAATGGCAAAGCAAATAGTGTGGCTGCCGGGCAACCATGACAATAGCGAGCTGATGCAGAATATTGTCGGTGCCCAGTGGATGCCGAGTCGTATTGAGTTGGGCGACTGGCAGCTGGTATTTTTAAATTCATCGGTGCCGGGGCAGGTTGGCGGTAATTTGGCCGCCGATCAATTAGCGATCTTGGCCGACGCTGCGCGCGTTGATTGCCCCGCGCTAGTTTTTGTGCATCACCATTTGCAGCCGGTCGGCTGTGCTTGGCTCGATGAGCAGCGGATCGCAAATGCCGACGCGGTGTTTGCCGCCATTGCCAATAAAGATCAGTTTAAAGCGATTGTTTGCGGTCACGTTCACCAGCAGTCAGAGCAATTGTTTCAAAATATTGGCTTGCTAAGCACACCCTCGACCTGTGTTCAGTTCGCGCCTAACAGTGCTAATTTTGCTTTGGATGAGTGCAATCCAGCTTATCGCCGGTTTTGGCTGGGGGATAAACGTGAGTTTCAGACGAGAGTGTCGCGGGTAAAAGATGTAATATTCGCGGTTGATAATTCGGCTCGTGGTTACGAATGACGGCAACGCTAATTTATATTCATGGTTTTTTATCGTCACCGCTCTCAACCAAGGCTCAGCAGCTCGGTGAATTTGTTGCCGCTCAGTATCCGGATATTGACTGTATAATTCCCGGTTTGTCGAATAACCCCGGTGAAGCGTGTCAGCAAGTTGATCGCCTAGTGCAAGATTGCCTGCGACAGCGCGCGGGGCCTCTTGGTCTGGTCGGTAGCTCCCTCGGTGGATTTTTGGCCACGGTAATGGCAGAGCGCTATGATTTGTCCGCGGTCTTGATCAACCCAGCGGTTGAGCCACATAATTTTGCCGAACATTTTATTGGTGTCCATCGCAACCCGTATACCGAGGTGGATTTTAGCCTCACAACGGCCGATATTGATGCGCTTCGCAATATGGGTGTGGCGCCTCAAGCCAGTCGCTACTGGGTATTGGTACAAGAGGCAGATGAAGTATTGGATTACCGCCGAGCCCTCGATTTTTATCGGGGTGGCAAAATCACCGTGGAGGCAGGTGGCGATCACAGCTTTCAGGGCTTTGACCGCCATTTAGAGGCCGTGGTGGATTTTTTGCAGTTGGCGTAATGCCACTGCAAAATGAATAGTTGAGGATCGTTGCCGCATTGGCGACGGCGTTTTATTACATAATTAGACAATGCGGCCCTGCCGCTAAAATGGTTTTAAATGTCACAATATGATGCGCAGTCCATAGAAGTTCTTACCGGTTTAGAGCCAGTTCGCAAGCGGCCGGGGATGTACACTGATACCACTCGGCCAAATCATCTTGCTCAAGAAGTGATCGATAACAGCGTCGATGAGGCGTTGGCTGGGCACGCCAAAGAAGTCACGGTTACGCTCTACAATGACGGTTCCCTGAGCTGCGCCGATGACGGTCGCGGCATGCCGGTAGATATTCACAAGGAACAGGGCTTGCCGGGGGTGGAGGTCATTATGTGTACCCTGCATGCTGGGGGTAAGTTCTCAAATGACAATTATCAATTCTCCGGTGGTTTGCACGGGGTAGGGGTGTCGGTTGTTAACGCCCTGTCTAGCGCGCTTGAAATTGTTATTAAACGCGACGGCCAAGTGCATCAAATGTTCTTTGCTGACGGCGACAAGGCGTCGGAGCTGGCGGTGATTGATAGTTGCGGCAAGCGCAATACCGGCACTTATATTCGCTTTACCCCTAGCCCTAAGTATTTCGACACCGCCAAATTCTCGGTGCGGCGCCTCAAGCATGTATTGCGGGCAAAGGCAGTTTTATGCCCAGGCCTGAAGGTTATCTTTGTCGATGAGACGGGTACCGAGAGCGAAGAGTGGTATTACGAAGATGGCTTGCGTGACTACCTGGCCAGCCATACTCGCGAGTACGACACGCTGCCAGCAGAGCCGTTTATCGGTCATTTTAGCGGCCGCTCTGAGGCGGTAGATTGGGCGGTGCAGTGGTTGCCCGAGGGCGGCGAGCCGCTAGCTGAGTCGTATGTGAATCTGATTCCCACGGCGCAGGGCGGCACCCATGTAAATGGCTTGCGCAGCGGTTTGCTTGACGCCATGCGCGAGTTTTGTGAATTTCGCAGCTTGATTCCCCGTGGTGTCAAACTCGCACCTGACGATATTTGGGAAAAATGCAGCTATGTGTTGTCGTCTAAATTGGCCGACCCGCAGTTTTCAGGCCAGACCAAGGAGCGTTTAAGCTCGCGAGAAGCCGCCGCTTTTGTGTCAGGGGTCGCCAAAGACGCCTTTAGCCTGTGGCTAAACCAGCATACCGAAGATGCCGAAAAGCTTGCCGAACTTTGCATAAACAATGCCCAGTCGCGTATGCGTAAAGCCAAAAAGGTGGTGCGTAAAAAAGTGTCCGCGGGGCCTGCGTTACCCGGTAAATTGGCCGACTGTTCCGGTGGCGACATCGAGCGATCCGAGCTGTTTCTGGTTGAGGGTGACTCGGCGGGTGGCTCGGCCAAGCAGGCGCGAGATCGTCAGTTTCAGGCGATACTGCCCTTGCGCGGCAAAATTTTAAATACCTGGGAAGTCGAGTCTCAGCAGATCTTGGCCTCACAGGAAGTGCATGATATCTCCGTGGCCATGGGCATCGACCCCGACTCAAATGACCTTAGCGGTCTGCGTTACAATAAAATATGCGTGCTAGCCGATGCGGACTCAGACGGACTGCACATTGCCACTTTGTTGTGTGCGCTGTTTTTGCGGCACTTTAGACCATTAGTTGAGAAGGGGCATGTTTATATCGCCATGCCACCGCTATACCGTATTGACCTTGGTAAAGACGTATTTTATGCGCTGGATAATGCCGAGAAGCAGGGCATTATGGATCGTCTCGAAGCTGAAAATAAGCGCGGCAAAATAGCGGTCACCCGCTTTAAAGGCTTGGGTGAAATGAATCCGCTGCAATTGCGCGAGACGGTTATGGATCCCAATACGCGGCGGTTGGTGCGATTGTCGATAGAAGACGGCGACGAAACCGATGGCCTGATGGACATGCTGTTGTCTAAAAAACGGGCGCCAGACCGCAAGAGTTGGCTTGAAACCAGCGGCGATGAAGCAGAGGTTTTACTGTGATTGTCGCTTTTGAAATTTGCGGAACGGAATGAGTCATTTATAGCGTAAGCTCAATTGCGAGTTGCGTATAGTCGATACAAGGAGAATAACAAATGTTTAGTCATATTATGGTTGGTGCAAATGATGTTCAGGCGTCGAAGGTATTTTACGACGCTGTTCTCGGCGCAATGGGTTACCAGCCGGGTGTTTTTGACGACCGGGGTCGTTGCTTTTATTTTACCGAGAGCGGCATTTTTGCGATTACGCCGCCAATCGACGGTAATGCCGCAAGCCATGGCAATGGCTCTACTATCGGCTTTGCCGCCAAAGATCCGGCGCAAGCTGACGCTTGGCACGCAGCGGGATTGGCCAATGGCGGCGTGAGCTGCGAAGAGGCGCCGGGTGTTCGCGAAGGTGGTTTAGGAAAATTATACCTCGCCTATTTGCGGGACCCATCGGGTAATAAGATTTGTGCCTTGCACCGGATGGCGTAGAACGAAGCGGTAACAAAAGGGCGAGGTCTTAATTTTAAGCCTCGCCCTTTTTTGTGTACGCCCGTTCTGGTGTCCGAGCATCAAATAATAGCGGTATTAAAGTGGGCGCTGTTGCGATGAAAATTACATTGTTTGGTGCCACTGGTCAGCTTGGCAGTGAGTGTTTGCAGCAGGCGGTCGCCGCCGGATCTCTGCACTGATGTGACGCGGATTATTCTCGATGCCTTGCGCGGCGACTGCAAATGACTCCGGGGCCGATGCGAGGTGATTATCGCCTAGGTTTTGACCGCTTCAATGGCTTTTCGCGTATTAGTTTCGCTGATTGTGCGCACGCGATGTTGGCCATGTTAGAAGGTGATTGCTGGCTGCACCGCGCGCCAATAGTGCAATACTAAATACTCTTTAGCGTTTACTTATACTTGGACTAATTTATGTTTGATCCCATCGCGGATTTCGCCGTGGATTGGCAAGCGGCGCAAGCTCAAAAATTGGCGAATGCGCGTTATTGCTCACTGGCCACAGTCGGGCTTGATGGTAGGCCGGTAACGCGAACATTGGTATTGCGCGCAGTGACCGATAACGCCCTAGTGCTCTTTGTCAGCGCCAGTAGCCCCAAGTGGCAGCAGCTGAAAAATAACGGGAACTTTGAAATCTTGGTTTTTTGGCCGGAGTTGCTGCGCCAATACCGCTTGGGTGGCAATCAACTTCGCGAATTATCGGCGGCTGAGATGAATGATCATTGGCAGCGCAAGCCCTATGAAGCAAAAATCCTTGACCTCTATTATGTAAATCACCAGGCACAAAGTGCCGTCATAGAAAGTAGAGAGGCTTTCCTCGCTGACATAGCGAAGCTCAAAGCGGATTATCCCCGCGATGAGGATATCCCGCTGATGGATAATGCCTTGGGTTTGCAGCTGACAGTGAATTTTGTCGAGCGCTGGCAGGTCGGTGGGGGTGGCGATATGCATCAACGGACTTTATGGACCCAGAGTGAGGGCGGTTGGCAGCGCCAATTTTTGGTGCCTTAAGCTCTGATGTTGGCGCGCGTTGTCCTTGATTGCGGCTACGTAAATGTGAACTCCGTCGTAATCTATAAACAATAAATAAATCAAGATCTTGCTGAATACGCCAGGTATCATTTGCGACCACTATGACATAAATCTAATAAATTGTGACAACTCATTCGGCTTATTGGCCGATATCTAGATCATCTCTTTAACTGTAGCGACTCGTTTTAATTGCGCACCGCATACGTGAACCAGTGGCGGGTAAACCCGAAATAAAACAATGCATAATAAATGGGAGTTTAGCTATGAGATATTTATCCGCACTGCGTGCGGCCTTGGGCTTGTGTTTGTTCTTCGCTGTGAGTGATGTTCTCGCGGCGCCGTGTTTGATTTTTGTACACCGCAAGCAAACGGACACCAATACCTATACCAGCTGGAATTCAGCGCGTAATTACTGGGTAAATGGCAGTAACGACTTTGTGCGTACCGCCACTAAAAATTACTCGGCGTCACACTATGTGGTGGGTTACAACGGCACCAAACCCTATAGGGATGCCTTGGCGGCCGGCGAGGTAGCCAATGAAATCGTTGCGGCAACCAATGGCGTTGCCGATGGTGGCGGTAATCGCTGCGCGCAAACCTATGCTCAAGGTGGCCCATTTTGGATTATTGCCCACAGCATGGGCGGAACGGTAACGGATTATATCTTGGGAAATAATGACGCCTCTGACCCAAACTACAATTACAACGGACCCTATGACACACCGTGGCAACACGCGTTGGCATTGTGATTACCTTAGGCGGTGCGTACCGGTTCCAGTGGGGCTGCAACTGGGCCGCAGCTTGGATACAGGACTGTGATGATGCGACGTGGTGGCTGCGCAGCAGCGATGATGTGCAGGTTCGCACTTACGCCAGTGCAGCCAGCGAAAAACATCTACCTAACAGGGGGCTACGAAGCCATATTTGGCGCCATCGCCTGCTTAAGCGGTGAAGACGACGGCGTTGTGCAATACGCCTCTATTTTTGCCTGTAGTGGTAGCGCGAGCTACAACAACAGTAATGTGTGCGGCAATAGCGCCAAACAGGAAGTTTCCGGTTTCCGGTTTCCGGAACTTGGACGCGGCCCATGAAAATCACAGTGACGAACGCGACGCCAGCGACTCTGATGTACGTCGGCAGATTCCCAATGGCATTTGGACATGTAGCGGCGCGCCGTGCGCAGCCAATACCCAAGTCCAGAGTTCAATGACCAGTGCTAGTTTTATTTGCACTTTGTATTAATTGGCCTAATTTAAGGGAGTCTCACAATGGAAAGAAAAAACATTCAGCCCCTATTGGCGGCATCGTTATTTAGTTTGGCGCCAATGGCGACAATCGCGGTGGTAACGCCAGATCTCACGGCGCAGGCGGCGGAGTACCACACCATGGGCCGTTACCGTAAGTGGTCGCAGCCGGCATCCGGAGCCCTAGCTGACCCCCTGCAAGCGGGGCGTCAAGCGACAGTGCAAACCCAGGCGGGGCCTGCGGGCGCCGGACCTGCGTTGTCAGTGTGGGCTTCGGATATTCGCTATGGTACTGGCGACACGGCGCATTTTTACTCCTCGCTAGCTGAGCGCCCAGTAAACCCAGTGAATTTACTGGCGCCAGCGCCAAGGAGTGCTGCCGGGCCTTGGGCTCTGACTGGGGAGTTGGTCGACAATAATGGTCAGCAACTGGCCCTGCTGAGCTATCGCGATGATGGCAAAGGTGGCGATCAACAAGCGGGGGGACGGGGTGTATACCGCCAGCTATGTTTTGCCCGCGAGCCATCAGCCGGACTTGGGTAGCGCCAAGAATATCGCTATCAAAGTGACTGCTGTTAATACAGATCAAGACCAGCGCGTCGCGCTGGGCGGTTTCCTCTTTAGTCAGTCGGGCGCGCAGCGCAATGGCGAGTATCGAGATCGCTTGAGCGACGGCAGCGTAGTGGTTGCCGCCAAGGTAGATGTTGCGGTCGCCGGTCGTTACCACTTGGCGGGCGTCTTGGCCTCAGCTTTGGGTGAACCCTTGTCTTTATCGCAAAATGCGGTTCATTTGAAGCCCGGCAGTCACTGGGTAGACTTACGCTTTTACGGTTTGATCCTCCGCGAGGCAGGTGTGTCAGGGCCGTATACCTTGAGCTCCGTGACGTTAACCACTGCAGGGGCAATGCCGAATGCACTTGGTCCGGTAGTGACTGCAGCGCATGTGACAAAACCCTACTTAAATGTTCAGTTCACCGATAATCCCTTTGCCCGGCCGGATTTACTGGGCGCTGCGACACGACTGGAGGGCTTGGTTAAACGCTAGTTTTAGCCAAATATGGAAAAGGGGCGGCTCTGGTCGCCCGTTTTTGTGGGCGTAATCGCGATGGATAAATGCCAGTGTTGGAGTAATCGCGGTCATGCCGCTATAATGCCGCCAGTAAATTTGCGGGCTGATCAGCCCTGAATGTCGAGAGGGCGTAAACTGTGAAGAGTGTAATGTTAAAGAAATTGGCGGCCGTTGTTGGTTTGCTCATGGTGTGTGTGTCTGCTTGGGCGCTGACCGATAAGCAGTACAGCGAAGTTGAGTCTCGTATTCAGCCCGCGGGTAAGGTTTGTCTACAGGGTGATAGCAGCTGTGGCGCTGCAGTTGCCGCGGCCGGTGGCGCAGCTAAATCAGGTGAAGAAGTATACAAAAGTAGCTGCCAAGGCTGTCATGCCGTTGGTGCTGGCGGCGCGCCAAAGCTTGGGGACGCGGCAGACTGGAAAGCGCGTAGCGCCAAAGGTATGGACCAGGTCTATAGCAATGCTATTAATGGCTTTAGCAATATCGGTATGATGCCAGCTAAGGGCTTGTGCATGAGCTGTTCTGACGATGAAGTGATAGCGGCAGTCGATTATATGATCGAAAACAGCAAGTAATCATTTCCGTGAGCGAATCAGCCGCGCTTTAGCGCGGCTTTTTTTTTTGC
>NZ_JBFHDY010000105.1:0-12747 GCF_041584495.1 Zhongshania sp.
CAAAAGGTGATTAATACGCACACAGCATCGTGGCGGCAGGGCCTTGTTGACGGACTAACAGTCATGTCATTGCATGAATTTGAAGGCGAACACGTAGCCTTAGTAAAGTGGGCGCCCAATACACAATTTAGCACTCATCAACATTGGGGGGGCGAAGAAATATTTGTTATAGAGGGCACTTTTCACGACGAGCACGGCGCTTATCCAAAAGGTTCTTGGTTACGCAGCCCGCACCTGAGTCGGCATACTCCGTTTACAAAGGAAGACGGTGCGCTTATTTATGTAAAGGCTGGGCACTTGTTGGTTCCGTGGCAATAATACTAACGCTCAACCCCAAAACACTTTGAATGCGTAGCCGTACATTGCACTTGGCCGCCCCCTTATTAGCCATTAGCACTCTGTCGTATTACAACGTATGAGTGGCGCATCAACTTAAAATGACTTTTCCGCGTCAAGAAAATATTAAGTTACGGGTGATTTTTTAAAGCCCTAGCAAATTTGTTAGGGCTTGTTTTATTGCACGTTAATCCCGGTGACTAAACTGACTATTCAAAACCAAATTTTAACACCAGCCAGCCATTGTAGGGTTTCGATATCGCCGCCGTTACGTCTGCTTATGTCAGCGGTATTACCGTATTTCTTTTCCCAATTAATCCCAATATAAGGTGCAAATTCGCGGCGAATTTCGTAGCGCAGGCGCAGGCCAGCATTAATTTTTGCCAGGCCGTTGCCTTGCTCATGCCTTGGCGCATTGCGGCTATAAAGGGTGGTTTCTAGCTCGGGACTAAGGATCAGTTTCTGGGTAAACATGAGTTCGTACTCGGCTTCGATGCGCAATGCAGTTTGGCCGCCTTCGCCAAAAAATAGCGCGCTGTCTATTTCAAAGAAATAGGGTGCTAAGCCTTTTAAGCCAACGGCAAACCAGTGCTGGTTTTGCTCTGGGTTAAAGTCGCCGCGCCACCCGGTTTGAAGATCCCAGTAGGGGGCTATCGCGCGACTGTAAAGCACTTGCAGTTCAGATTCTTCACGCTGGCTGTCGACCAATTCGCCTTCGGTTTTTAGCCATAATTTGCCGAGGTTTTTACCGAGCCATACTTCGGCATTCCAGTGGCTAATATCGCGATCGCTGGTTTGGGTGTCGTGGTTAAGGCGCTGTTCCAGTTGGTTTATCGACACCATGCTGATAAGCGGGTCGGCTGCCTCGTGGGCAAAACTGATATTGTTTGACGCCACGCACAGTGCGCTCGCGGCGAATCCGCGCTTAGTCATTTTCATGCTGCACCTCCGTTATGGCTGATGCGCACTTCGCGCATCATACCGGGCATGTGGTAGAGCAGGTGGCAGTGGTAGGCCCAACGGCCCATTGCATCTGCCGTCACGAGATAACTGATTTTTGAACCGGGTTGAACCATAATTGTGTGCTTCCGGGGAATGTATTCAGGGTCGCCGGTTTCCAGTTCGCTCCACACACCGTGTAAATGGATTGGGTGGGTCATCATCGAGTCGTTGACTAGGGTGATGCGCACGCGCTCGCCAAAGCTCAGCGCAAGCGGCTCGGCATCCGCAAAGGGGATCCCATTTACCGACCACATATAGCGGTGCATATTGCCGGTAAGGTGTAGCTGAATTTCACGACTGGGTTCGCGGCGGTCTTTCGTTGGATGCAAGTTGCGGAGTTGGCTATAGCGCAACACTTTACGACCATATAGCTGCTGGTGGTTGCGCAAACCAATGCCGGGGTCATCGAGTCCGCTTTGCGGGGTCTCGGCGCGGGCGTCTACCTGCGGGCCGAATTCGGTTTTTACATGGGTGATTTCATTGTTGCTGCCAAAGCCCGCTTTGCCCAAAGGCACTGCCATCGCCATACTCATGGCGGCCATATCGTGTTGACTATGATCCATGCCCCTCATATTGCTCATGTCATGGCCGCTGTGACCCATGGCTTTCATCGAGCCCATATTGTGCTGGCTGTGATCCATTCCCCCCATGTTTTGGTCGCCATGGCCCATACCTGTCATCGCCATGCCCATATCGCGGTGGGTTAAGACGGGGGCGGGATCCATCGTTGGAATGACTGCACTTAAGGCGGGGTTGGCGCTGAGGGTGCCACGCGTAAAGCCGCTGCGGTCTATGCTTTGCGCAAATACGCAATATGCACTGTCGTCACTGGGCTCAACAATAACGTCGTAGGTCTCTGCCACACCGATCCGAAATTCATCAATGGTAAAGGGCTCGACGTTTTGGCCGTCGGCGGCGACCACGGTCATTTTAAGGCCGGGAATACGCACATCGAATATCGTCATGGCGGCGCTGTTGATGAATCGCAGACGAATTTTTTCGCCGCGCTTAAAGAGTCCCGTCCAACCTTGTTCTGGCGTTGCGCCGTTCATTAGGTAGGTGTAGGTGTATGCAGTTACGTCGGCGATATCTCGCTCGCTCATGCGCATTTGATTCCACATACGGCGATCAGACCAGGTTTGGCTTAGACCTTTTTCTTTAATATCTCGCCATAAATCACCGGCGGTACGTTCGTTAAAATTATAGTAATCACCGCGCTTTTTTAGCTTGGCGTAAATGGCTTCTGGCGCCTCATCTGACCAGTCAGAGAGCTGCACTACGTAGTCTCGGTCGTAAGCGACTGGATCGGGTTCTTTCGGTTCGATCACAATGGCGCCATAGACGCCGGTCTGCTCCTGAAACCCTGAATGGCTGTGATACCAATACGTGCCGCTTTGCTGAACTTTAAAGGCATAGTCAAAATACTCACCGGGCTTAATACCAGCAAAGCTCATACCGGGTACGCCGTCCATTTCAGCGGGCAGTATCATGCCGTGCCAGTGAATGGAACTGTCGTGGGCAAGGTGGTTGCGCACCCGCAGAGTGATATTGTCGCCTTCCCGCCAACGTAAGATAGGGCCGGGCACACTGCCATTAACAGTTGTAGCTATTCTCGATCTACCTGTAAAGTTGACTGGCTGATAGCCAATATCTAAATCAAAATGTTTGCCGCGTAGGCTCGGTATTTCCGTTGGTTTTTCTGAATTTGACAAGCCCCAACTCAGAGGACTGCCACCCAAGCCAATTAGCGCGCTAGCGCCAGCTGCACCGGTCACAAATTGGCGTCGGGATAGGCGAGCGGCAGCGAATGCACTCGGCCCTGTTGATGAAAAATTTTTATGCTTCATGGTTAATTTCCATAAAAGTTAACATAGACCTTGACCATGTAAGCGTCATAGCGTGAATAAACATGGTCAGTAATGAATTGCTCTGGGGAGCGGCTTGTTCGATGCGAGTGAATATGCGGCACTTGCATTACCGACATAACTTGCCTGTGATTAGCCAATAATTGGGGGTTTAAAGCGCGATGAGGCGCGCCGGGGAAGCAGCTGCAGATCGAAGTCGGTTTTTAGCTTAGGTGATTTAATGGCGTGATTCGTATGATCCGTATTGAGTAGGCCAAGCGTACTGCAACTGCCGACGCAGCACTGGCATGTAGCATCGCAGTGGCTGTCGCCTACATCGTGAGATGCGGTGTGTTGACTCATTTTGCTATGCATTGCTGAGTCGGGGGGAGAGCTATGATGTGCGCTCTGACTGAGGCAATGGCTGTCTGACGACGCAATTGCCTGGTGTTGAGTGTTGGCCGAATGGTTCATCGTTAACATCGGCACGCCAGCCAGTGCTGACTTACTGAAGTAAATCAGTATTAAGAAGCTAAGCGCGTGGATGTTAAAAATCTTCTTCATAATTTGTCAGCAATTTACGCGTAGTAATAAGCCCCATTTTCTAAAGATAAGTTCGATACGTTTGCGATCTAACACTAATACTAGGTCTTTTTTGTGCTAGCGCCAACACATGGTTGCTCTAAACCTTGAAGTATAGGGCACTCGGCACGGTCATCACCATGGCACTGAGTGGTTAAACTCTGCAATAGATTGCGCATGGCGCTGAGCTCGGCAATTTTGTCGTCTAGTTCTTTTATATGAAGTTCGGCTAGGGCCTTTACGTCGCTGCTGGCCCGTTCGCGGTCTTGCCACAGCGACAATAACTGCTTTATTTGATCCAAGGAAAAACCCAATGAGCGCGCGCTTTTTACAAAACTCAGCGTATGTAGGTCATTTTTTGAGTAGATACGGTAGCCCGCAGGGCTGCGGTGAGATTGCTCAATAAGACCAATCCCCTCGTAGTGGCGGATCATTTTTGCCGATATGCCACTGGCTTTGGCGGCTTCACCAATATTCATCTCAGGCTCCTTCCTTCTCGCTGTTTGAGCTAACGCTGTCTGGTCTCCAGCGTTTTAGCAGCAGGGCGTTACTCACTACGCTCACGCTGCTAAAGGCCATGGCCGCACCGGCTATAACGGGACTTAATAAGCCAAGCGCGGCCAGCGGGATGCCTATAGCATTATAGATAAAGGCCCAAAAGAGGTTTTGTTTAATCTTACGGTAACTGCGCTGGGAAATCGCAATAGCATCGGCAACAAGCGCGGGGTCGCCACGCATTAAGGTAATACCCGCGGTGTGCATGGCCACATCCGTACCGGTGGCCATGGCAATGCCAATATCGGCTGCGGCGAGGGCAGGGGCATCGTTTATGCCGTCGCCGACCATGGCGACAATGCGGCCTTCCTTGCGCAGCTCGCTGACTTTTTTGGCCTTGTCGTCGGGTAAGACATTGGCAATAAAATCGCTCAGGCCTAATTTTTTGGCAACAGCACTGGCGCTGCCTTGATTGTCGCCGGTGAGCATAATCGTTTCTATTCCCTTCTCGCGCAGTTGCGCGATGGCCTGGGCCGCGGAGGCTTTGATCTCGTCGCCAAAGGCCAGTAAACCAAGCAGTTTTGAACTATCACCTTCAACCGCCAACCATGACAGGGTGTTGCCTTGAGCTTCTAAGTCTTCGGCGGCTTGCGCTAAATCGCCACGCTCAATATTCAGCTCTTTCATTAAGCGGGTATTGCCTAGATTTAGTTGCTGTCCATCAACATGGGCGCTCACCCCGCGACCGGCCAAGGCTTTGGCATTACTGGCGTGGCCAACGCTGATGCTGTGTTCCTCGGCTCTCGCCATAATCGCTTTTGCCAGCGGGTGGTCGCTGCCGGATTGCACGGCGGCGGCTAGGCGAATTAATTCGCGCTCATCGCCATTTACAGCCTTGGTGGCGGTTAGGCTTGGTTTGCCCACGGTCAAGGTGCCGGTTTTATCGAATATCACCGTGGTGGTTTTGTGGGCGATTTCCAGCGCTTCAGCGTCTTTGATTAATATGCCGTATTTTGCCGCCAACCCAGTACCCGCCATAATCGCCGTGGGCGTGGCCAAACCAAGTGCACAGGGGCAGGCGATAACCAATACCGCGACGGCATTGATGATCGCGCCTTGAATATCGCCGTTATAAAGCCACCAGGCGATTAAGGTGGCGAGGGCAATCACCAACACCACCGGTACAAACACGGCGCTGACTTGATCTACCAAGCGCTGGATTGGCGCTTTGGCGGCTTGGGCATTTTCAACCATGCGAATAATGCGCGACAGGGTGGATTCGCTGCCGATTGCGGTGGTTTCAATCGCTAAGACGCCGTCGGCATTGATCGCGCCGCCGGTGACCTTATCGCCCACGTCTTTACTAACGGGCAGGTTTTCGCCGGTGAGCATAGACTCGTCGATGTGGCTGGCACCTTCTTTAATCACGCCGTCTACGGGGATTTGCTCGCCGGGTTTTACGATGATCAAATCGCCGCTGCGGATATCGTCAACGGCCACTTCTTTGTCACCGTTCTCGCCACGAACTCGCGCAGTAGCCGGGCGTAGGGATTGCAGGGCCTGAATGGCCGCTGTAGTTTGGCGTTTGGCGCGGCCTTCTAACCATTTACCCAGTAGCACCAAGGTAATAACAACGGCGGAGGCTTCAAAGTAATAGTGGCCACTAGCATGGCCGCCGCTGTGCGCTTGCTCCACAAAATACGGACGCATTAATTCAAACACGCTTAGGCCGTAAGCGGCGCTAGTGCCGAGTGCGACCAGTAAATCCATATTGCCGGTTTTGGCCTTAATTGCGGCCCAGCCAGCGCGGTAAAAGCGCGCGCCCAGCCAAAACTGTACCGGCGTTGCGAGTAAAAATTGCAGCCAGCCCGGCGCCATCCACTGGCTACCAAACACACTAAAAACCATCGGCAAAAATAAGGGCGCCGATAAAATGGCGCCAATAACGACAGCGCGGGCTTCTTTGCTAGAGGTGCTGCTTGTCGCATCTGATTTTACTTTGGCGTGGTTATTGTCTTGCGTGGCCTGGTAACCCGCATTGCTGACGGCGGCGATTAATTCGGCGTTGCTAATGGCATCTTTAGCAACTTCTATATTGGCGATTTCTGTTGCTAAATTTACGCTCACGGCAAGCACACCGGGTGTTGCTTGCAAGGCCTTTTCGATTCGGCCAACGCAGGAGGCGCAGCTCATGCCGCCAATCTTTAGGCGAACCGTGCTGGTACTTACATGGTAGCCCGCATTTTCAATTGCCGCGCTCAGCTGTTCGCTGGCTACCGCTTTGGCTAGGGTAATTTGCGCCGTTTCGGTCGCCAAATTAACGCTAACCTTGCTAACGCCTTCGACGGCGTTGAGTGCTTTTTCAATATGACTAACACAGGAGGCACAGCTCATGCCCTCTATACCAAAGCGAAGTTCCTGCTGAGTCGAGTGCGTGCTTGTTGCGGATGCAGTCATGGTTAGCTCCTTTACCCATTGTTGGCGAGTGCTATCGGTGAAGCCTGATAGCCCGCCTCGGCAATGGCGGCAATGATGGTGCCGGAATTCATGTCGGCGTCGTTAACGATGATATTTGCTGATTTCGCAGCCAAATTAATCTCGACCGCTTGAATACCGTCAAGTTCATTGAGCGCTCGAGTGATCCTGCCTACGCAAGCGCCGCAGTTCATACCAAGAATAGTCAGTTGCAACGTCGCTTTATTGTGAACCCTGCTAGGGGTATTGCGTGTAGATGCACCCATGATTAAGCCCTCCGTTGAGCGAGGCTTGATCATTGACCTTACCACAATGGTAAGGTCAATGGCTTTATTTACATCATCCAGCGAGACGTTCCCGTTTTTGACCAATAAGGATTGGCGCACTAAGTTGCTCCCGTACTGGTGTGATTGTTTGTGGGGCAAACACGCTGAACTGCATTAAGCGTAGCCGCAAGGTGGCGTCGATCTGAAAGCGGGGTACGTCGTGATGTAAATGGGGCAGCTCAACGCGAAGTGTTGAATGACTTTGGCCAAAAGTGCAAGCTGAAAAACTGACCTCGGCGCGCACAATCGGACCGGTGCGTTGAATGCTTTTTACCACCACCTTGATGCCTACTTGCTCGGCGTCGGCAATGCGCAAATCGCTGGGGCGAACATAAACATCGACCGCGCCCTCATCCAGCGCGGCGGTATTTGCCGTGCTTGGATAGGGACCGATTGCTGCGTCGCCGACATGCACTGCATCGCCCCGCAATTGCGCGGCGATAATATTACTGTCACCTAAAAAGTCGAACACCAGTGGCGAGGCGGGTTGTTTATAGACTTGATCGACGCTGCCGAGCTGGGCGATTTCGCCTTTTTGCATAATTACCACCCGGTCAGCCAATTCCAGCGCTTCCTCTTGGTCGTGGGTAACGAACACCGTAGTGACGCCGGTTTGCTGGTGCAAATCGCGCAGCCACTGGCGCAGTTCTTTGCGGACTTTGGCGTCTAGGGCGCCAAAGGGCTCGTCGAGGAGAAGTACTTTGGGGTCTATAGCCAAGGCGCGGGCAAGGGCCACCCGCTGACGTTGGCCGCCAGACAATTGGTGGGGGTAGCGATCTTCTAAACCGCCCAATTGCACCAGTTTTAATAGTTCATCGGCGCGAGCTCGAATCGCTGCGCTCGAACGGCGAAAGGCGCGGGTTTTAACCCTCAGGCCAAAGCTCACGTTCTCGCACAGGGTCATGTGTTTGAACAAAGCGTAATGCTGAAACACAAAGCCAATTTGTCGCTCACGTAATAGGGTGTTGGCCATGTCGACCCCATCAAAGTAAACGCTGCCAATGTCGGCAATTTCTAGGCCGGCAATAATGCGCAGCAAGGTGGTTTTGCCGGAGCCAGACGGTCCAAGCAAGGCTAAAAGCTCCCCGGACTGAATGGTAAGATCGACGTTATTCAAGGCTTTAAATTGGCCAAACTGTTTGCTTATGCCGCTTAATTGAATTTCCATTGTTTGTGTTTCCAATAAGATCGAGATTAATGTTTTAAGCCGTGGCCTTTTTCCAGTACGGCTTTTATGGCCAGTGTCACGAGTGCCAAGCAGGCTAAAATTGAGGCCATGGCAAAAGCGGCGGCAAAATTGTATTCGTTGTAAAGAATTTCCACGTGCAAGGGCAGGGTATTGGTTTCGCCGCGAATATGCCCAGACACTACTGACACCGCGCCGAACTCACCCATGGCACGGGCATTACAGAGCAGCACGCCATAGAGCAGGCCCCAGCGAATATTGGGCAGGGTGACATGCCAAAACGTTTGCCAGCCATTGGCGCCAAGACTTAAAGCCGCTTGTTCCTCGTCGCTGCCTTGTTCCTGCATTAATGGGATCAATTCCCGCGCAATGAACGGAAAGGTGACAAAGATACTCACTAAAACAATGCCGGGCAGCGCGAATAAAATTTGAATATTGGTGTTATCTAGTAAGGGCGCCGCCCAACCGCTGGCGCCAAACATCAGCACAAAGATCAAGCCGGTCACCACGGGCGATACCGAAAATGGCAAATCAATCAGGGTGGTCAATAAGACCTTGCCGCGAAACTCAAACTTGGCAATTGACCAGGCTGCTGCGACCCCAAAAATAAGATTTAAGGGTACCGCAATCGCCGAGGCGATGACCGTCAGCTTAATTGCCGCTAAGCCGTCGGCATCGCTCAAGGCTTTGCCGTAGGTTTGCCAGCCATTGCGTAATGCTTCGGCAAACACGGTAAATAAGGGCAGCAGCAAAAACAGTACTAGAAAACTCAGCGCAATAGTCGTTAATGCCCAGCGCGTGAGCTTGCCTTCGCTAATGGCCGAATGGCCTGTCACCTTTATAATTGTTGTCTGCGTAGACGGCCTCATGCGACAAACTCCTTATCTGGAGCAGCATTTACATTGCCCGAGGTAGATTTGTAACGCTGACTCCAGGCTTGTAGGGCGTTGATAAGAATCAGTAGCACAAAGGAAATGAGCAACATGGCGGCGGCCACCGCGGTGGCGCCAGCGTAATCGTATTCCTCTAATTTAATTACGATCAGTAGAGGCGCAACTTCAGACACGTAGGGCACGTTGCCAGCAATAAAAATCACCGAGCCGTATTCGCCAACGCCACGCGCAAAGGCCAGCGCAAAGCCGCTTAATAAAGCCGGTAACAACGTGGGAAACACCACGTGATACAGGGTTTGCCAGCGGTTGGCGCCAAGCGAGGCGGCGGCTTCTTCAAGTTCTTTTTCCAGTTCCCGCAACACCGGCCCTACACTGCGCACCACAAAGGGTAAGCCGATAAAGGTTAATGCGATCACAATACCAATGGGGGTAAACGCAATTTCAATACCGACCTTGTTAAACAAGTTACCGAGCCAGCCGCTACCCGTGTAAAGGGTGCTTAGCGCAATACCGGCAACCGCCGTTGGCAGTGCGAAGGGCAGGTCGATAATGGCATCGAATAGACCCTTGCCAGTAAACTCGTAACGCACAAACACCCACGCGATGATTAAACCAAACACTGCATTGATAATGGCCGCCGCTAAGGCGGTAGTGAAGGAGATCGTCAACGCGTGAGTTACCCGTTCACCCGAGATAAAATCCCAAAATTGCGCCAGACCTAATTCAGCAGTTTTAAAGAATAGACCCGACAGCGGAATAACGACGATCAGGGCGAGATACAGCACGGTGTAAAATAGCGCTGGCGCAAAGCCCGGTAGCGGCGACTTAGTTTTGAATTTCATACTGATTTCAGCCTTAGCCTTTTTTGTTGAGGTCACCGTAATTAACGACGTGGCCGATAGAGTTGGTCAAACACGCCGCCATCTTTAAAGTGCTTGGCTTGCACCTGCTCCCAGCCGCCAAATTCTTGGTTGATATTGACTAACTTGAGTTCGGGTAAATGAGGGATCTCCGCGCTGCTTATCAGCTCAGGTTTGGCTGGGCGGAAGTAATGTTTGGCGATAATGGTTTGCCCTTGGGGGCTGTATAGATATTCAAGATAGCCTTGCGCAATATTGGCCACACCGTGCTTTTGGGCATTAGCAGCAACCACGGCAACCGGAGGCTCTGCCTTAATTGACAGCGACGGCAATACTATTTCGAATTTGTCCGCGCCAAATTCATTGAGGGCTAAATACGCTTCGTTTTCCCAGGTAATGAGCACATCACCTATGCCACGTTGAGCGAAAGTTGTGGTTGCTGCTCGCGCTCCGGTGTCTAATACGCTGACCCGTTTGAACAAGGTGCTGATAAATTCTTCCGCAGCGGCATCACTGCCGTAGGCGTGTTTAGCAAACGCGTAGGCGGCCAAGTAATTCCAGCGCGCACCGCCGGATGTCTTAGGGTTTGGTGTTACCACGCTAACGCCAGGTTTGATCAGGTCCGCCCAATCGTGGATTTTCTTCGGGTTGTTTTTCCGCACCAGCAGTACAATGGTTGAGGTGTAGGGGGCACTATTACTGGCAAGTTGCGACTGCCAGTTTTTCGGTAATTTGCCAGTTTGCTTGCTGATGACGTCGATGTCGTAGGCCAGCGCCAAAGTGACCATATCGGCAGACAGGCCATCAATAACCGAGCGGGCTTGCTTGCCGGATCCACCGTGCGACTGCTTGATGGCAATTTGGTCGCCGGTTTTTTCCTTCCAGTAGCGACTGAACTCAGCGTTAAACTCTTGATACAGTTCCCGGGTTGGATCGTAGGAAACATTTAGCAAGCTGTAATCTTTGGCATCAACTGTTGTGCTGGATAGCAAGCTGGCGAGTACGAATGACCCCGCAAAGGGCGCAAAAAAGCGAGTTCGGCGTGAGATTTTCATTTAGAGTCCTATAAGGCAGAAAGTGGCGTTTGTCATCTTGTTGTCAAACTTTATGCCAGATTCAGTGGTGAAATTAAGCTATTGTTTTATAAGGATATTTTTATGTCGCTTTATTAGCCTTGAAATAATTAGTCATATATGAAGTATTTGTGCGCTATATTTAGCGGAATTTACGCTAAATAAGACGTAAAAAATGACCGTTAAAGCTGACAAGCACCTTCTTGCCCTGTGGACTGAAGCCGGAAAGCATGCCGTGCTTAGCGACTTAATGCCGTCGCTTATTGAGGTGTTACGGGAAATAGCGAGCATCGACGAACTGTACTTATTTGCGTTTAATGGCGCCGATGAGTGGCGCTTAAGCGGTGGCTGGCGCAATGAGCATGTGCCCGAGATATTCAATCAGCGGCCGATTACTGAGGCCTCTGCATTAGAGACAATTCAGCGCTGGGCGCGCGCTACTGCACAGTTAAGTGAGCAAAGCGATGCCACGCATCGGACTGCGCTCAAGGTTCTGCTGGGCTCAGATTCCGACGATGGAATATCCCTGTTAATACCGCTGCGGCGTGACGCAGACATGCTGGGTGTTGCGGTCTTGATTTGCGAATCGGCATGCACGAGTAGTCAATGCGAGCAGCTCATCGCCCTTGCCGAACCACTGCTGGCCTGCATCGAAAATGACCAACAACTTACTCATATTCAGCGCTTGCGGGCCAAGGCTGAGGCGGATCGTCAAAACCTTTTGAGCCGTTTGGGGCTGCGTTCTATTTCAGAGAATATTGTCGGCGCCGATGGCGGGTTAAAACAGGTGATGCGCCGTGTTAATCAAGTTGCGCCAAGCCCTGCTGGGGTCCTTATTCTAGGCGAAACCGGCGCGGGCAAAGAGGTCATCGCCCGCGCGATTCACGAGCGCTCAGCGCGCCACAACGGGCCGTTTCTGCGCGTTAACTGCGGCGCGCTGCCCCCAGAACTGATTGACTCCGAATTATTCGGTCACGAAAAAGGCAGCTTCACCGGCGCGCTAGCCAGCCGACGTGGTTGGTTTGAGCGGGCAGGGGGCGGCACTTTGTTCCTTGACGAGGTCGGTGAGCTCCCCCCCGCCGCGCAGGTGCGATTACTGCGGGTGTTACAAGACGGGATTATTCAAAAAGTTGGCAGTGAGCATGACGTGCTAGTCGATGTTAGGGTGATTGCAGCCACTCATCGCGACCTTCCTAAGATGGTACAAGAGGGCAGTTTTCGCGAAGATTTGTGGTATCGCCTCGCCGTGTTTCCGATATTCTTACCAACCCTGAATGAACGACTTGACGATATTGAAGACCTCGCCAAGCATTTTATTCAGCGCGCCGCGATGCGCATGGGAGTGCCTGTACCACCGCTGTCGGCCGCAGATGTGCGCAATTTAAAGCGCTATCGCTGGCCCGGTAATATCAGGGAGTTAGGCTCGGTACTTGAGCGCGCAGTAATACTGGGCCACGGAGAATACCTTGATTTAGAGATGGCGCTGGGCGCGCCATCGCCTAAACCACGTGCTGCTCTTCACCAAGCTAGCCCCGTCGCCAAGATTAATGCCCCGGAAAATGAGTCTTTAGAGGCGGTCATCGCCGCGCATATCAAGCATATTCTCACCGAGACCAAGGGCCGAGTAGACGGCCCTTATGGCGCGGCTAAACGTTTAGACATCAATGTCAGTACC